>NZ_JBXVVH010000008.1:0-156818 GCF_057219185.1 Lacinutrix sp. YIN62
AAACTGGTTGAAGGTCTCTTGATATTACCAGGAAGGCATATATCTGGATGGCTGTTTGACAGTTTATTTTATAAAGAAAAAAAAGATTCTAAATTGTCGTTTCTGCTGTAAAATTAACTTTTTAAGTTTAAAGAACCTACGTTTTTTTGCGTAAAATGATTTTTAAAATGTATTGTGTTTAGAATCATTTAATTATAATTTATAACGTTATAATTTAGGAGGGGCGTTTATTATTTTTTAGTAAATAAATGTTATTTGGTCTAATTTTTATGGGGCTTTAAACCCATTTGTTTTGTAAAAAAAAAAGACGAATGCAGACTATTTAGTAGCAGAATAGCACTATAATAATTAGGTTTGAGAGATGTCTTTAGTTAAGAAATAAAATAAAAATAACCTATTCCAAAATTTAAATTACATTAATTAAATCTTGTATGCGTAATCGCTTACTGTAATCATTATCATGTATATCGCGTATAAGGCATTGCGCATTTATAGTATTATTTTGGGCTTTTTTTATAAGGTATTCGGCAGGGACAGGGCCAAACTCTGTAGAGTGCTCTATGTAGAAATATTGGTGATTATAAATTAATGCTTTGGCTTTGCTAATGTATTTGTTATGAAGGTAGGTCGTAATATCTTCATAAGTATTAAAGGTAATATCACTTTTGCATTGGTTTATAAAAACGGCCAATTCATTTGAGTGTCTATCTATATCTAAGGTTAAAATATCTTCATCTCTAAAGGTTATTTTTATAACATTTATCTCTCCATTAGTTGTTATTCGAATGTAATTGGGATTAACATAATGCCATTGTGCTTCAGAAACAGTACCGTTATTAGTAGTGGTTAGTCTATTGTCGTTATGAAAAATATAAACAATTCTATTTTTTTTGATCTGATTTACCAAAATCCAATGTTGATCTATCAATAACTGTTTAACATCAGATTGCGGATTGTGTTGCTTTGTTTTATCAAGTAAATCGAATACGTTCTTCATATTAAAAATTAGTCTAAGTTTTTAGTTATACATTTTAGATCTTTTAAGATTAACATACTTTTAAATTCTCTAATAAGAAATAAGTACATGAAATGATATTGTAGGTATATTACATTAAGTAGTAATAAATATAATTAACTTACTAATAATCATGCACTATTTTATAAGAAATAATGAAAAAATAAATGATTTATTGTGTGAACTCGTGTTGTTTTATAGAAAAGGGCAGCTTAAAAAGATAATTAATATCTTTTTTGCTTAAAAAAGCAATGTAATGGTTATTTTTTCTTGTTTCGCTTGTTGTAATTTTTATCACCACGCGTTTTTGGTTTTTTGTATTTGGCAGCAATTTTAAACTTATAAGAACCGCCTAAGTTTTCTTTAGAGTTTTTTTCCGATTTTTCATGGAACGCGGCACCAGGGGCATCTTCATTCTTTTTTCGTTTTGTAGGATTGTTATGTTCTCGTATTTGCGGACGCTCTTCTTCTATAAGTTCGGTAGAAATTTCTACCGTTTCAGGAAAAGCGATAAGCGGAATATCCATCTGCATTAATTCTTGAATCGCCTGTAGTGCCTCTTGTTCTTTTTCGGTAGAGAACACCAAAGCATGTCCTTCGCGTTCTGCACGACCAGTTCTACCTATACGATGCATATAGTTTTCAGGATAATCAGGAGTATCAAAATTTATAACATGTGAAATATTATCAATGTCTAAACCTCTAGCCATTACATCCGTAGCAACTAAAATTCTATTAACCCCTTCTCTAAATTGCTCAATACTACGTAATCTGTAATTTTGAGTTTTATTAGAATGAATAACACATAATTCTTCTTTAAACTCTTCATCCAAACTCTCAAACAAACGATCGGCCATTTTTTTATAAGCTACAAAAATAAGGACCTTGTTGAAGGTTTCAGTATTATAAAGAAGATGCTTTAATAAATTTAACTTGGTGTAGAAGTTAGGCGTATTGTAGCGTTCTTGTTTAATGTTTTCCAAAGGTGTTCCAGAAGCAGCGATCGAAACTTTCTCAGGGTTAATAAAGAAATCAGTAATCAAGTCATCCACATCATGAGTCATTGTTGCCGAAAACATAATATTTTGTCTACGTTCTGGCAATATGTCAAAAATATTAATTAACTGGTGTCTAAACCCTAAATCCAACATCACATCAACTTCATCTATAACTAATTTTTGAATTGATTTTAACTGTAATACCCGACTTAAGGCCAAATCATATAATCGACCAGGCGTAGCAACCAGTATGTCTATACCTTTAGCTATGGCTTGTTTTTGGGTGTTAATATTAGTACCTCCATAAACCCCTAATACGCGATTATTTATGTATTGAGATAATTTTTCAATTTCATCAACAACCTGTACAACCAATTCACGAGTAGGCACCAAAATTAAGACTCTAGGGTTCTCCTGTTTAGAAAATTTTAAGTTTTTTAGAATGGGGAGCATATAGGCAAAGGTTTTACCAGTACCTGTTTGTGCTATACCAACCATATCCTTTCCGCTAGCAACAACATTATAGGCTTCTGCCTGGATAGGCGTAGGTGTCGTAAAGCCTAAATCATTAAGTGCGTTGTATAAAGGCGTGTTTAAATTTAAATCTTGAAAAGTCACAGTCTTAATTTATTAAGGGACAAAGATAAATTAATAAACCGATTGTTATCGCTTGTATGCCTAGTAATCTTTAAAATTCTAATTTTAGAAAGTTATAAGTTTTATATCAAGCATAAATTTCAGTACTTTGTGTGCAATTCTGAATATATTGAGAACACACCAAAATTACACTATAAAGGACATTGAACTATTCAAGCAAAATTTGTTGGCTTGGAGCACACAATTTGACGATGTGGTATGGTTAGATACTAATAACCATAAACAAGAGTACTCTAGTTACGATGCTATTTTAGCCGTTGATGCTTTTACATCCATTCAAACAGACTATTTTGATGCTTTTGAGAAATTAAAAGCCTATCAAAGTACTGCAAATGATTGGGTTTTTGGCTACCTTACTTACGATTTAAAAAACGATGTCGAAACATTAAAATCAAATAACTTTGATGGTTTAGAATTTCCTGATTTATATTTTTTTCAACCCAAAAGGTTGTTTTTTATTAAAGGAAATGAAGTTAAAACATCCTATTTAAAGACTGTTGATGATGAGCTAGAGCGGGATTTGGGAAACATTAATAATTATCAAAATAAAAAACAGGAAGCCGTAAGTGATTCAGTAAAAATAAAGCTTAGAATTCATAAAGACGACTATTTTGAAAAGGTAAATATAATGCTAGAGCACATTCATAGAGGCGATATCTATGAAGCCAATTTTTGTCAGGAGTTTTATGCCGAAAACACAACAATTAATCCCTTAGAGACTTATAATAAGCTAAATAAAATTTCTAAACCGCCATTCGCTACTTTTTTTAAAATGGGAGAAAAATACTTGCTGTCGGCAAGTCCAGAGCGCTATATTAAAAAAGAAAGACAAAAAATTATATCGCAACCTATAAAGGGAACCGCAAAACGATCAAAGCATAAAAATGAAGATAATGCATTAAAAACGCAATTACTTTTAGATGAAAAAGAACGCAGTGAGAATATAATGATAGTGGATCTGGTACGAAACGATTTATCGCATACAGCAGCAAAAGGAAGTGTAAAAGTAGAAGCGCTTTGTACGGTTTATAGTTTCGAACAAGTACATCAAATGGTTTCTACTGTGGTTTCAGAAATAGAAGAAAATACCAACCCTATAGAGGTTATTAAAACCACATTCCCAATGGGAAGTATGACCGGGGCTCCAAAAATTTCAGCAATGCAAATTATTGAGAAATTAGAAGAAACAAAGCGTGGAGTCTATTCAGGGACCATAGGCTATATCTCTCCAGAGGGTGATTTCGATTTTAATGTGGTTATTAGAAGTATTTTATATAATAACAAAAGGCAATATGTATCCTATTCGGTAGGAGGTGCTATAACAGCAAAGAGCGAGCCTTTTAAAGAATATGAAGAGTGCCTAATCAAGGCCAAGGCAATGCGAGAGGTTTTAGAGAATTAAATAGATGAAAAATACATTCAAATTTAAGTTATACGATACCGAATTGTTTGGGCAATACTGGACCCCTGAAGAAGAGGAAAAGGCTGTTATAGTATTGCTGCATGGAATGGGAGAGCATATGCTTAGGTATGAGCAATCGGTGATAACTTATTTACTTACATCGGGATTTGCTGTTGTGGCCTTCGATTTATATGGACACGGACAGAGTAAAGGTAAACGCGGGCATTGCCCTAGTTACAAAGCTCTTTTAGATGCTACCGATTATGTGGTACAAAAAGCAGGACAGTTATTTCCTGGGCAAGACATATTGCTTTATGGACACAGTTTAGGAGGAAATATAGCTATAAACTATACTTTAAAAGGAGATCGTGTATTGAAAGGTGTTATCGCTTCTAGTCCGTTTTTACGGTTAGCGTTTACCCCTCCAAAATGGAAATTAGTTTTAGGGAAACTATTATTAAGTGTTTTTCCTTCTATAACTTTGCCTAGCGAATTAGATATAGACGCTATTTCTAGAGATCCAAATGAAGTGAATCGTTATCGCAAAGATGCTTTAATTCATGATAAAATAAGCCCCATGTATTCCTTTCCTGTTTTCGAATCTGGGCAACGTGCCATTCAAGAGGCCAAAACATTACAAACTCCTATGCTCGTTTTACACGGTACAGGCGATAGAATTATTGACTATAAAGGCAGCCAAGAATTTTGCTATAATACCAACAAGGCACAGTTAGAATTGTATGAAAATGCTTATCATGAATTACATCATGATCTTTGTAAGGAAGAATTTATAAAAACCATCTTAAAATGGTTAGACAATGTGTAAATTAGCAGTATGATTACATTGTTCAAAAATCATATCGAAACAAAACTGAAGTTTTTAAAGCCTGCTAAAATTCTTATTGCCATTTCTGGAGGGGTAGATAGTGTGGTTTTAACCCATTTGTGCCATCAAACCAATCTAAATATAAGTTTAGCACATTGTAATTTTAACCTAAGAGGTTTAGAGAGTGATGGTGATGAAGCTTTTGTTTTAGCATTAGCAAAACAGTTAGATAGAGCTGTTTTTATTGAAAGTTTTGACACGAAAACATATGCCGAAACAGAAAAGTTATCCATACAAATGGCTGCCCGCGAATTGCGTTACCATTGGTTTCAAAAACTGGTAACAGAATTTGGTTTTGATTATGTTTTAACAGGACACCATTTAAGCGATAATTTAGAAACGTTTTTAATTAATCTTACCAGAGGGACAGGCCTGGAAGGGTTAACAGGTATTCCCGAAATAAATAAGAACATTGTAAGACCCATGTTGCCCTTTTCTAGAGAAACCATAATAGATTATGCAAAGAGTCATGACCTAAAATGGCGAGCCGATAGTAGTAATGCATCCACAAAATACTTACGAAATAAATTGCGTCACGATGTTATTCCTGTTTTAAAACAAATGAATCCGCAGGTATTGGATAGTTTTAAAAAAACATTAGATAATTTACAAGAGGTAGAAAGTTTTGTAAACGAGAGTATCGATGCATTTTTAAAAAGAGCAATCAAAAAAAAAGAAGCCCATACAGTTACCTATTATATTTCGGAGTTTCAAAAATTAAAACACCCTAAAGTTTATCTGTTTAAAATCTTTAAGAATTATGGCTTTTCAGCCTTTAATGATATTTATAATTTGCTGTATGCCCAATCTGGTAAGCAAGTATTTTCGGAGCACTACAGATTACTTAAAGATAGAGACTGCTTGATTTTAACTAGAAGAACTCCAAGTGATGCTAAAATAATAACGGTTTTAGAAGCGGATAAAAAAATAAAAATAACGCAAGGTTTGCTTTTCTTTAAAACAGTAGATACTGCTTTTAAAAGTAATAAGAATGAAATATTTGTAGACAAGGAAAAACTACAATTCCCATTAGAAATTAGACATTGGAAGCCTGGAGATCTCTTTTACCCTATAGGAATGCAAGGGAAAAAGAAATTGAGTAAATTTTTTAAAGATGAGAAATTATCCTTGTTAGATAAAGAAAAATGTCTGTTATTGTGTTCTAATAATGAAGTGGTTTGGATCATTAATTACCGCGCAGATAATCGTTTTAAAGTGACCCAAAAAACCAACAAAATTTTAAAAATTACGACGGAAAATTAAAGCGTAGCATGTTTGTAAATAATAACATTAATTAACATCATGCTATTAAGTAATACGTTTATTTTGCGTCTACTAAATAAACCTTAATTATAAAATGAAGCAAATACTAACTTCTCTAATTATTTTATTTTCAATTTTAACTGTAAAAGCGCAGATTTTAGAACCTGTAAAATGGAGTACATCTATTGAGAAGAAATCTGATACTGAGATAGACTTAATTATAAAAGCCACTATAGATGATGGTTGGCATCTCTATTCTCAAAATGTTCCAGAAGACGGACCAGTGCCAACAAGCTTTACGTTTAGTGCGTCTAATAAGCACGAATTGATAGGCGAAACTATAGAAGAAGATGGGCATACTGTTGATGATCCCGTTTTTGATATGAAAATAAAATATTTCTCTGATAGCGTAGAATTTAGGCAAACCATAAAACTATTAGATAAAAACCTTACAAAGATAGAAGGTGAAGTCTTTTTTATGGTTTGTGACGACACCAGATGCTTGCCTCCAACGGAAGAAAGCTTTGAGTTTATAATATCATCTCAAAAAAAAGGGGAAATAGAAAATAAGCAGAAAAAAGAAACGATTTTAAAAGACAATAGTACTGAAAAAAAAGAAAATAATACATCAAACAAAGGTATTTGGGGTGTTTTCTTTATAGCATTTTTGTCTGGATTTGCAGCTTTACTAACACCATGTGTATTCCCTATGATACCAATGACTGTAAGTTTTTTTACAAAACAAAGTAAAACTAAAGCAATAGGAATAAAAAATGCTATAATCTATGGGGGATGTATTATTGTTATTTATGTATTATTAGGAAGTGCCGTAACAGCAATTTTTGGAGCAGATGCTTTAAATGCTTTGGCTACAAATGTCTGGTTTAACATTGTGTTTTTCTTGCTTTTGGTAGTTTTTGCATTTTCATTTTTAGGAGCATTTGAAATAATGCTTCCAAATTCGTGGGCCAATAAAGTGGACTCAAAGGCAAATAAGGGTGGGTTAATAGGTATCTTTTTTATGGCTCTAGCTTTGGCTATAGTGTCCTTTTCATGTACAGGGCCTATAGTAGGAACTTTACTTGTGGAAGCTGCTTCCAAAGGAGGTTTAGCACCTATTATTGGAATGCTTGGGTTTTCTTTAGCTATAGCGTTACCATTTGCTTTATTTGCAGCGTTCCCAGGCTGGTTAAATTCATTACCAAAATCTGGAGGCTGGTTAAACACGGTAAAAGTTGTATTAGGGTTCTTAGAATTAGCATTAGCATTTAAATTCCTTTCACAAGCAGATCTAGTATTACAATTGCATTTATTAGAAAGAGAAGTGTTTTTAGCAATTTGGATAGCAATTTTTGGAACATTAGCGTTGTACTTATTTGGAAAAATTCAATTACCTCATGATTCACCATTGTCTCATATTTCTGTAGGGCGGTTAAGCTTGGGATTATTAGTGCTTTCATTTACTATTTATATGATTCCAGGGCTTTGGGGAGCGCCATTGAATTTAATCAGTGCATTTCCACCTCCACAACATTATAGTGAGTCGCCGTACGGTGTTGGGTATACCAAAATTGGAGATGGAAATACCGCGACCTCAAATCATAGAGGTTTGCCTGAAGGGGCGCATTTAATGGCTCCATATGATATTCTTGCTTTTAATGATTATGATAAAGGCTTAGCTTACGCAAAGAAAATTGATAAGCCAATAATGTTAGATTTTACAGGGCATGCTTGTGTTAATTGTAGAAAAATGGAACAAAATGTTTGGGTAAAACCAAATATCTTAGACATTTTAAAGAATGATGTTGTTTTAATTTCATTGTATGTGGATGATCAACGTAAATTAAAGGATGACGAGATCGTTGAGTCTAAATTAAAACCAGGAAAGAAACTCAAGTACATCGGACAAAAGTGGAGTGAATTACAAGGGCTAAAGTATAAAACAAATTCACAGCCGTTTTATGTGTTGATGAATCAAGATGAAGAAAACTTAATAGCCCCAACAGCTTATACTCCAAATGCAGACGAGTATTATAATTGGTTAAAAACAGGTTTAGAAAATTTTAAGAAGTAATAGTATTTATATCTTTAAAAATTAAAAAGCGAGAACAGATAATGTTCTCGCTTTTTTTATAGGAATACACTAGTTTTGTAAAGAATTTAAAATCATTTTTTAAGAATGAAGTTACAAGGACAAATAGTAGATATACAAAATAAACGCATATATAAAGGAGAAGTTGAAATAGCAGCAGGGAAGATCGTTTCTATTGTAGAAAAAGAGCATCATGTGAACCATTACATTTTGCCTGGTTTTGTAGATGCTCATATTCATATCGAGAGTTCTATGTTGGTGCCCAGTGAATTCGCTAAGCTAGCGGTAAAGCATGGAACAATAGCAACAGTTTCAGATCCACATGAAATCGCAAATGTATTGGGAGTTCCTGGTGTTGAGTTTATGATAAATAATGGAAAAAAAACACCCTTTAAATTTAACTTTGGTGCTCCATCTTGTGTGCCAGCCACAAGTTTTGAATCTGCAGGAGCAGTTATAAATTCTGACGACATAAAAGCTTTAATGGCTAATCCAGATATAAAGTATTTGGCAGAAATGATGAATTATCCAGGGGTGCTATTTGATGATGCAGAAGTGCTTAAAAAAATAGCTTGGGCAAAACATTATGGAAAACCTATAGATGGTCACGCCCCTGGATTAAGAGGAGATGATGTAACAAAATATATTTCAGCAGGAATAACTACAGATCATGAATGTTTTACTTATGATGAGGCTCTAGAAAAACTGCAAAAAGGAATGAAGGTGATTATTAGAGAAGGGAGTGCTGCCAAAAACTTCAACGCGCTTATAGATTTGTTGCCCGAACATTATGAAAATATGATGTTTTGTAGCGACGATAAACATCCCGATGATTTAATGCTTAGTCATATTAATGCATTATGTGCGAGAGCCGTAGCAAAAGGAATGGACATTTTTAAGGTTTTACAAATGGCCTGTGTAAATCCTGTAAAACACTATAATCTAGATGTTGGTCTACTAAATGTTGGAGATGAGGCCGATTGTATAATAGTTGAAGATTTGACAAGCTTTAACGTTATTCAAACGTATATAAATGGCGCTTTAATTTTTAATAATGGAAAGGCTTTGATTGAAGATGTTGTTTTTGATAATTTGAATAATTTTAATACGAGTTCTAAAAAAAATAATGATTTCAGAGTTGAATCTTCAGCAGAGAAAATAAGGGTTATTGAGTGCTTGGATGGCGAATTGGTAACCAATGAAATTATAGCTGAAGCTATGATTAATAATGGTAATTTGGTTTCCAACATAGAAACCGATATTTTAAAAATGACAGTAGTCAATCGCTATCAAGATCAAAAACCAGCGCTAGCGTTTATAAAAAACTTTGGATTAAAAAGGGGAGCGATAGCCAGTTCTGTGGGGCATGATTCACATAATATTATTGCTGTTGGCGTGGATGATGAATCCATTTGCAAGGCTGTAAATGCGATTATAGAAGCCAAAGGTGGCATTTGTGCTGTAAACAATTTGGAAACAATGACGGTGCCATTACCCGTAGCTGGAATAATGAGCGATAAGGATGGTGAAACCATAGGTAAAGCCTATGCAAGATTAGATAAAATGGCAAAGGAAATGGGCTGTACTTTAAATGCCCCTTATATGTCATTATCTTTTATGGCTTTGTTAGTTATACCATCATTAAAATTGAGTGATAAAGGTCTTTTTAATGGTAAGGATTTTAAATTCACAAATTTAGAAGTAAACTAATATGCCAATATTAGAATCCCAATATAACCCGCCTTATTTTTTTAAAAGTAGCCATTTTTCAACACTATATTCAGGGCTGTTTAGAACGGTTGATGGGGTGACTCAAGAAAGAGAACGAATTCTTTTAAGTGATAAGGATTTTTTAGACTTGGATTGGAGTTTCGCAAAGGAAAATTCTAAAAAATTAATTATAATACTCCATGGGCTGGAAGGTAACGCACAACGGCATTATACATTAGGTGTTGCAAAGCTTTTTAATGCACATAATATAAATGCAGTTTGTGTTAATTTTAGAGGGTGTAGTGGGGAAGACAACAAAATGTATCGTTCATATCATTCTGGAGCAACTGAAGATTTAAAGGCGGTTATAGATCATGTTATTAAGCATAAAGAATATGATCAAATTTATCTTAATGGTTTTAGTCTCGGTGGTAATATAATCTTGAAATATCTTGGGGAGCAAAAGGACATTCCAGATCAAATAAAAGCAGCGGTAACGGTTTCTGTTCCTGTATGGTTAAAAGGTGCAATGCTGCAATTGCATACTCTTAAAAATGTGCTGTATGCCTATAAGTTTAAAAAAAGCTTATTGGAAAAACTTAAACGCAAGCAAGAACATTTTCCGGAATTACTTCTGAAAAAAGACATCAAACGAATTAAGAATCTGAAAAACTTTGACGATATTTATACAGCTAAGGCGCATGGTTTTATAGATGCTTACGATTATTATGAGAAAAGTAGTAGTCTTCAGTTTTTAGATAACATAACAATCCCCACATTAATTATTAATGCACGTAATGATTCATTTTTGTCGCCAGAATGTTTTCCTGTAAAAGAAGCAGAATCTAATTGTAATTTATATTTAGAAATGCCAAAATATGGCGGTCACGTTGGTTTCTACGATAAGAATAACCAATATTATAATGAGAGGAGAACGCTAGAATTTATAAAAGAAAAAAAGCTTCAATAAAGTGTACACAAACGAGATTTAGCTATGTTAAATATGTAGTATTTAAAATGCTACCATTAGATTTAAAGGTTAAACGATAGATTTTTTTAGGTTTTAAACCAGATTTATAGTTTACTTTATTATATTTATATAAATATCCAATCGTTTAAATACAAGTTAGTTACCAAAAGAGCGTGTGTTAATATGAATAAACAGAAGCGCTGTTTATTTTTAATAATTAAATAGTATGCATTTTTTTGATAGTATATAAAACCTTCCCTAAAGTTATTTAAATATGTATTGTCGTCAATCAAACAAGTATAGCGATAACAAATTTATACTGTAGTTTTTAACGTCCTGAGCATAAAATATGCATAGTGATTTATATATGAATTGAATCGTTATTAATAATAAGAAATAATGTTATTCTAAAGGGGGATTTAGAAGTAAAGAATAATGTCTCTAAAAAAGGATGCTTAGGTCACGCCCTTTTTATAACGATATAGATTTTATGACTCTATTATTTTAAGTCATTCTCTAATTATTATCATAATTAATTTAATACAAAGATAAAATGAGTGCATTATTATTTAATACTATTTTTCTTGCAGCCCCTTCTTTAGTAGATCCTGTAATTATTTTAGTAGCCATAGTGGCAGTGATTGTTATTTTCATAAGCTTTATATTAAATAAATTTAATATAACTTATATTGTTGGCTATATAATTGCAGGAGTCCTTTTAGGAAAGCATGGTTTTACAATAATTGATGATAAAGACACGATTTATCTTTTAGGCGAATTAGGAATCATTTTGCTGCTATTCTTTATAGGAATGGAGATTAATTTAATTGATTTTGTTAAACGCTGGAAAGTTGCCGTGCTGGGTACAGTAGCACAAATAGGATTTAGTGTGCTTTTAATATTGGGGATTAGTCGTTTTATGGAGTGGGATTTTGCAAGGTCAGTCGTTATTGGTTTTGTTATCGCGCTTAGTAGTTCTGCGGTAGTCATTAAACTATTGCAAGATAAAAATTTGATTGATACTCAAATTGGTAAAAATGTATTTAGTGTATTGTTGGCACAAGATGTATTATTAGTACCCTTGCTCATTATAATATCACAATTGGGAGGGGAATCGGCTTCAATGGAAAGTGTGTTGTTAATGATTGCTGGGGCTGTACTTATTGTTGGAGTTCTTGTTTATATTTATATTAAAGGTGCCATAAAAATGCCTTTTGGGAGTCTGTTTTCTAAAGATCATGAGCTGCAGGTTTTTAGTGCGATATTGTTGTGTTTTGGAGGAGCATTGTTTACCATACTTTTTGGCCTTTCAGCAGCGTTAGGAGCCTTTGTAGGTGGTATGATTATTAATGCCTCTAAAGACTCTGGATGGATACACAATACCTTGCATTCTTTTAGAGTGCTTTTTGTGTCTTTATTTTTTATTAGTGTAGGATTACAAATAGATATTAACTTTATAGTAGAAAATGTAACAGGAATACTTATTGTTATGGTGTTTGTGTATTTAACGAATCATTTTTTAAATACGATCGTGCTTCGCATCTTTTCTACTAATTGGAAGGAGGCAATAATTGGAGGGGCGTTCCTAGCTCAAATAGGGGAGCTTAGTTTTTTATTAAGTTCCTCTGCGCTAAGTTTAGGTATTATAGAAGAATATGGTTATAAATTTACCATAAGTTTGATCTCATTAACACTTATTATTAGTCCTTTTTGGATTAAAATTACAGAGCAAATTGTTGCAATGACTACAAGAAAAAAAGAAACAGGGAATACTAGCATTACAGAGAAGAAATAGAAGGAAAGTGGAGGATAGCAGCTATTAAGCTTTAAAAAGAGATAGTACTGACTTTATAGTTGAAACTTCGCTGTAATCTTACATCGTAATTTGAGAGGTGCTAAATACTATGTTAATTAAACGCTACCAACTCGTTTTTATTTACCGCTACCAGTTGTAATAGAGCTACGTCTTAGAATATCAACTGTTGAAAAAAAAATATAAAATAATAAGTCATTTTAATTATAAACACTAACTAAACAAGAAAATTCACCTCTTAAAAGGTTTTTTGTTACAATCATTTTTCCTACTTTTAAGGAAATCAAATTATTGTATGCTCAAAAAGGTCTTTGGAAGTGCTGTTTTTGGTGTAGAAGCAACCACCATAATAGTAGAAGTGAATGTCGACTCAGGGATTGGGTATCACCTCGTAGGACTTCCAGATAATGCCATAAAAGAAAGTAATTACCGTATAGCAGCAGCATTACAAAATAATGGGTATAAAATTCCAGGAAAAAAGATTACCATAAATATGGCACCTGCCGATTTGCGAAAGGAGGGGAGTGCCTACGATTTGACTTTAGCCATTGGTATATTGGTGGCTTCTAAACAAATACAAGCTGAACGTTTGGAAGACTATCTTATTATGGGGGAATTGTCTTTAGATGGTAGTCTACAACCAATTAAAGGTGCTTTACCTATAGCTATAAAAGCTTTAGAGGAAGATTTTAAAGGTTTTATATTGCCGAGTCAAAACGCCAAGGAAGCTGCTATAGTAAGTGGGTTAGAGGTTTATGGAGTAGATAACATAAAGCAGGTTATCGATTTTTTTAATAAAAGAAGTACCTTAACGCAAACGGTAATAAATACGAAGGAAGAATTTTCTAAAAGTTTGAACTTTCCAGAATTTGATTTTAGTGATGTAAAAGGACAAGAGAGTATTAAGCGTTGTATGGAAATTGCAGCTGCAGGCGGGCATAATATTATTTTAATAGGACCTCCAGGAGCAGGAAAAACAATGCTAGCTAAACGACTACCAAGTATTTTGCCACCTATGACTTTAAATGAAGCTTTAGAAACAACAAAAATACATAGCGTTGTAGGGCGTCTAAAGTCCAATGCGGGTATTATGGCTCAACGCCCATTTAGAAGCCCTCACCATACAATTTCTAATGTAGCTCTGGTTGGTGGCGGTAGCTACCCGCAACCAGGAGAAATTTCATTGTCTCATAACGGTGTTTTGTTTTTAGATGAATTACCAGAATTTAAACGTGAAGTATTAGAAGTAATGCGACAACCTTTAGAAGACCGTGAGGTCACTATTTCTAGAGCAAAATTTACGGTGACCTATCCATCATCATTTATGCTTGTGGCCAGTATGAATCCTAGTCCAAGCGGGTATTTTAATGATCCCAGTTCTCCAATAACCTCTAGTCCGGCAGAAATGCAACGCTATTTAAGTAAGGTGTCTGGACCTTTATTAGATCGAATAGATATTCATATAGAAGTCACGCCAGTGCCTTTTGAGAAGTTAAGTGATAACCAAAAGGCAGAGTCTTCTGTAGCTATTAGAAAACGTGTAACAAGAGCAAGGGAAATACAATCTCAACGATTTATAGCATCTAAAACGGTGCATTATAATGCACAAATGAATACAAAGCAGATAAGAACATGCTGTAAATTAGATAACGCTTCTATGTCGCTTTTAAAAACAGCTATGGAAAGATTAAATCTGTCTGCAAGAGCATACGACCGTATTTTAAAAGTGTCGAGAACCATAGCAGATTTAGAAGGAGAGGATCAGATTCAAGGGATGCATATTAGTGAAGCGATACAATACCGTAGTTTGGATCGTGAAGGTTGGTTAGGATAGACAGTATTTCTTTTAGGTAACTAATTAAAGATTGCTTAAAGCGTATTGAAAGAAAAATAAAATTTAAAATAAAGAGAGGTAGGTGTGTGACACTTATCAATAAATTATAATTAGAAAATGAAAATAAAAAAGAACCCCATTAAACTAGCTGTTGTAGATGAAGATGTGCTAGTATCCTACTTATTAAGCGATTACTTTGAAAGGTCTAATCATATAGATGTTATGTGTATTGCCAATACTGAAGCTCATTTTTTTAAATATATGGACAATACAACAGTTTTACCAGATGTTGTTTTGTTGGATGTAAATGTAAATAGCAATGATTTAGGATTGAGTATATTACGTAAAATTTCAAAGTACAATAGTGCTTTAAAAATAATTGTGATGTCAAGTACGTATAATGAATCACTTATGATGCAAATATTAAGACTGAATTGTAATGCATACCTTTCTAAAGATATAAATCCAGAAGAATTATCTAGAGTTATAGAAGCGGTTTATAAAAACGGACATTATTTTAATGGAGATCAAATTAAATATTTACGTAGGGAAATATCTGCCAATAATATAGAATGTGTTTAAATATAATGAAGTAATAGGAATAAAGCCTTAATACTTAATTAGATTAAAAAGAATATAAAAGTGCCTCAAAATTACCATTGAAGCACTATTGTTTTGGTATGCTTTTTATTTATGAGAGACTTCTTCTGTTTCGTAACCAAATAGCGATTGTTCCATAATTAGATCGGCAACTCCTTTAGGGAGCATTTTTTGCCATCCATCTTCATTATTAGAAATCATTTTAAGGACTTTACGAGAGAAAACACTTAAGGTAGAAGGGTCAATATCTGCGATATCTACAACCTTACCGTTATATTTGAAGAATTTATACAATTCCTTCATTCTAGGGTGTACTTTTAAATTGTCGCTCGTGGTATATTCTCCATTGTTATTCTCCATAGGATAAAGGTAAACACGTAAATCTTTGAAAAATAATTTTCCAAAAGCCTCTAAAATACCACCACTTAAATGGCGATAATATTTTTCATCGAAAATATCTACAAGATTGTTCACACCCATTGCTAGTCCCATTCTAGCCTTAGAATACAAAGAGAAATATTCTACAAGTCTATAATACTCCTGGAAATTGGAAATTAAAACGGTTTGACCTAAAGAGCAAAGTAAACGTGCACGATCCATAAAATCTTGCTCATCAATTTCCCCTTCTGCTCGTAAGTTAGATAATGTGATTTCGAAGATAACCTGAGTTTTTGTTTCATCCACCTTGTTTTCTTTAATAAACATGTCATAAGATTTCTTATACATATCCATATTTACCTTGGTAACAGGTCTAAAACTACCGCGAAGTGCCAGTATATTCTTTTTATATAAAACTCTTGCTGGTAAAACATTATTACCATCAGGTGCAAACATTATAGCATCTGTCATTTCATTTTTAACAAGTTGTAAACTCATTAAACGATTGTCAACATTAGCAAAAATAGGACCAGAGAAATTAATTGTATCAATTTCTAATTGATCTTTGTCTAAATGGTCATATAGATACCGGAGTAATTTTTTAGGTTCTTTATATTTATAAAAAGCACCGTAAACAAGATTTGTTCCTAATTTACCTAATGTTTCTTGCTGTAAGCGGGCATCATTCTCTCTAAAGCGAATGTGTAAAACAATTTCATTATATTCTTCTTGGTCGGCTTCTACTTGATACTTTATACCAACCCAACCATGGCCTTTAAATTTTTTGGCGAAATCAATTGTGGCTACTGTATTAGCATAGCTAAAAAATATTTTATTAGGGTGCTTGTCTCGCGTAATACGCTGCTCCATAAGACTCATCTCATGATCCAACATTTTACGTAATCGAGATTCTGTAACATAGCGTTTGTCCGATTCTATACCATAAACAGCATCACTAAAGTCTTTATCATAAGCAGACATTGCTTTCGCAATAGTTCCTGATGCACCACCAGCTCTAAAAAACTGACGTACTGTTTCTTGACCAGCTCCAATTTCTGAAAATGTTCCGTAGATATTTTCGTTTAGATTAATCCGTAAGGCTTTATCTTTTAATGAAGGGATGCTTTCAATGTTCTTGTCTCCTTTTAGCTTGATTTTCATAGTGCAATAGGCAATAGTTTACTCTTACAAAGGTATCAAATTACTATAGTAAACAAAAAAAATAATCTATTTTTGTGAGAAAACATCTAACTTTTGAAAATAACTTTTTTAGGCACAGGAACTTCTCAAGGCATTCCAGTTATAGGAAGCAATCATCCCGTTTGTTTAAGTGAAAACTTAAAAGATAAACGGCTTCGTGTTTCTGTTTTAATAGAATGGGAGGATTATAGCTATATAATTGATTGCGGCCCAGATTTTAGGCAACAAATGCTTCGTGAGAAATGTGATAAAATTGATGGCATTTTATTTACACATGAACATGCCGATCATACTGCAGGGTTAGACGACATTAGACCGTTCTTCTTTAAGCAAGGCGACATTCCTATTTACGCTCATAAGCGTGTTTTAAAAGAGTTACAAAAACGTTTTGATTATATTTTTACTACAGAAAATAAGTATCCTGGTGCTCCAAGTGTTATTCAAAATGAGATTAAAAATAAGGCCTTTAAGTTAAAAAAAATGGAGGTTATTCCTATAGAAGGTTTTCATAATAAACTTCAGGTTTTCGGATTTAGATTCCATAATTTGGCTTACTTAACAGACATGAAAACTATTGCCGAAACCGAGTTGCAGAAATTAAAAGGGTTGGACGTATTAATACTTAATGCATTAAGAGAAGAAGAACATATTTCACATTTTAATTTAGAAGAAGCATTGGCGGTTATTTCTAAACTAAAACCCAAGCGGGCTTATTTAACCCACATAAGTCATATGTTGGGCTTTCATGATGAAGTACAACAAAAACTTCCTGAAAATGTTTTTTTAGCGTATGACAGATTAACCTTAAAAGTGTGATTTTTTAGAGTCTTTTTCTTTTTATCTATTGTTTTTTTATAATCTACTTATAGATTATTTATATTTACCGCTTATTATTAATTATTAAAAATTACTCCCAAAATATTGTTTTATGAAGAATAGAATTTTCATGTATCTGTTTATTTTTTCACTACTGCTTCTATTATTTCAGTTTATGAATTCTAAAAGTATTTTTGATGACAGTAATAAAAAAGTGGCTAATTATAAAGAGAAAATAACTAATTATAAAGCGCAAATTAAAACGCTGAATGATTCCATAATAGTTTTAAATGATAAGATCGATGAATTGTCTTTGTTTTCTATAGACGGAAATGAACCAGCAATTACTTATTTTTTGAGCGAAGGCTATAGAGTTGATGATTTATTGCCTATTGTTAAAGATGAATTATATGCACTTAATGAGGCCAACGGACAACACCCATTAGTACCCTATGCCTCTAGTGAAGGTAATCGAATGCAAATTAATAGTTTAAGAATTATTAACCACAAATGGATTTTAGCAGATTTTACAGACGGTCAATTTAGTGGAGAAATGTTTATTAACTACGAGTTAAATGATAAAAAAGAACTTAAATTTAGAGTGTTAGACTCCTTTTTATATCCGCTGGAATAAAGAATTATTCTTTAATTATGAAAAGCTAAATCTAGTGTGTTTTTTATTGAAAACCAAGTTCTCTAAACGTGATGTTTATTCTTCCATTTTTATACTTAGGATTTTTAGGTAAGCTATGCATATACCTATTTTGACAATGTGCTCCCATAATTAATAAACTTCCATTGGTTAAGGCTAAGGAGTATTCTTTTTGAGTCTCATTATTTCTAAATCGGAATTCCCGAACTTCACCAAGGCTAATAGAAGGTAAAATAGTATTGTAACCAGATGTTTGTTGATCGAAATGATACGGCGCAAAATAATTACCATCAGGATAGTAAAGACACATAGCAAGATCAAATTTTTTATTTAATAGCTGTTCAACTTTAGTTTTTAATTTAGCCATTACTCCAGACCAAATATAGATTTTTCCATCAAGGCTTTTGGGGTGACTCTTTGCCAGTAAAAGTCTTTCTGTTGTAAATAATATTTTAAAACTATCGGTGACTAGTTTTTTGTTATTATGTTCAATAATTAAACGCGATGTGTTTATATGGTATTCGTTAATTAATGTAGTGTATAGCTCTGAAGCTTCTTCTTTGCTTAAAAAATTATCGAGATACTTAACAGAACAATTAAGCGGTAGATTCATAGCGGATGGTTAGTGTTTTTGAATACGAAATGTAATTAAATAAAGTGAAGGAGCAAGGAGATTTAGTTGTTTCCTTTTCTTAATAACACCTGCCTATATCCAGTTCGCTTAATAATTATGTGTTGTTTTGGGTAACGCTGTGTGTAAAACATAATAATATTGTCTTTTAAATTATAGAAAGAACGTTCTTTAGGAATGTGTTTTAAATAACGAACTTTAGCTTTTGCCATGGTATATAAACTTTTAATGAAGGCTTTATTTGTAATTAATGGTTCATAGAAGACGTTAATTTTATCACTCTCAAGATTTTCTTTTGTTAAAGAAAAGGTAATAATATTATTTACATTAAGCTTGATTTCCATTTTTCTGGCTATAAATAAAGTTTTTCTAATAGTATCGATACCGATTAAATCAACTTGGAGGAGAGGTTTTGTATAATTTTAAAATGCTACTTGTTTTACATGTTAATAGCTGTTTTTTATTTAAGATGCATTTTTGCCTTTAACAACAAAACAAAGGGGCTGTTCTGAAGGAAAATAATTAAAACAACGTTTTTACATAAAAATAGGATAAATGATTATGGGATGCTAATAACGATAAACAGAATATAAAAGTGGCGTTGCGTTAGTTTTTGTAAATATAGTAATGCTCATAATTACTATTTGAGTTTTGTTATCCTTTTTTTATGAGAGAATGCTTAGTAAAGTATTATTTTTACGCAAATAATAAAATTTAGAATATAACTCCTAAGCTATTTTAAAGCTCGAAATTTTAGCGCTTTAAGAGTTATGTAATGTTTAATCTAACGACCTCCCGTTATTACGGAAAATTAATATGAAGATATTCTCGAAAGAACAAATATATGCAGGAGATAAACTTACTGCTGAAAAACAAAACATATCGTCTACCGATCTTATGGAACGTGCTGGGATACAAATTTTTAACTGGTTACATATGAGGATGCAAGGGGCGCAAGTCCCTATTCAAATTTTTTGTGGCATAGGAAATAATGGAGGTGATGGTTTGGTCGTTGCAAGGCACCTAATAACACATGGGTATAACGTTAAAACCTTTATCGTGAATTGTAGTGATAAGCGATCTAAAGACTTCTTAATTAACTATGACCGTATTAAAAATGTGACCAAAGAATGGCCTGTACTTTTAAACTGTTCTGAAGATTTTCCTGCAATAGATGCCAATGATATTATTGTAGATGCTATTTTTGGTATAGGAATTAATCGTCCAATTAGTGATTGGGTAAAAGGGTTATTTAATCATTTTAGAACTTCTAAAGCTTATACTTTATCTATAGATGTTCCATCGGGATTATATACAGACAAATTATCGAATGATCCTGAAGCAATTGTAACAGCAGGATATACACTAAGTTTTCAAACACCAAAATTAGTTTTCTTTTTACCAGAAACAGCAAAATACACAGCGCAATGGGAAGTTGTAGATATAGGTATAGATCAAGAGTTTTTGTATGCAACAGTAACTGAAGCTGATTTAATTGGGAAAAATGAGGTGTTGTCAATGTACAAACCGAGAGATAAGTTTTCAAATAAAGGTACTTTTGGTCATAGTCTTATTATTGGTGGAAGTTATGGTAAAATAGGTGCTGTAACACTCGCAAGTCGGGCCACATTATCTGTTGGTGCAGGTATGGTAACGGCTTATATTCCGAAATGTGGTTATACTGTATTACAAACGGCTTTTCCAGAAGCTATGGTGATTACAGATGTAGATGAAGAAAAAATAACGGATATTAATTTTGATATAGCGCCAACTGTAATTGCTTTTGGAGTAGGAGTAGGGACAGATGAAAAAACGATAGCAGCGTTTGAGGCTTTTTTAAAACAAAACAAAACACCTTTGGTTGTAGATGCAGACGGTTTAAATATTTTATCTAAAAAGAAAGATTTACTTAAATTATTGCCTAAACAAACTATTTTAACACCACACCCTAAAGAATTGGAGCGTCTTATCGGGACATGGGAAGATGATTTTGATAAATTAGAAAAAACAAAAGCGTTTTCTAAACAATACGATATAATTGTTGTTATTAAAGGGGGAAATACTATTTCTGTTTTTAATGATAAACTTTATGTAAATGCAACAGGAAACCCTGGGTTAGCTACAGCAGGTACGGGTGATGTTTTAACAGGGATGATTACAGGGTTAGTTTCACAAGGTTATGCGCCTATAGAAGCAGCTATATTTGGTGTGTATTTACATGGCAAATCTGCAGATTTGCTTATAGAAGATTATGGTTATCAAAGTTTAATTGCTAGCCATATTGTGGGTGGTGTAGCGGTAGCTTACCTCGATTTATTTAAACAACCAGAACAACCAGAACAACCAGAAGTTGAAGAAGCAACTGAAGAAGAAGGTTAGAGGGAAAAAAGCACAAAAAAAAGCGAACTTTTTTAGTTCGCTTTTTTTTTTGTGTTTTTTAAAAAAATATTAAATTTCTAAAGAATTTAGTAACTCTTTTAATTTAGGGTCACTAGGTCTTGGTGCATCTGCGCTAACAATGTTACCTGTTGGGTCAATTAAAATGAATCTAGGAATGCTGTTAATACCATAATCTACAATAAATTGAGACTTCCAGTCTTTGTCAGCAATTAATTGAATGCCTCCTAACTGCTCATTGTTTACCATATCAACCCACTTTTGATGAGCATTAGCTGTATCTACAGAAGTACTAACAAACGCTATATTTTTTCCGTGATATTCTTGCTCTATTTTTTTTAGAGACGGGATTTCTGCTTTACAAGGGCCACACCAAGTTGCCCAAACGTCTACATAAACATACTGTCCTTTTAAATCTTCTAGAGACGTCGTTCCTCCTTTATGGTTTTCGTAGTTTGCAAAAGTTGGTGAAGGTTTTCCTTTTATTAGGTCTTTAACTTTTTCATAATTAACCTTTAAATCCGTTTTTAGTTTTTCGTCTGTTGTATTGTCATTTAAAAACGTGTACAATTCTGTTAGATTTGAATTGGCTGGGGATAAGGCTATTTTTCCTAAATACTCAACGATTTGATTTTTTAATTCAGGAATTTTAATGCTACTAACAGCTTTTAAATCTTGTGGTGTTAAAGTATTGAAATCATCCAAACCTTCAAAAATAGGGTTCATCACATTATTAAAAGCAAGTTGCTGGTATGCTTGTGAATTTTTGAAAGCATCTGCATTATCATAAGCTAATTCTTTTAATGCTTTAGGGAGAAAATTTTCAGAAGGTTTAAAACTATCATTTTTTGTAAAGTAAGCGTGAGCATTACCGTAGTCATTTAAGATAAGATAAGAATCATACTTAAGGTTTTTTAACTCGTTTTCTGTAAAAGTATCATCAATACCTTCAGTTTTTTTTAAGGCTGCTTTGTTACTTTCTTCAATCTCGTTAACCTTTGCTTTAAAGCTTACTTCATCTAAAGCGTAAAATTTAGGAGAAGCACCTTTGCGTTTTCTTGAGTTATGCGACTTGGCAGCTAAGTAATTGTTTTCAACAGCGCCAGGGCCAGAAAAATTAAATCCGAGAGAGTCTATGCCTACAACGAGGTTGTCTCCCGATTTAATATATAAATTAGCTCTATTTCTTCCTATTGTGAGGGTGTAAAATCCGTTTTCGGTTATTTTAAGAGTGTCGGAAAATTTACCATCAATACCTATAGCAAGGTCTTGGTTGAAGTTAAAACCTTCAATAGCGGCTTTTTTGGCTTTGGTTTTGTTTAACTTACCAGATAATAGGGCATAGTTTACTTTAGATTCTTGTTTACATGCCATAATAGCCAAAGCAGATAAACCGAATATTAGTTTCTTCATTTTAAAAATTTTAATTTTACCAAAAATAATAGTTTAATATTGTTTTTCAACTTTTTCCTTAATTATTAACATTTAACTTGGATATTATATGTTGAATGTAGATTTTTGGCGGACTTTAATATTATTATATGAATCTTGTACATTATATATCAAATCAAATTTTAGAACTAACAACAGTTCAAACCATTATTTCTGAACAAAAGCAATTGCAGCTATCTGAAGATGCAAAAAGTCGTATTAGTGATTGTCGTGATTATTTGGATAAAAAGTTAAAGACTGAAGATAGTCCTATTTATGGTATAAATACAGGGTTTGGCTCTTTGTATAATGTGAAAATTTCTAAGGAGAACCTTACCAAACTTCAAGAGAATTTGATGATGTCTCATGCTTGTGGTACAGGTGAAGAGGTGCCTCAGGCTATTGTTAAATTAATGCTATTGTTTAAAATTCAATCGTTAAGTTATGGACACTCAGGATGCCAGTTAAAAACGGTGGAACGTTTACTAGCGTTTTATAATAATGATATTCTGCCTGTTGTTTACACAAAAGGATCCTTAGGAGCTTCTGGAGATTTAGCGCCTCTAGCACATTTATCTTTGCCGTTAATAGGAAAAGGAGAAGTGAATTATAAGGGCACAGTTATTTCTGGGGAAGAACTATTAAAGGAATTTAATTGGGAGCCTATAACACTGAAATCTAAAGAAGGGCTGGCTTTACTCAATGGAACTCAGTTTATGAGTGCCTATGGGGTATATTTGCTGTTAAAAAGTTTTAAGCTATCTTATTTAGCAGATTTAATAGGAAGTATTTCTATAGATGCTTTCGACGGTAGAATAGAGCCTTTTAATGAGTTGATACATTTAGCGCGCCCCCACAACGGACAGCTTAAAACAGCCGCTCGTATTCGTGAGTTTTTAGAAGGAAGTGAAATTATTGAACAGGCAAAACAACATGTTCAAGATCCATATTCTTTCAGATGTATTCCTCAAGTGCATGGTGCTACAAAAGATACCTTGTCTTTTGTTTTGAAGACATTTAAAACGGAAATAAATTCAGTAACCGATAATCCTAATATTTTTTCTAAGGACGATGAAATTATTTCAGGAGGAAATTTTCATGGCCAGCCTTTAGCACTTGCTCTCGATTATTTGAAAATCGCAATGGCAGAAATAGGGAATATTTCAGAACGTCGCGTTTTTCAATTAATTTCAGGATTAAGAGGCTTGCCTGCCTTTTTGGTTAATAATCCCGGTTTAAATTCTGGATTTATGATTCCGCAATATACAGCAGCAAGTATTGTAAGCGCTAATAAACAGTTGGCTACGCCTGCTAGTATTGATAGTATTGTGTCTAGTAATGGACAGGAGGATCATGTAAGTATGGGCGCAAATGCAGCAACTCAAGCTTATGCATTGGTGGATAATGTAGAACGTATTTTGGCAATAGAACTATATAATGCATCGCAGGCACTACAATTTAGAAAACCTTTAAAATCTAGTGCGTTTATTGAGTCCTTTTTACAGTCTTATAGAAAGGATGTTTCTTTCGTAGAGGAAGATCGCGTTATGCATAATGATATAGAAAACTCAATCGCGTTTATAAGAAATTTAACTATAGAAGCTGTTGAAATAGCCTAAGTGAAAAGAGGGCTAAAGAAGGTGTTTGCTATGGTGTTAGGCTTTGATTTTAAGTTTAATATGTGTTGGCTATTGTTACTGTATTTAGATGAAGATTTGTAATAAACGTTAAACAGCTGTTTAACGTTTATTCATTTTATATTCATTTTTTAAAAGCTTATTAGCCCAAAGAAAGCTGTCTTCTAATTTAGAAAATACTTCAAAAGGCTTTTTTAAAAACATCTTTTCAATATGTGTTGTGCTTATGGACATATAGTTGGTTGAAACGACTGCAAAGCCTTTAAGATTTTTGATTTTTGAAACCGATAAATATACTGTAGGGTCTACGGAATAAGAATGTATTCTGTGAGTTATATAAACAAAAGGCTTTCCTTGAAAATAAGGAACGATTATGTCTACCATTTCATTTATTAGTCTTTGAGTTAATGACGTACCTTCGTTAATTTTGGCGACAACGATATTATTGTATATTTTTAAAGAACAAAAAGAGAGGTTTAATTGAGTAGTCATAGGAGGTTGGTTTTGGTTGTAAGACGGTGATTTTAAAAAGCTTCTATCGGTTTTGTATTGGAATGGATCAAAAAAAACGTATTTCTATTATGATTGTCATAGAATTAAAAGTTTTTGTCTTTTCAATAAAAATGGAGCTCTAGGTTTATTAAGGCGGGCTTGTGCGGTCTTTTATTGTAGAATTGTATTTTATTATTAGAGGGGAATAAGAATTTAAATACAATTTATTGTCGAAGTTTCTGTAGCTATTGGATGGAAACAGACTTGTTGAGATTGGGGTTTGAGTACACTTGTAAATACCTTTGTTGTTTGTTAAAAAAAAGATATTTTTAGTTATCTCTATAGAGGAAAAGGGGGGATTTATTTTTTTATACATTTAGTAGGGGATAATGTATGGTTATATTTTAAAGAGGTATTACACTTTTGTAATACCTCTTTAAAGGTGCTTTTTTATGATTCGGCAGGTTTTTCTGCTTTTTCTATTTTAATAGTTATTTCATTATTCTTTTTGTTTAGGTCCATAATAATTTTATCGCCTTCTTGAACATGAGACGTTATTATTTCTTCAGCCAAGGCGTCTTCAATATATTTTTGAATAGCGCGCTTTAAAGGTCTCGCACCGTATTGCTTATCAAAGCCTTTGTCTGCAATGTAATCTTTTGCAGCTTTAGTTAGCTTAAGTATGTATCCTAAATCTTTAATACGCGATAAAAGTTTGTCAAGCTCAATGTCTATAATTTTATGTATGTCGTCTTTTTCTAAAGAATTAAATACTACAACATCGTCTATTCGGTTTAAAAACTCAGGCGCAAATGATTTCTTTAATGCGTTTTGAATAACTGCTCTTGCGTTGGCATCTTCTTGCGATTTTTGTGATGCTGTACCAAAGCCAATGCCTGTACCAAAGTCTTTTAATTTACGAGCACCAATGTTAGAAGTCATAATTATTATGGTATTTCTAAAGTCTATTTTACGTCCTAAGCTGTCTGTTAGGTAGCCATCATCTAATACTTGAAGTAGCATATTAAAAACATCAGGATGCGCTTTTTCAATTTCATCTAAAAGAATAACAGCGTATGGTTTGCGTCTCACCTTTTCTGTTAATTGTCCGCCTTCTTCGTAACCAACGTATCCTGGAGGGGCCCCAATTAAGCGAGAAATGGCAAATTTTTCCATATATTCACTCATATCTATTCTTACTAGCGATTCTTCACTATCAAATAGCTCTCGAGATAAGACTTTAGCTAATTGTGTTTTTCCTACACCTGTTTGTCCTAAAAATATAAAAGAGCCAATGGGTTTGTTAGGGTCTTTAAGCCCAGCACGATTACGCTGAATAGCCTTTACAACTTTACTAACGGCCTCATCTTGGCCAATCACTTTACCTTGTATTAATTGTGGTAATTCTGCTAATTTATTGCTTTCTTTTTGTGCGATTCTATTCACAGGAATACCAGTCATCATAGAAACAACATCGGCAACATTGTCTTCCGTTACAACTTCTTTATGTAATTTGGTGTCTTCTTCCCATTTTTCTTGGGCAACTGCAAGTTCTTTTTCTATGCGTTTTTCATCATCTCTAAGCTTTGCTGCTTCTTCATATTTTTGTTTCTTAACTACAGAGTTTTTTGTAAGCTTTACGTCTTCTAATTTTTTCTCTAATTCTATAATTTGTTTAGGAACATCAATATTTGTAATATGTACGCGAGAACCAGCTTCATCTAAGGCGTCTATTGCTTTGTCTGGTAGAAAGCGCTCTGTCATATAGCGATTGGTTAACTTAACGCAAGCTTCAATGGCTTCGTCTGTGTATTCTACATTATGGTGGTCTTCGTATTTACTTTTTATGTTATTTAGTATTTCTATAGTTTCTTCTACCGTAGTGGGTTCTACAATTACTTTTTGAAAACGACGTTCTAAAGCGCCGTCTTTTTCTATGTATTGTCTGTATTCATCTAAAGTAGTTGCTCCTATAGCTTGTATTTCTCCGCGTGCTAGAGCTGGTTTAAACATGTTGGAGGCATCTAAACTTCCTGTTGCACCGCCAGCACCTACAATGGTATGAATTTCATCTATAAATAAAATAACATCGTCATTTTTTTCGAGTTCATTCATTACAGCTTTCATGCGCTCTTCAAATTGACCTCTGTACTTTGTACCAGCTACTAAGCTTGCCAAATCTAAAGTCACAACGCGTTTATTAAATAAAATACGTGAGACTTTACGCTTAACAATTCTATTGGCAAGTCCTTCAGCGATGGCAGATTTACCAACACCAGGTTCCCCAATTAGAAGCGGGTTGTTCTTTTTACGTCTACTCAGGATCTGAGACACGCGTTCAATTTCTTTTTCTCGCCCTACTACAGGGTCAAGTTTTCCTTCTTCAGCCATTGCAGTAAGATCTCGTCCAAAATTATCTAAAACGGGGGTTTTAGACTTTTTGTTTCCTTTGTTGGAAGGGGTATTGAAAATATCTTTAGATTCATTACCTTCATTAGGAGTCGAGTGATCATCTTGAAATGATTCTGCTTTGGGTTCTATAAAACTATCGTCGCTTGTAATCATAGACTTAAATTGTTCTTTTACATTGTCGTAATCTACTTTTAACTTGTTTAAAAGTTTAGTCGTAGGGTCGTTTTCGTTTCTTAAAATACACAAGAGTAAATGTGCGGTATTGATAGATGAGCTCTGAAATAGTTTGGCTTCTAAAAAAGTAGTTTTCAAAGCACGCTCTGCTTGTCTAGTTAAATGTAAGTTCTTTTTTTCGTTTGAAGTTATCGTTATATTGGGGTTAGCGGGGCTTAATATTTCAACTTTGCGTCTTAAATGATTTAAATCTATATCTAAAGCATTTAATATATTAATAGCTTTTCCATTACCATCTCTTAATAAACCAAGCATTAAGTGTTCGGTTCCAATAAAGTCATGACCTAAGCGTAAAGCTTCTTCTTTACTATAAGCAATTACATCTTTAACTCTTGGTGAAAAATTATCATCCATATGTTTATTATCGTTTCAGGATTAAAATTACTAAATCATATTACCAATCGCAAAAACTATTCCTTAAATAATATGAATTCAGCTAAGAGACAAAAAAAACTTTATAAAAGAAAATATTTTGACAGATAACTGCCTTGATGAATAAGTGTTTTAAATTGTTAATAAAAACTCTTAAAAAGTAATGTTTAAACGCTGCTATGACTAATGGAATCGTTATATTAGCACGTTTTTGAAATACTGATAAAAACTTAATTATATTATATATGGCAGAAGGAGAAAAACTTATCCCCATTAATATTGAAGATGAAATGAAATCGGCTTACATTGATTATTCAATGTCAGTCATTGTGTCACGTGCACTTCCAGATGTGAGAGATGGTTTAAAGCCTGTTCATAGACGTGTACTTTATGGTATGCATGAGTTAGGTGTTAGAGCTAGTAGTGCGCATAAGAAGTCTGCTAGAATAGTTGGAGAGGTTTTAGGAAAGTATCACCCACATGGTGATAGTTCGGTTTACGATGCAATGGTGCGTATGGCTCAAGAATGGAGTTTGCGCTATATGTTAGTAGATGGGCAAGGGAACTTTGGTTCTATAGATGGTGATAGTCCAGCAGCAATGCGTTATACAGAAGCACGTATGCGTAAAATATCGGAAGATATGCTGGCAGATATAGACAAAGAGACCGTAGATCATAAGTTAAACTTTGATGATACTTTAGAAGAACCAACAGTACTTCCAACGCGTATCCCTGGGCTTTTAGTTAATGGAGCCTCTGGTATTGCTGTAGGTATGGCAACAAACATGCCGCCGCATAATTTAACAGAAGTTGTAAACGGTACAATTGCTTATATCGATAATAACGCTATTGAAATTGATGAGTTGATACAGCATATTAAAGCACCCGATTTTCCAACAGGTGGGATTATTTATGGTTACGATGGTGTAAAAGAAGCATTTCATACTGGACGAGGGCGCATTGTAATGCGCGGTAAGGCCAATATCGAGGAGGTTAATGGTCGTGAGTGTATTATTGTAGAAGAGATCCCTTATCAAGTTAATAAAGCAGATATGATTAAAAAGACTGCAGACTTGATAAATGATAAGAAATTAGAAGGCATTTCTACTATTAGAGATGAGTCCGATAGAAATGGGATGCGTATTGTTTATGTTTTAAAACGAGACGCCATTCCAAATATCGTATTAAATAAATTATTTAAATATACGGCTTTACAATCTTCTTTTAGTGTTAATAATATTGCGTTAGTTAATGGACGCCCAGAGTTGTTAAATTTAAAAGAACTGATTTATCATTTTGTAGAGCATAGGCATGAAGTTGTTGTAAGACGAACAACATACGAATTGCGTAAAGCAGAAGAAAGAGCACATATACTAGAAGGGTTAATTATAGCTTCAGATAATATAGATGAAGTTATTAAAATAATTAGAGCTTCTTCTAATGCCGATCAAGCACGGACTAATTTAATCGAACGCTTTAAGTTGTCTGAAATACAGGCGAAAGCGATAGTAGAGATGCGTTTGCGTCAATTAACAGGACTGGAACAAGATAAGTTACGTGCGGAGTATGAGGAGATAATGAAGACGATAATTGATTTGAAAGACATTCTGGATAAAAAAGAACGTCGTATGCAAATCATTAAAGACGAGCTTAATGTTGTAAAAGATAAATATGGTGATGCACGTCGTTCTAATATTGAATATGCTGGAGGAGATTTAAGTATTGAAGATATGATTCCAGATGAGAAAGTGGTTATTACTATTTCTCATGCAGGTTACATTAAACGTACCTCTCTTACAGAATATAAAACACAGCATAGAGGCGGTGTTGGACAAAAGGCATCTACAACTCGTAATGAGGATTTCTTAGAACATTTATTTGTTGGGACAAATCATCAATATATGCTATTTTTTACTCAAAAAGGGAAGTGTTTTTGGATGCGTGTTTATGAAATACCAGAAGGTAGTAAAACGTCTAAAGGTAGAGCAATACAGAATTTGATTAATATTGAGCAAGATGATAAAGTGATGGCTTTTATTTGTACTCAAGATTTAAAAGATGAAGATTACATTAATAGCCAATATGTTATTATGGCAACCAAAAATGGCCAAGTAAAGAAAACATCTTTAGAGCAATATTCTAGACCAAGAACTAATGGTATTAATGCTATTACAATTAAGGAAGATGATGTGTTGTTAGAAGCTAAATTAACGACAGGAAATAGTCAAGTAATGTTGGCCTTAAAATCAGGTAAAGCTATTCGTTTTGAAGAAGCGAAAACACGACCAATGGGACGTGGCGCATCTGGTGTTCGTGGGATTACATTACAGCATGAAAAAGATGAAGTTATTGGAATGATTGCTGTTGATGATATGGAGAGTAATGTACTAGTTGTGTCTGAAAACGGATATGGTAAACGATCGAGTCTAGAGGACTACCGTATAACTAATCGTGGTGGAAAAGGAGTAAAAACGATCTCTATTACAGAAAAAACAGGTAACTTAGTGTCTATTAAGAATGTAACTGATGATGATGATCTAATGATTATTAATAAATCTGGTGTCGCTATAAGGTTAGCTGTAGCAGATCTAAGAGTAATGGGAAGAGCAACGCAAGGGGTAAAATTAATAAACCTTAAAGGAAAGGACTCGATTGCAGCTGTAGCGAAAGTAATGCATGAAGACGATGAAGAAATGGAAGCTGAGATGGAAGGTGAAGAAAGCACAGATATAACAGAAACAAGCAGTGGCACGACTCTTGCTACTAACGAAGATGAATAAACTAATAATAATTAATGAATTAAATCTCCCTGTTAATTAAGAGGGACACAAAAACAAAAACAATGAAAAAACAAATAATTTTAGCTTTGGCGTTAATAGTGACCTTATCGTCTTTTGGACAAAGGAAAGAGTTAAAAACACTAGAAAAAGCAGTTAGAAATAATAACTATGCTGAAGCTAAAGTAAATGTGACTAAATTAGAATCTATGCTTGGTTCTATGGATAAGAAAATGAAGGCAAAGTACTACCTTAATAAAGGGAAGGCTTTTTTTGCAAATGGAGCAGGTACTAATGAAGATGTTATGGTAGCTGTTGAAAGCTTGAAATTAATACCAAGCGGGATCTATACGAGTGACGTTTCAGAGTTAAAACAATTAATGCAAAATGATTTATTAACTAAGGCTAATGACCTGTATAAGATAAATAAATTTGATGAAGCTGCTTTAGCTTTTGCTAATTTATATAATGTAGCAGATGATCAATCCTATCTTTATTATGCAGCAGTAAGTGCTATAAGTGCTCAAAATTACGATTTAGCATTAACGCATTATTTGAAATTAAAAGATTTAGGGTATACCGGTGTTGAAACACAGTATTATGCGGTTAATAAGGATAGTGGAAAGGAAGAAATTTTAGATAAAGCGACAAGAGATCTTTATGTTAATAAGTTAAAAACGCATATCTCTCCAGGGGAAAGACAAACAGAATCCAAAACAGCAGAAATAACAAAGAATATTGCTTTAATTTACCTTAGTCAAGGTGAAAATGATAAAGCATTAGCTGCTATAAAAGAAGCTAGAGTTGTAAATCCTAACGATACAGCACTTATTATTACAGAGGCAAATACGCAATTTAAACTAGGGAATAGAGAAGCTTATGCCGCATTAATAAAAGAGGCGACAACTAAAGATCCTAATAATAAAGATTTGTTATTTAATTTAGGAGTGTTATCTGCTGAGGCGGGAAATAGTAAGGAGGCAATGCTATACTATGAGAAAGCAATAGCAATAGATCCTGAATATGTAAATGCACGAACAAATTTAGCAGCATTAATATTGGAAAAAGAAGCTGCTATGATTGAAGAGATGAACGGCCTTGGAAGTTCTGCAAAAGACAACAAACGTTATGATGAATTAAAAGAACAACGTATAGAAATATACCAAAGTGCTATACCTCATTTAGAAGTAGTTTTAAGTGTGACAGAAAATAATATTAATGTTGCAAGAACCTTAATGAATATTTATAATGCTATCGATGATTCTACTAAGGCTAAAGCTTTGAGAGAGAAATACGGATTATAAAATTGATATTTCACTTATTAATAAATAAGATTGAATAAAAGGAGGCTGTCTAAAAAGGCAGTCTTTTTTTTGTTGGTTATACGTTTCCTTATCTTGTATTTAAATTAAATGAAGAGCTTTTTAACTATTTTAATATTCAGTTTGGCTTTTATAGTTTAAAATACAATTAAAAGCCGATAATGATCCTAGTGTCTATTCTTAAAAAAGAGAGAATTATTAATTGTTTTGTTTTTCAAAAAAACTAAATTGATTCCCGCCATAACTTTTAGAGTAGCTGTAATGAGGGAGATGCGATAGTTTGGTGTGTTTAGGGTGCTCTACTATTAATAAACCATTTTCTTCGAGTAAATCATTTTTAAAAACGAGTAACGGAATTTTAGAAAATAGTTCTACCGAAAAGGCATAAGGTGGATCGGCAAAAATAATGGATGTTTTTAGACTTGTTTTTTCGAGGAATTTAAAAACATCACTTTTTACAGTTTGAATCGGCATTTCAAAACTATCGGCTGTTTTTTCTATAAATTTTATACAGCCAAAATTTTGATCTACAGACGTTATTTGCTCAGTACCTCGAGAGGCAAACTCATAACTAATATTACCTGTTCCTGCAAACAAATCTAAAACGGATATCTCATCAAAATAGTAAAGATTGTTTAAAATATTAAATAGGGATTCTTTGGCCATATCTGTAGTTGGGCGAACGGGGAGTTTTTTTGGAGCTGTGATTCTTCTACCTTTGTATTTTCCTGAAACTATGCGCATTTATAAGCTTTTTATGAGTGTAAAATTTGAATGGTTTTTTTGGGGTTTTTTAATATAGTTGTAGGTATCGAATCGATTACCAAAAGATACATTTCTAATGTATTTATAAACAATGCTATATAAAATATTTTCTTTATCTATGTGTCCTAAAAAGATTAACGAAATAGTTTCAGGGTTAAAGTGTAATTGTTCTATTGTAAATAAGATATAGTAAATAAAATCTTCAGGTGTATTGTAAATAAAAGTATTATAAAGCAGGAGATTTCCTTTTTCTAAAGCTACTATTTCAAAATGTGTTTCAAATACATTTACATATAGTTTAGCTGTACTCGCATGCTTTTCTATATTTAAAACTTGTTCTATTAGAATACTTGAAAAGTGCTTATATGTGAAATCTCCAAAAGTTTCATAAATATAGTTATTTATGTTTATATATGGGATGTAAACATTTACAGTATCGTTAATTGAAATAGTGTCAAACGTAATGAAATCTGTTTTTAATATTTTGGCATTTAACTTTAAATAATCAGCAATTACGTTTTTATCAAACAACGCTTTTGGGACTAGTGTAGATAATTCATTAACGTGTATAATGCTGACTTTTCTATAAGTCGATTTTAATACCATTTCGGCCTCTAGAACCTGTTTTAAGCGCTCTAAAAGTTCAAAAGGCGTTTGTTTCTTTTTAAAAGAAAAATACTTTAAATTAGTAATTGTATTCGTAATAGAGTTTAGAATACAAAAAGAAAGTCCATTCAAACCAAGTTGAATGGACAGTTCTAAATTAGATAAATCTTGAGTAAGATTATTTTTTATCTTTTTTTGTGTCATAAAGTTTTGGCCAATTACCATTAGTTTTAACTTCTTCCAATGAACCTACTCGTATGGCATCTCCATTTATTTCATCTACTGAAAAAGCCTGATTTTCTTCGGCAATATAATCTTCCTCTTGATCGTGTAAAACATCTTTTTTAAGAACAAAAACTTCAAATACAGGAAGCTTATCATCATCATCATCTCCTAATTCACCAGTGTTCATTGTAAATTCAAATTTAGCGTCTTTGGCAAACGGTACATATCGCATTGTCTTATATCTTGTAGAGGATTTAAATAAAGAATCTTTAACTCCAACATAACCTAGGGTATCTATTATAGTTATTTCTTTATTATATTCTATGCCGTTATATAGTTTTGTCTTTTCTACATCTAAAACAGAAGAATCTCTTCTTTCTGTAATAGTATATTTCCCATTTTCTATAAAACGAATTAAACTATCAAAATTGTTGGTGTATTCCCCATTAATTTCTCTATAAGCTAGTTGTGCATCTCTAATATCAACTAGTTTTTCTATAACTTTAACATAGCGTTTTTCTTTAACTTGTTTAAATAAAATTGGATTATATACCGACATAAAAGTTTTGTATCCTAGAAAAGCGATTAATAACCAAAGAGCTATGGTTAAAAAAGGTTTTAATTTTGCAGGGATAAACTTGTCAATAAGCCTAACTAACCCAATAGTAAGTAGTATTACAGTAACTGCAATAAAAATAAATGTTATCATAGTAATTTATTAAATTTAATTAATGATCCATGGCAAATCTACAATTTTTTTTTATTCGCTAAAACCTAATGAGAGTAAAAATCATTTATATCTTTGAATAAAAGTTGAAAACGAATGCCATTAATGACTAAATCTGAATTTTATTCTATTATAAAAGAACAATTTCCATTTAAACCAACAATAAAACAAGATGTTTTACTCATGCAACTTTCAGAATTTATTTTTGATCCCGATAAACAAGGGGTGTATTTACTAAAAGGGTATGCTGGTACAGGAAAAACAACTATTATTGGAGCTTTTGTTAACAATTTATGGAAAGCTAAAAAGAATGCTGTTTTAATGGCACCAACTGGTCGTGCGGCAAAAGTTATATCTAATTACTCTGGGAAAGAGGCCTTTACTATACATAAGAAGATTTACTTCCCTAAGAAAGACAAAGGTGGCGGAGTGAAATTTGTTTTACAACCTAATAAACATAAGAATACCATTTTTATTATAGATGAAGCTTCTATGATACCGGATACTCCTGGAGATTCAAAGTTGTTCGAAAATGGATCATTATTAGATGATTTGATGCAGTATGTCTACGCAGGTCAGAACTGTAAATTATTATTAATAGGCGATACAGCACAATTACCGCCTGTTAAAATGGAGTTAAGCCCAGCTTTAGACGAAAATATTTTAAGTCTTAATTACGATAAATCTGTAACTAGAATGGAATTGGACGAAGTGATGCGGCAAAGTCATGATTCTGGTATCTTAGTAAATGCAACAGAGCTTAGAGAAACATTATCTAGTGGGTTTTATGATAGTTTTAAATTTAACCTAATAGGCTTTAAAGATATTGTAAGACTTATAGATGGGCATGATATAATAGATGCTATAAATGATGCATATAGTACACTTGGTAATGAAGAAATGGCTTTGATAGTAAGAAGTAATAAGCGGGCTAATCTTTATAATCAACAAATACGAAGCCGTATTCTTTTTAATGAAAATGAATTGTCTACAGGCGATTATTTAATGGTCGTTAAGAATAATTATTTTTGGATAAAACCAACAACTGAAGCCGGTTTTATAGCAAATGGTGATATTATAGAGGTTTTAGAAATTTTTAGCATCAAAGAGTTGTATGGTTTTCGTTTTGCAGAAGTCAAGATTAGGATGGTTGATTATCCAAAAATGAAACCTTTTGAAACCGTATTGTTACTCGATACTATCGCTGCCGAAACCTCATCATTACCTTATGAAGAATCTAATCGGTTATACCAAGAAATACAAAAAGATTATGAGGATGAAAGCAGTAATTATAAGAAGTTTTTAAAGATAAAAGCGAATAAGTATTTTAATGCCTTACAAGTTAAATTTTCTTACGCTATAACTTGTCATAAATCTCAAGGTGGGCAATGGAATACTGTTTTTATAGAACAACCATATTTACCAAACGGTATCGATAAGGAGTATTTGAGATGGTTATATACTGCAGTTACACGAGCCAAAGAAAAATTATATCTTATTGGGTTTAAAAACGATTTTTTTATTGAAGAATGAGAATTTAATGTAAAACGATAGTGTGCGTAATATTAAATATAAAGTTATTTTTATTAATACTCATATTATGCGTAACTTATAGTTTTTAAAGAAGTTTATTTCAAACAGAGCCTATAATTCTTTTAAAAAGCCATATTTTTGAAAAATAAATGTTTCAATAGCAAATGAAAATAATAGCAATGATCCCTGCACGATATAGTGCCTCTCGTTTCCCAGGTAAGTTAATGCAAGATTTAGGAGGAAAACCTGTTATAACGCGCACTTATGAAGCAACAGTTACTACTCAATTATTTGACGATGTGATTGTAGTTACAGATAGTGCTATTATTTTCGATGAAATCACTAATGTAGGAGGCAATGTAATGATGAGCAAGAAGGTACATGAATGTGGTAGTGATCGTATCGCCGAAGCTGTTGAGTTTATGGATATCGATATTGTTATAAATGTACAAGGAGACGAACCTTTTACTGAAATTGATTCATTAAAAAAATTAATAGCAGTTTTTAAAGATGATACCGAAAAGAAAGTGGATTTAGCATCTTTAATGGTAAACATAACAGATTGGGAGGAAATAAAAAACCCCAATACTGTAAAAGTTATTCTAGATAAAGATAACTTTGCATTATATTTTTCACGGAGCCCAATTCCGTATCCAAGAGATAAAGAAGTTACCGTAAAGTATTACAAACATAAAGGCGTTTATGCGTTTAGAAAAGAGGCTTTGATGGATTTTTATCGTCTACCTATGCTAACTTTAGAAGCTTCAGAAAAAGTAGAATGTATTCGTTATCTAGAATATGGAAAACGTATTAAGATGGTAGAAACTAGCGTGGAAGGAGTGGAGATAGATACACCAGAAGATTTAGAACGAGCAAAAAAACTTTGGAAATAATTGGAATCAAATAACGCATATCAAAATATAAAAGTTATAGGCTTTGATGCAGACGATACACTTTGGGTTAATGAAACTTATTTTCGAGAAGCTGAACAAAAGTTTGGAAGGCTACTAAGTCAGTATGAAACACCAAATAAAATAGATCAAGAACTTTTTAAGATGGAGATGAAAAATCTTCATGTGTATGGTTATGGCGTTAAAGGCTTTGTGTTGTCAATGGTAGAAATGGCGCTTGAATTATCAAATAATAACGCTTCCAATGCAACTATTGCAAAAATTATAGGTATAGGGAAGGAGATGCTTAATAAACCTGTAGAATTGTTGCCCGAAGTGGAACAGGTTTTAAAAGCATTATCCCAAAATTATAAATTAATAGTTATTACTAAAGGCGATTTATTGGATCAAGAACGTAAACTGGAAAAATCTGGGTTATTAAATTATTTCCACCATATAGAAGTGCTAAGTGATAAGAAAGAAAACAATTATTCTAAATTATTAAACCATTTAGATATAGAACCAGAAGCTTTTTTGATGATCGGAAATTCTTTAAAATCAGATATTCTCCCTTTAGTAAATATTAATGCAAAAGCAATACATATTCCTTTTCATACCACTTGGGCTCATGAAGAAGTTAAGGATATAGAAAAAGAAAATAAAGAGTATAAAACAATAGGGCATTTATTAGAATTGCTACCTATTTTAACTTAAAAACTATATTTTAAAATTACAAATAGTTAAATGAATTATAGAAATTTTCCAATGGTGTCTAAAGTCGTTTTTGGACGCGGTAGTTTTAATCAATTAGAAGAGATATTGTCTCCTCAACGGTTGAATACAAAAGCCCCATTTATATTTTTTGTAGATGACATATTTAAAGGAAATACTTGGTTAACGTCGAGACTCCCCTTGTCTTATGATGATAAAATATATTATGTTTCAGCAAAAGAAGAACCCAAAACATCGCAAATAGATGATTTGGTTGAGGATATTATTTTAAACCATAAAGAGCGCCCTTCGGGGATTATTGGTATAGGAGGCGGTAGCGTTCTCGATATTGCAAAAGCAGTGTCAATTATGTTAACTAATGAAGGGCAATCTAAGGATTATCAAGGTTGGGATTTGGTGAAAAACCCAGCGATTTATCATGTTGGTATTCCAACCATATCTGGCACAGGTGCAGAAGTGTCAAGAACAACCATACTTACAGGGCCAGAGCGAAAATTAGGAATTAATAGTGATTATACTCCTTTCGATCAAGTTGTTTTAGATCCAGAATTAACAAAAGGAGTTGCTAAAGAACAATGGTTTTATACAGGAATGGACTGTTATATACATTGTATAGAATCTCTAAATGGCACTTATTTAAATGCTTTTAGTGAGTCTTATGGAGAAAAAGCGCTCTCACTCTGCAAAGAAGTTTTTGTTGAAGGTAATCTTTCAGAAGAGGAATCTCAAGATATGTTAATGATGGCTAGTTGGCATGGCGGCATGAGTATCGCATATTCTCAAGTAGGAGTAGCACATGCAATGAGCTATGGTTTATCTTATTTATTAGGGACAAAGCATGGCGTTGGAAATTGTATCGTTTTTGATCATCTGGAAGAATATTATCCAGAAGGTGTTGCCTTATTTAAAAAAATGAAGGAAAAACATAATATAATATTACCCAAAAGGGTTTGTGCAGATTTGTCAGAGAAAGAATTGAATATAATGATAGATGTTGCTTTAAGTTTAGAGCCATTGTGGGAAAATGCGATTGGAAAGCAATGGAAGAAAACAATTACGAGGGAGGTTTTAAAGGCGCTATACTTAAAAATGTAATCGTATGCGTTGGCTGGCTAAATTTATTTACTTTAAGCTAATGAAATGGACAGTTGTTGGAAATATAGCAATGTCCAAAGAAACCATAAAAAAAGCAATTATAATCGCTGTTCCTCATACAAGCTGGCACGATTTTTATATCTCATTGCTGTTGCGAAAAGTTCTAGACATACAAGTTAATTTTGTTGGGAAAAAAGAACTTTTTATTTTTCCCTTAGGCTATTTTTTTAGAGCAGTAGGAGGTGCGGCATTAGATAGAACTTCTGGACAAGACAAAGTAAAAGCCATAGCAAACTTATTTAAGAGTAAAGATGAGTTTAGATTAGCTTTAGCACCAGAAGGAACTCGAAAGAAAGTAGCGAAATGGAAAACAGGATTTTATTATATCGCAAAAGAAGCAAATGTGCCAATAATAATGTATAGCTTAGATTTTGGGAAAAAGCAAAACAAGATATCCGAACCTTTTTATCCTACAGATGATATAGAAGCAGACTTTAAATTTATGCATGATTTTTATGAAGATGTCGTTGGTAAAAGACCTCATTATTCATAAATGTTTAGTTATCAATAACTTTTACAGTTAAAGGTTTATGCTCCAGTTTTAAGTAAATAAGTAGTACTAAAAAAGGTTTAGAATTTTTATAGAATCTTTTTTGGAGTTAGTAAAAATAGTATTATTTTGGCACAAATATTGAGATATATATTTGTGTAGTACCTATTGAATGAAACATAAAGTAAACTATTCAAAGTCCCTAAAAAGAAACATTCCAACTACAACGTTTAAAGCTACTTCAGTTTATATTGAAGTAGCTTTTTTTAAATAATAAAATTGAGGAAATTTAGTTATGAAATTAAATTTTATGCTTTGTAATAGGATTTTTTTTATCAGCCTCTTTCGGTGTATTATTATACTTGCCTGGGAATACTAATGAGGTACTGGAATAGGTCGTTCCAAAGGTAATATTAGCAAGATATACCTGCTTTATGGCTTCCTTAACTTGTGTTTCCGTTAGTTCTTTTAAAGGATGTATATATACAGACCATAAAATGTCATCAGAAATGGCGTATTTAGCATCTAATACTGTATGAAAATTAGCTAAAAGGGCATTTGTTTTTAATTCTTCTGTAAGTTTGAAGGCTTCTATGATTGGGGAAATAATGCGCATCCTATTATGATTAATATCTGTAATGCATATTAGAGTTACCTCTTCTATAACAAACTGCCATTGTCCTTTAGTACCTTGTATTGTGTCGCTAACTCTAGTAATTAAAGTTTCTAATTTAGCATTAGTCATATTCTGTGAATATGATAAACACATACTATTTAAAAATAATATTAGGGAAATTTTTTTTAACATTGCGAAATATTTGAATCCTTAACTTAGTCGGTCTTTCATTAAAACTTAACAGAATTAAGCTAAATCTATTGCAAAACAAGAGTGTAATACTCAACATTATTTCCTGGTTTTTATAGAAAAGGATTGATTAGTATATTTAAAATAAAAAACATTTAAATGTTAAAGAGAATTCGTAACCTCTTGATATATTTATTTGGTTTATTAGATCGCAATTAAAAATAATTTAAATTTTTATTAAATATTTATTTTTTTATGATTTAAAGGAAAAGTTGCACTTAATCTGATTTTTTAAAATAAGTGATCGAACCATTCAATATTTGCCTTGTTTTTATCAAATATTTAAGAATATAGTCTATTTGTTTTTAATGATGTTAATTAATTCTGCAATTTGTGCATATTAAATAAAATAAAAATAATATGACAAGAATTACTTTATTAATAGCATTTGTAATTATGACACTTTGTGTAGAAGTAAGTGCGCAATGTGATCCATCAAGTACAAATACAAATACGACGACCTTTATTAGTGATTTTACAACAGCAGGAGGTATTGTTAATATTTCTAATATAGCATCAGGCTTTTCAGCAAATCATTATGCAAATAATTTTTCAACAATGACTATTTCTAGTTACCCTGGAGGAGCTTATGATTTTAATGTTGTTATTGAAGACGGTACTGTTGGATGTGCTATTTGGGTAGATTGGAATGGAGATTTAACATTCGATCCAGCTACTGAAGTAGTATATAATACAACCAGTTATGCCAATGGACCATTTACAGGGACAATAACTGTACCAATGGGCACAGCAAATGGAGATTATTATATGCGAGTAATGATCGATTGGAATGATTCGAATCCAAATGACGATGCTTGTGAGTTAAATTCAGGCAGAGGAGAAGTTGAAGATTACAAGGTAACTATAGATGCAGCCTTAGAACCAGATTGTATTGCTCCAAATGAATTGTCAGCTACGTCTTCAAGTTTAATAGAAACGAGCTTAACATGGACAGAAAACGGAACAGCTACAACTTGGAACGTAGAATGGGGAACTGAAGGATTTGTACAAGGCGCAGGCACAACGGTAAATGGAATAACAGCTAATTCTTATACTTTGCCAAACTTAACCCCAAATACGATGTATGATTTTTATGTGCAATCAGATTGTGGTGCAGGCGATTTAAGTCTATGGGCTGGCCCGTTTAGTTTTTATACAGGGTATTGCATTCCTTCAGGAACAAGTCCTGACACCTATATTGACAGTTTTACTACTACTAACGGTTCTATTAATATTAGTAATTTAAACTCTGGGTTATCTGCTACAAATTATGGTGATAATTATGATACTATGACGGTAGCAGGTCTTGCCGATAGTACTTTTGATTTTAATGTTGAGATTGTAAGCGGTAGTGTTGGATGTGCTATTTGGATAGATTGGAATAATGATCTTGAATTTGATATAGCAGAACTTGCATTTGGAACTCTTGGTTATGAGGCAGGACCTTTTACAGGAACGATAACTATTCCTGCTGGCATTGCAGTTGGCGATTATAGAATGCGAGTGATGATTGATTGGTTAGATGGGAATCCTGGAAATGATACCGCTTGCGCTTTAGAAACTGGTAGAGGAGAAGTAGAGGATTATAAATTAACTGTAGAAGAACCACTATCTACTGAAGAATTTGATTCTAATGCCTCTGTCTTTAATTATTACCCTAATCCAGTGCATAATATGTTAACATTGAAATCTCAATCAGCGATTTCTAATGTTAATGTATATAATATATTAGGACAAGAAGTGATGCATATGACATCTAATACTACAATAAAAGAAGTTGATATGTCTCGATTAGGCACTGGAGCTTATTTTGTGAAAGTAACGATTGAAGGGGTAATAGAAACAATTCGTGTTATAAAGAAATAACACTTTATTTCTGGAACCCGTATAATCTAAAAGAAAACCCAATTCGTAAGAATTGGGTTTTCTTTTAAATTATTTTAGTAAAAGCACCTCTTTTATAAGTTTATCCTGTATTGAATATATCAAGAAAATATATTTAGTAAAAGGCGTTCTAAGAACTATTTATTAGATGGGTTTTCGATATGTTTTTCTTCGCTTAATCGTTTTAGGATCGAAATGTTTCCAAATTTTTTGTATGGCTTCATTATCTTCCAACTCTGGAGTCCTATAACAATTTAAAATTCCTTTTTTAGAAAAAGTCTCATAATATTCATTGAATATTACTGCATGTATGCCTTTATTATGGTAATCTGGGTGCACTCCAATTAAATAAAATACAACATCTTTACTTGTTTTTTTCGCTTTTAATAATTTAGCAAAACCCAAAGGAAACAATTTACCTTTCATTTCTTGTAAAGCATAAGCAAACCTAGGCATTACAATAGCAAAAGCGATCATGTTATCATATTCATCAACAACAAATTTAATGTATTCAGGGTTTATAAAACTAATGAACTTCTTTTTAAAATATTCTTTTTGAATATCTGTAATTTCAACAAAAGACGATAGGGAAGCATAAGAAGCATTGAATAAATCAAACATCTTATCTACATATGGCATTACTTCTTCCGTTTTTGTTAAGTGTAAAGCTGTTAATTTATAACGCTTTTTAATAAGTTCTTGTGCTTTTTTGAAAAATACTGGTTTTACATTTTTAAAAGGAAACTTACTTTCGACGTAAGATTTTTCAATAGTGTAGCCTAAAGATTCATAATGCTTTACATAATATGGGTGGTTGTACCAAGTCACCATACTACTTATTTCTTCAAAGCCTTCTGTCATCACTCCAACTTTGTCTAAATTTGAAAAACCAACAGGACCTTCTGTGTATTCTAAAGCATTAGCTTTCCCTATTTTTATAACTTCGTCTAAAAGGGCTTTAGAAACGTTTAGGTCGTCAATAAAGTCAAACCACCCAAAACGCATTTTTTTTAGGTTCTGATTTTTAACCTCTAACCAGTTTATAATAGCTGCAACTCTACCAACAATTTCTCCGTTTTTATAGGCCAGAAAAAAAGTGGCGTTGGCGTCTTTAAAAATAGGATTCTTTTTTTTATCAAAAGTAGCCAGTTCCTGACTAATAATAGGAGGAACCCAGTATTTAGAGTTCTTATAGATTGAAAAAGGAAATTTCACAAAATCCTTAAGTTCTTTTTTTGTCGTAATCTGCTTTACTGTAATCATTTTATCTATTGATTAGTCTTCGTCATCAAAATCAATCTCTTGGATTTCTTTTTTCTGTTTTTTGCTATCATCAGGGGTTTTGCTACTATTATCGTTTTTACTTTTCTTTCTTTTTTTACTTGCTTTTCTTTCTGCTTCTTCTGCAGCAGAAACACCGTTGTCAGGTTTTGCATCCTCATGGAAATCTAATCGATAAGATACGCCAAAGTTTAAACTAAAAACCGAAGGCGTGTCTTTTGTATTAAAGGTTAAAGCAGTATCTAACTGAAAATCTTTCCCCCATAAATAAGCGCCTCCAAAACGAAAAAGGTTGTCAGCATAGAAATCACTTTTTATGCCTTGGGTTTCTCCAAATAAAACGACTTTTTCATTTATTGCTTTTGTTAAGGTAAGGATATATTGAAAATCTGAATATTCCGATCCAATTCTATCCTTTATTAAATTTATAACCATTACCCATCCACTGGCAAAATTATTTTGAGACGCAATCATTATTTTGGGGCTAACGCCTTCAACATCGGGAGCCGTTAGCGGATTGTCTTTAGTATCAAAATTAGCACCAAGATACACTGATACAGCTGGAATTAAAGATTTCCACTTAAATTTTTTATTAGCGTGAAAGCTATATAAATTTGCGTTTTCTTCTTCTGTATTTTTATACGGGTCGTATACTAAATACTTAGCACCTAAAGTTAAGTTTTTAAAATTTGCACGTTTGTTTTCAACGGGAGTAAAAGAACGGTTATCTGTTAACCTATCATTTTGGTAGGCCCCTTCTAGGTTTATTTCTAAAGGAGCATACAATAACCCGTAACGTGCTGCAAAATCAATTCCAAAACCTGAAACATCATAATTTAAAGGTGTATGTTTTTCTTTTACGGTATATGGCCCTGCTTCAAATTGTACTACATTGGTACCAACAGAAAAGGCAGAACGAGAAGCTCCTGGTCTATTAGAATTTATAACATCTGTATACTGTGCATTTGTATTATAAGTAACTATAAGCAGGATGAGCAGTAAAAAGATTTTTTTTAAAGGCATAAATATTAGGTTTGCTCCAAATATAGAGATTTTATATAATTTTTAAGTATTTATAGCTGAAATTACCCATAGAGTATTGTATTTTTGTTTAAATAATTTTTAACAATAATATCGCTATTTTATGGGGTTATTAAGGACCATATTTATAATATTAGTAATTTATTACGTATTCAAGATTTTATCTAGGATTTTCGGGCCTTTATTTTTGAAATATCTAAGTAAAAAGGCTACGCAACAATTTGGTGGTCAATTCGGTGATTTTCAGAATAAAAGCCAGCGTGAAAAGCAAAAAAAAGAAGGCGAAATTACCATCGATAAAATGCCTAATAATAAAACATCTAATAAAAACGTAGGGGAATACGTAGATTACGAAGAGATTGAGTAGTTTTACCTAAGCTGAATAATTATTCTTGTAAATAATAGATTAGCTGTCTTTTTTATTGTAAACGAATTTAAAATTTCAATTCCAATTTAGTCTAATCTCGAAAAATATGATTATTTTTCAGCTTCACAGTATTTAATACATTTTATGCAACTTTCATTTAAGAGAATTCTACCTCATATACTCGTTATTATTGGGTTTATAATACTAGCTTTAGCTTATTTTAGTCCTGTTTTAAAAGGAAAACAAATATTACAGAGTGATATTGTCCATTATGTAGGGATGGCTAAACAGCAAATGGATTTTAAGGCAGATACCGGAGAAGAAACCTATTGGACTAATAGCGCCTTCGGCGGGATGCCAACTTATCAATTAGGCGCAAAATATCCTCACAATTATATTAAAAAACTAGATTTAGCATTGCGGTTTTTACCACGACCTGCAGATTATCTGTTCCTCTATTTTATAGGGTTTTACATCCTATTATTAAGTTTAAAAGTTAATTATAAACTTTCAGCTCTTGGTGCTTTGGCCTTTGGGTTTTCTACCTACCTTATTATAATTTTAGGTGTTGGGCATAATAGTAAAGCGCATGCAATTGCCTATATGCCTTTAGTTTTAAGTGGTATAGTACTTATATTTCGAAAAAAACACATTTTAGGATTTTTGATTACTACAATTGGTTTGGCCTTAGAATTGGTGGCAAACCATTTTCAAATGACTTATTATTTAATGTTTTTAGTTATAATAATAGGACTTGCGTATTTAGTAGACGCTTATCGTAAGAAGCTATTACCACATTATTTTAAAGCGATAGGGATTATGGTTGTAGCCGTTATTTTGGCTATCGGTTTAAATGCAACTAATATTTTAGCCACTCAAGAGTATGTTAAAGAAAGCACCCGTGGGAAAAGTGAATTGACTATTAATCCTGATGGTTCCCCAAAGGCAGACACTTCTGGATTAAGTAACGCATACATTACAGAGTATAGTTATGGGTTTCTGGAAAGTTTTAACTTATTTATTCCAAGATTACTAGGTGGAGGAAATGGAGAGGATATTGGTAAAGATTCGGAGCTTTATAAAGTCTATTTAAAGTTAGGGGCAACGCCATTGCAAGCAAAAAATGCAACGAAAAGTGCACCGACTTATTGGGGGAATCAAACTATAGTAGAAGCGCCAGCTTATGTAGGTGCAGTTACTCTATTTTTATTCGTATTTTCATTATTTTTAGTAAAAGGACGTTTAAAATGGTGGTTAGTAGGAGGGACATTAATGTCCTTAATACTATCTTGGGGAAAGAATTGGTTTTGGGGAACAGCTGGAGATCCAGAAGGAAACCCTATTACTAATTTTATGATTGATTATATACCGTTGTATGATAAATTTAGAGCAGTAAGTTCAATACAAGTAATATTAGAATTGTGTATTCCAGTACTGGCTATTTTTGCCTTAGTGCAATTATTCAATAACAAAGGTGAAAAGAAGGAAATAGAGAAGCTTAAGGCTTTAAAGTTTACAGTATTGATTACTGCAGGTTTAGCAACGGTGTTTTTGTTAATAAAAGCCATAGGCTGGTTAGATTTTGTGGGTGTAAATGATGGATATTATCGTCAGAATTTAGGTTTAGAATTTGTAGATGCCATTCGCGAAGATCGAAAAATGATTTTTACTCAGGATACATACAGAACTTTGATATTAGTCATCCTTTCGGCAGGAACTGTTTTCTTTTTTCTAAGAAAGAAACTAAATGAAACTAAAGCGATTATTATTTTTGCAGCATTAATACTCTTCGATTTGGTTGGTGTAGATAGACGTTATGTTAATACCGACAATTTTGTTTCGAAAAGACGCGTTGAAAAACCATATCAGGCTACATCGGCAGATCTAGATATACATAAGGATAAATCTCATTTTAGAGTTTTCGACTTAACCTCTGCTGGTGCAAAAGCATCTTATTTCCATAACTCACTTAGTGGGTATCACGCTGCTAAACTAAAACGTTATGATGATATTTATAATTTTTATGTGATTAGAAATAATATCAACGTTTTAAACATGCTTAATACCAAGTACGTTATTGATAATGACGACAAAAGACAACCTTACGCTTATCTTAATGAAGATGCTAATGGAAATGCTTGGTTTATTAAGGAACTAAAGCCATTAAAATCTGCCAATGCGGAAATTAAGGCATTAGAGACTCTAGATAATAAGCAAATCGCGGTTATAAATGAAAAACAACTAAGTCCTACTCATAAAAACACATTTATTGTAGACTCTTTAGCTTCAATAAATGTAATAGAGTACAAGCCTAATTATATTAAATACGATTCAAAGAATTTAAATGATGGGTTTGCTGTGTTTTCTGAAATGTATTATGGTAACGGATGGAATGCATACATCGATAAAGCATTAGTCCCTTATTATAAGGTTAATTATGCGTTAAGAGGGCTAGATATCCCTAAAGGGAAGCACACCATAGAGTTTAAGTTTGAGCCTAAAGTCGTAAAGACAGGAAGTGTAATTTCATTAGCCAGTTCTATTTTGCTAGTATTTTTGCTAATTGGAGGGCTATTCTATAAATTTAAGAAGTCGTAATGATTACTTTTATAGTATAAGAGAACTTGTTATTTTTAATACTAATATAAAATATCTAATTATAAGGAATGCCTATAGTGGATAAAAAAAAAGTGCTTGTTATTACTTATTATTGGCCTCCAGCTGGAGGTCCAGGCGTGCAACGCTGGTTGAAATTTGTAAAGTATCTTCCAGATTTTAATGTAGAACCCATAGTATATTGTCCAGAAAACCCAAATTATCCATTGGTCGATCATAGTTTAGATGAAGAGGTGTCTAAAGCGCTTATGGTTCTAAAACAACCTATAAAGGAACCTTATAAATTAGCAGGGTTATTTTCAAAGCAATCTAAAACAATAAGTAAAGGGATTATTTCCTCGGAAAAAAAACAAAGTTTTGTAGAAAAACTCTTGTTGTATGTGCGGGGCAATTTTTTTATTCCAGATGCTAGGAAAAATTGGGTAAAACCATCAATAATATATCTTGAAAAATATATTAATAAGCATGCTATTAAAACCATCGTAACAACTGGTCCGCCGCATAGTTTACATTTAATAGGTTTAGCTTTAAAAAAAGAGTTAGGCATAAAGTGGCTAGCCGATTTTAGAGATCCTTGGACAACAATAGGCTATCATAAGCAGTTGCGGTTAACAGAACGTGCTGCACAGAAACATAAAGCTTTAGAAAAGGAGGTTTTAAGTTTTGCAGATGAAATTATAGTGACAAGTAATAATACGAAACAGGAGTTTAAGCAAATAACGACGCGTCCTATTACGGTAATAACTAATGGGTACGATATAGAGAAAGTAAGGCGACCTGCTTTAGATCAATGTTTTTCGATTTCTCATATTGGGTCATTATTATCCAAACGAAACCCTAAAGTGCTTTGGAAAGTTTTAAAAGATTTAATAGTTGAGGAAAGGGGGTTTGCAAATGTCTTGGAGATTAATTTTGTTGGAGCAGTGAGTCGTTCTGTTTTAAAAACAATGGAGTCCTATGGTTTAAAAAACTACATTAATAATAAAGGTTATGTGTCTCATAAAGACGCAATCATTTATCAAAAAAAGACGCAAGTTTTATTAATGGTAGAAATAGATTCTGAAGATACAAAAGCTATTATACCAGGAAAATTGTTTGAATATATGGTGTCCGAAAGACCAATTATAGCATTGGGACCCAAAGATTCTGATGTAGAAACGATTTTAAAAGAAACCAATACAGGTTGTTACTTTAATTATGATGATTACGACGGATTAAAGTGTTTATTAAGAATGCATTATAAAGCCTTTACTTCGGGAGATCTAAGATCACAGCCTGTCAATTTGCAGAAATATAGTCGAAAACAACTTACAAAAACCTTGTCTAAACTCTTATAATGGGAATAGTCGTAAATCAATCTATTAAAAATACACTGCTAACTTATTTAGGGTTTTCTATTGGTGCTATTAATGTCTTGTTTTTGTTTACCAAATTTATGTCTTCAGAATATTATGGGCTGATTGCTTATATATTATCTTCTGCAAATATTTTAATGCCTTTGATGGCTTTTGGAGTACATAATACTATTGTAAAGTTTTATTCTTCTTTTAAAACGCGACAATCACAAAATGCTTTTTTAAGCTTAATGCTATTTTTACCGCTTGTTATTATTGTGCCTGGAGCAATAATTGGTTGGTTATGTGTAGAAAACATTAGTCTTTTTTTGTCCAAAGAAAATACTATAATAAGCGATTATGTGTGGTATATTTTTATAGCAGCGATAGCCTTTGCTTATTTCGAAGTTTTTTATGCATGGAGTAAAATACAACTGCAAAGTGTATTTGGTAATTTTATGAAAGAAGTTTTTCATAGAATTTGTACAACCGCATTACTTATAGGCTTATTCTATGAGCTGCTAACTGTTGAACAGTTAATTATAGGGATTATTATTGTTTATGCATTACGAATGAATATAATGATGGTGTATGCTTTTAGTTTGAGATTACCAGTTTTTAGATGGCAAAAAATAAATAAGCTAGGTGCTATTTTAAAATACACATCGCTTATTATATTGGCAGGATCTGTAGCAAATATTATTTTGGAGATAGATAAATTTATGATAGGCCAGTACGTCACTATAGAAAATGTGGCTTATTATAGTGTCGCCATATATATAGCATCTGTTGTTGGCGTGCCTTCTCGCTCTATGCACCAAATAACATACCCATTAACGGCTCGACTTTTAAATGAAAATAATATGATAGAGTTAAAAACACTTTATCAAAAGAGTTCTTTGAGTTTACTTATTGTGAGCGGATTTATTTTTCTTATTATTATATTAAACATAAATCAGTTATATTATTTAATACCTAAAGAATATACAGGAGGAATACTTGTAGTTTTTGTTATAGGTTTAATAAAGCTTTTCGATAATATACTAGGAAATAACAATGCTATTTTATTTAATAGCGATTATTATAAAATAGTACTTCTATTGGGGGTGATTCTAGCCGTTTCTACCATTTTGTTGAATATGGTTTTTATTCCTAAGTTCGGGATTAATGGAGCAGCTTATGCAACAGGAGTTGCTATATTCCTGTACAATACTATTAAAATAGGATTTGTTTATGTTAAATTTAATATGCTGCCATTTACAATAAATACATTAAAAACAATGGTGTTAATAGGGATTTGTGGGGCAGGTTTCTATTTTTGGGATTTTCAGTTTCTCCCTATAGTTAACATTGCATTAAAATCAATATTGGTTAGTGTCGTTTATGGTTTTGTAGTCTATATTTTCGATTTTTCTGAAGACATTACTCTGTTAATTAATAAAATACTAAAACGATGAAAACACCTGCTACTTTTGCTATATGGCACATAGCTTGGTAACAGGATGTTTAACCTACTTAAAATATTGTGTTTATCTTCTTCGGCTAGATTTAGATCTAGATGTTGTTTTACTGGATTTAGCGTTAGATGATCTGTAGAGACTTGTTTGTGGTTTATTTTTTTTAGTATATGTTTTATTACGAGTGCTTCTTATTCTAGAATGACTAGCAGGTCTATTGTTAATTCTTGAAGAAGCGGTTTTATAATACGATTTAGAAGGGGCTGATTTTGAAAGTGCTCTATTCGTTTTTCGAGCGACATTCTGTGGTCTTGTTCTTAAGTCCTTTCTTTTAGACGTAGTAAAATAATTTCCGCCTCGAGGTCTAGACGAAGCTGCTCTTACAGTTCTTCCTTTAGTACGCGAAGCGTAATTTTTGTTTCTAGTTATGCTGTGTCCATTTCTTCTTGCAACAGCAGTTGTACGACGGTAATTGTTTGTATACGGTCTGTCATATCTATAGCGAACAGGGGCGTAATGCTGTCTGTAAGGTCTGTTATAGACCACACAGTAGTTGTAGGACGGAATAGTATAATAGGTGTGCCAAGGTCTTTGTACATAAACCCTATTGTAAGTGTTAATAAAACCAGTACAGTTGTAAAACCTGTTATAGCTATCATAATGAACATATAATCCTCCAACTCTAGAGATATAACCGCTGTTATTGTAGCTAATACAGATGTCTCCAGCTTGGCGTATTCTTCCATAATAATCATAAAATATTGGCGTATTCTTTATCTGGATAATAGCACCATATTCATCATATTGTACATAGGAATTATAATCATAACCGGTATTAAAACTAATGTTTACATTAGACGTATTTATAGAAACATTGACTTCAGATCTAGGGTTTGGAATGTGAAAATCAAATTGACCATCTGGAAAAATTGAAAATTCTATTCCACGTTCATTAAAAATAAACGATTTGCCGTAGCCGCTATATTCGGGATAAGAAGTATAAGAATCGATACTGTTAATTTTAGAATGAGTACCAGCATTAGCAATGGATACCGCAGTGAATAAAACAGAAAATAAAAGAAATACTTTTTTCATAATAATTCGTTTTTAGGGTGGATGATTTTAGAAATACAAGCATCGTGCCAAAAACAGAAAGACGATCATTTTGCTAACTCGAAAATTACCTTTAGCTTCGTTGTTCATAATAATGAACATCTAAATTATGTCATTTAAAAAATTAAATCCAGAGCTTAAAGAGGCTTTGATGAGTAAAGGCTTTGAGGCTCCAACCGCTTTTCAAAAAAAAGTTTTACCTAAAATAAAAGGAGGTACAGATTTATATGCTATAGGACCAAAAAATAGTGGGAAAACAACAGCTATTATTATCGCGACAATGCAAAAATTGGGTAGCAAGGCTTTTGAAGATGCACCTAGAGCTTTAATATTAGTGGAAAATAAAGTAAAAGCATTAAAGCTTAAAGCGGACTTTTTAGAGTTTACTAGACGTACAGATTTAAGAATATATGCCGCTTATGATGAGCATAGTATTGATGCTGAAAAAGACGAAATTTATTACGGACAGGATGTAATAATAGCAACACCAAAGCGATTAAATAAGTTATTTTATATTAATGCCATTAATGTAACGCAGTTAAAACTGTTTATTATTGAAGATGCTGAATTTTCTGAAAAAGGTGCTTTTTTCGCAGATGTAAACCGTATTCCAGAAAGCATTGGGAAATGCCAGTATGCGATTTTTTCTACAAAACTAAGTGATAGATTGTTACGCTTTAAGGAAACGTTTATGTATAATTCTCAGGTTTTAGAAGTATAGTGTCTAGGAATAATAGCTTGAAATTACCTTTGCCTCTAAAGCGGCTATAATTATAGTCAAAACGCTCAGAATTGTATACTAAATTCTGAGCGCTTAAAAGGCTACCGTTTATAATAAAATAGGGGCATATTTTTTAAGTGAAAATAAAGCCCCATCTGCATACTGTTAAAATAGGTTATGCTTTCTTTTTTTTACTTTTTTCGCTCTTTTTATAGTAGTATAAATCAGAGTCTTCTTCCAGGTTCTGATTCCAGTGAATGTTATCATAATGATTATTTTCATGTGAATGGGGTTCAAAATGATTAATGTCGCAGGTTGTATTATTATAAAAGCTACAATCCCGATTGTTAAAATTAACAGATCCAGACGTTCTTATTATTCGTCCTTTACGATTATATTTAATGTGTAATCCTCCAATCTGCCTTGCTAAATCTGCGCGATTATAACTAATGTAAATTGTGCCTATGCGTTTAACTTGACCAATTCGATTGTAATTAATAAAAACATTGCCTATACGTCTTACTTTTCCATCATAATCATGCGTGATGATAATACCTCTAGTTTTTGGAGGCGAATAGTTAACAGGAGTTCTAGGAGCTCCAAAAGTATTATTTAAAGCTGTCTGTCTTTTTTTTGTTCTTCTGTAGTAACTAGTGTCGTTATTGTAGTGATTACTTTTAGTATTTGTATTGAAATCAAAACTACCATCAGGAAAAATTAAGAATTCTACACCACGTTCTACAAACTGAATGGGTTGTGTATAGCGATAGTGTGCTGTAATAATCGCTTTATCTTCTTTAGCAGTATCCATTTTTTCTGCTGCTGTTACAGTTGCTAGCCCCGCTAACAATATTGTAAATAATTGTACTACTGTTTTCATATGTATTAGGGATTTAGATTATGCCTACTCATTTAGCTTTTCGGCTTACGCTATTGTTTTTATATTTTCAATTAGTGTGCCATAAATGTAATATCTTGTTAGTGAGTTGATAACTGTTTTTTGTATGTTTAATTACTAGTATAGGAATCTAAAAAAATGCGTTTTTACCTCAATTTATATAGAAAAACAATAACAAGTGTTTTGCAAATAAATCAAACCATTTAATTTTTTTTATTTTTGGGCAACTAAATTATCCCTATGTCTAAAGAAACTGTAGATTGTAAGAACTGTGAAAAAGTATTCGAAAAACATTTTCAGTTTTGTCCACATTGCGGACAAAAGACAAAAGAAGAATTAACGATTGGCGTGCTCTTCTATAATACCATAAGTAATTACTTTACTTTTGATGCGCGTTTTTTTAAAAGTATTCTGCCTTTAATGCTTAAGCCTGGTTATTTGGCAGCACGATTTATAGAAGGGAAACGGTTATTATATTTACATCCGGCTCAAATGTACCTGTTTGTTACTATTGTATTTTTCTTCTTGTTTTCTTTTAGGGCAAGAGAGCAAAAAGAAATATTAAATGGCGAATTTAAAAAAACGATAGAAACCGAAACATTCTCAGCGATATATGAAGATGTTAAATTAGAAGATACGGCTGTAGTGGACAAGACGGCTATAGATCCATTAAAAAATAATGCGCTCTTAATGGAGTTAGAGGCGGAGAATATTAAAAAAACAGATACAGTAATAGAAAACGAGGCTATAACTAAAGACCTTGGGTTTAATGTAAAAGCAATAGACTCTCTAATTGCTATAAACGCTCCAGATACCGAAATGTACAAAATAATGGGTTTAGAAGAAAACGACAGTTCTTTTAAACACAGGTTTTATAAGCAAGCATTAAAATTTTATAAGAAACGCGAAGGCGGCACTATTTATCAATCGGTTATAAATAAAATTCCTATTTCGATGTTCATTTTATTGCCCATCTTTTCCTTGATTTTAAAATTACTGTTTTTTAGAAGTGGGCGTTTTTCTCATCATCTCGTTTTTTCTTTTTACTTTTTTTCTTACTTATTTACAGTATTTAGTATTCTTTTAATAATAAACTATACAGCAAATATTATTCCAGAAGGTTTTCTTTTTTTAATCGTGTTATCAACATTTATTTACCTGCTTATAGCGATTAGAAATTTTTATGGACAAAGCTGGTTTTTAAGTTTATTTAAAACAGGATTAGCAACTGTAATTTATATATTATTTATTATACCAATAGCATTTGGGATTATGGGCTTTTTTGCTTTTATGTTGTATTAGTATATTGTAAAGCAATAATATAAATCTGTTTTTATAGTTTTTCTTTTAGGTACACTCCTGTTTCTGAAGCTTTATTTTTAATGACTTCTTCAGGATTCCCAAAAGCCACAAGATGCCCGCCTTTTTCGCCACCTGTAGGACCGAGATCTATAATATGATCGGCACATTTAATGAGTTCTAAATTGTGTTCTACTACAATAATAGAATGTCCTTTTTCTATTAAGGCATTGAATGAGGTTAATAGTTTTTGTATGTCGTGAAAATGCAATCCAGTTGTAGGTTCGTCAAATATAAAAAGGGCAGTCTCTTTAGTGTTTCCTTTGCCTAAAAAAGAGGCTAATTTTATACGTTGTGCTTCACCACCCGAAAGAGTAGAGGAGCTTTGCCCTAAAGTAACATAGCCGAGTCCTACGTCTTGAAGTGGTTGTAATTTGTTTTTTATTTTAGGAACGCCATTCTCATCAAAAAAAGCAATAGCATCATCTATGGTCATACTTAAAACATCATCAATATTCTTGTCGGCAAAAGAGACTTCTAAAACTTCTTTTTTGAAGCGCTTACCTTTACAGGTTTCACACTCCAAATGCACATCGGCCATAAATTGCATTTCTATGGTAACCACACCTTCGCCTTTACAAGTCTCGCATCTACCACCATCTACATTAAATGAAAAATGTTTAGCTTGGTAGTTTCTAATAAGGCTTAATTTTTGTTTGGAGTACAAAGCGCGAATATCATCGTAAGCTTTTATGTATGTTACAGGATTTGATCGCGACGAACGACCAATAGGGTTTTGGTCAACAAATTCGATATGTTTTACGTTACTATAATTACCTTTTAAATCAGAAAATTGACCAGGCTTATCCCCAAAACCTGTAAGTTTTTTTTGTATTGCAGGATATAGTATTTTCTTAACTAAGGTGCTTTTTCCACTTCCTGAAACACCTGTAATTACAGTTAGCATTCCTAAAGGAAACGTAACGGTTATATTTTTTAAGTTATGCTCGCGTGCTCCTATAATATTAATATGATATTTTGATGTGCGTCGTTTTTTAGGCACTTCAATGCTTAACGTTTCATTTAAGTATTGCGCGGTTAAAGAATTTGATTTTAAGATCTCGGCATAGGTTCCTGTAGCAACAACATGGCCTCCAAAGGTACCTGCTTCTGGACCGATATCGATTATTTCATCAGAAGCTTTCATAATATCATCGTCGTGCTCTACAACAATAACAGTATTCCCTAAATCACGTAGCGCTTTTAGTACAACAATTAAACGTTCGGTATCTTTTGGGTGCAGCCCAATGCTTGGTTCATCGAGAATGTACATAGACCCTACTAGGCTACTACCTAGCGAGGTTGCTAAATTTATGCGCTGACTTTCTCCTCCAGAGAGAGTATTGGACTTTCGATTTAAGGTTAAGTAATTTAATCCAACATTAGATAAGAAACTTAAACGGTTGTTTATTTCTTTTAATAAGCGTTTTGCAATGGTAGTATCATGTGCGTTAAGTTTTAAATCTTCAAAGAATAGTGCGAGCTTGTCTAGAGGCATTTCTACTAAATCTGTTAGTGTCTTTCCTGCAATTTTTACATAATCTGCTTCTAGACGTAAACGTTTTCCATTACAAGTTTTACATTTTGTTTTTCCGCGATAGCGAGAGAGCATTACTCGGTTTTGGATTTTGTAGGATTTGGATTCTAGTTCGGCAAAAAAAGAAGACAGCCCTTCAAAGTATTTGTTCCCTTTCCAAAGGAGTTGTTTGTGTTTATCTGTTAATTCGAAATAAGGTTTATGGATGGGGAAATCAAAATGATGGGAATTATTTACGAGTTGATCTCTGTAAAAACTCATACTTTCTCCTCTCCATGGAAAAATAGCATTTTCATAAATAGAAAGCGCTGTATTGGGGAAAACTAAGTCGTCATCAATACCTATAGTATCGCCATAGCCTTCACATTTTGGGCAAGCGCCATAGGGATTATTGAAGCTAAATAAATGTACGTTAGGTTCTAGAAATGTAATGTCATCTAATTCAAACTTATTACTAAAAGATCGTATCGTACTATTTTTGAGTGTTTCGATGTAGCATTCGCCTTTACCTTCAAAAAAAGCTGTTTGTACTGCATCTGCTAAACGGTTATAAAAATCTTCATCATTTTTTACAATGATACGATCTACTACCAAAAAGAGAGCTTTTGTGTTTTTAGTAATGTGATATGCTTCATCAATACGTATTATTTTACCTTCTGCTTTTATACGTGCATAACCTTGCTGGTTTAATACTTTTAACTTGTCTTCTATTGTTCTCCCTTCTTCTAAATGGATAGGGGCGAGGAGCAGGAGTTTTTCGCCATTATCAATGGTTTTAATAAAATCTAAAACATCAGACACGCTGTCTTTTTTTACTTCTAGACCAGATTTAGGCGAATAGGTCTTTCCTATTCTTGCAAACAATAGTTTAAGGTAGTCATAGATTTCAGTAGTTGTACCTACGGTAGAACGTGGATTTGTAGAATTTACCTTTTGTTCTATTGCAATAGCTGGCGCAATTCCTTTAATATAATCTACTTTAGGTTTGTTTAACCGCCCAAGAAATTGCCTTGCATAACTAGATAGACTTTCAACATAACGTCTTTGACCTTCAGCATAAAGGGTGTCGAAAGCTAAGCTGGATTTACCTGAACCCGATAATCCTGTTATAACAACAAGCTTATTTCTCGGAATTACGACATCTATATTTTTTAGGTTGTGTAATTTAGCCCCTTTTATAATAATATTTTTTTTAGGGTTTACTTCAGAAAGACTAGTATCCATAGGTGTTTGTTAAAAATAGTTAAGCAAAGATAGCATAAGTATTTTAGGTTGTAAATAAGATTATTGTGCAATAAAATGTTAAAACTTCATTTTTTTTTTGCTTTTTTTAAATGAATGTTGTTATATTTGACTCAGTTCATTAACAATTAAACGCCCTAAATAATAACCCAAATACTTTCGCCTATAGCAAATTTTTACTTTTTTAATTTATAAACCCCTTATGTATGAAGTTCGCTTCTGCAAAAAAAAGTAAAGATTATGAGAAAAGAACTTATCTCGGACGCAACACTAGTGAACAGCTATATTAAAGGCGATGAATCCTCTCTAGAGACATTAATTAAAAGGCATAAGCAACGTGTATATAGTTTTATATACTCTAAGGTGTATGATAGAGATGTTGCTGAAGATATTTTTCAAGACGCCTTTATTAAGGTTATAAAAACCTTGAAAAGAGGAACGTATAATGAGGAAGGGAAGTTTTTGCCCTGGGTAATGCGTATTTCTCATAATTTAATTATCGATTATTTTAGAAAAAGTAACAGGATGCCGAAGTTTGACAATAGCGGTGAGTTCAATGTTTTTTCTGTATTAAGTGATAATAGTTTAAATGCAGAAAAAAGCTTGATTAAAAATCAAGTAGAAACAGATGTTAGACGTTTAATTGATAAACTCCCAGAAGATCAAAAAGAAGTGATTCTTATGCGTATGTATAATGATATGAGTTTTAAAGAAATATCAGAGCGTACAGGAGTAAGTATTAATACTGCTTTAGGAAGAATGCGTTATGCACTCATTAATATGCGTAAAATAATTGATAAGCATAATATTATATTAACCAATTAGTGCAATATTGTATGTTTTGATGCGTTATTAAATTATAACCGTTAAAAATAGATATGGCAAAACTTTACTCTAAGAAATGTAAACAAGAGATTAATTTGAATCCAAAAGAGGAAACAATAGATTTTATACTTAGCTATTCTAAAGCATTAAGCATTATAAACTATAATGAAATGATGTTTGAGTCGCTTCAAAATTAAATTAGAGGAAACGGGTTATAGGTATAAATAACTTATAAAACTTTTAAAATGGGTTTTTTATAAGTGCTTATGTATTATAATATTTGAAAATTAAATTTGTTTAATTTACGACTTATTTTTCTTATAGTCGTTTAAAACGGATTGTCTACCAATAGTTTTAGTAATGATGTCTTTTTCTAGATGCCATCCGCGAGCTTGCGAGTATTCTCTACCATACCATATAATTTGGAGGTGTAGGTCATTCCATAATTCTTTAGGGAATAGGCGCTTAGCGTCTTTTTCTGTTTGAGTAACACTTTTTCCATTGGTTAGATTCCAACGGTACATTAATCTGTGAATATGGGTGTCTACAGGAAAAGCAGGAACGCCAAAAGCTTGAGACATAACAACACTCGCCGTTTTATGGCCTACGGCAGGTAAGGCTTCTAATGCTTCGAAACTTTGTGGAACGACCCCATTATGTTTGTCTATTAAAATGTGAGAAAGCCCATAAATACCTTTACTTTTCATAGGGGAAAGACCGCAAGGTCTAATAATAGCTCTAATTTCTTCCACAGACATCTTTATCATATCATAAGGGTTATCTGCTTTAGCAAAGAGCAAAGGTGTAATCTGATTAACTCTAACATCGGTACATTGCGCAGATAATAAAACAGCAATAAGAAGCGTATAAGGATCTTTATGATCTAATGGTATTGGGATTTCAGGGTATATTTTATTTAATGTTTTTATTACAAAATTTACCTTCTCTTGTTTCGTCATTAGTTGTATTTTTGAATACTATCTATTTAAAATCAAATTTACAATTATGAATACATTAAAACAAGGTGATGTAGTTTCAAATTTCACCGTAAATGACCAAGACGGAAATACGATTGCATTGCGTGACTATAAAGGAAAGAAACTTATTATTTTCTTTTATCCAAAGGCTAATACTCCTGGTTGTACAGCGGAAGCGTGTAATCTTAGAGATAATTATAAAATATTGCAAGACAAAGGTTATGAATTATTAGGAGTAAGTGCTGATTCTGAAAAAAAACAAGCTAATTTTAAGAAAAAATATGAGTTTCCGTTTCCGCTTTTAGCAGATGAAGATAAGGTGGTTATTAATACCTTTGGTGTTTGGGGCTTGAAGAAGTTTATGGGAAGAGAATATGATGGTATCCACCGGAAAACTTTTTTAGTTAATGAAAACGGGATTGTAAGTCATGTTATAGATAAAGTAAAAACGAAAGATCATGCCGCTCAAATTTTGGAATTAATAGCATAACAGCTTTGCGCGTTATAATATCCTTTTGTGAAATTTTAATTTTACTATGTCGAAAAAAGGAAGATCTATTATTATAGATAGTTCTTCCTTTATAATAAGGTGGCCTTTTTAAAATCTAAACTATTGTTTGTAGTTGTTTCATTAGACAGGCTTTGAATAAAAACAAGAGCTTTATTTTTTAGATAATATAACAAAGCGTGCGTTTAATAAAAAATGTAATTTCTATTATCCATGGACGGTTTCTGATTTTCCATATCTTTTAATAACGTCACTTTCGAATGCAACAAGCTCTTGCCAGCGTTTTTCTACATTAATATCTTTACCGTATTTTCTAGCAAAGGTGATAAAAGTAGTATAATGCCCAGCTTCACTAATCATTAGTTCTCTATAGAATACAGCTAATTCTTGGTCTTCTATGTTTTCAGAAAGCACTTTGAAGCGTTCGCAACTTCTAGCTTCAATCATCGCAGAAAATAATAACCTATCAACTAAACTTTGTGTTCTGCTGCCGCCTTTATTCATAAATTTATAGAGTTCGTTGACATAGCTGTCCTTACGTTCTCTACCAAGTTTATATCCTCTTTTTTTTATGATATCATGTACCATTTGAAAATGCTCTAATTCCTCTTGTGCAAGTAAGAGAAGTTCTGTAACCAGTTCTTCATGTTCAGAGTTCAAGGTAATAATTGTAATGGCATTGGTGGCGGCTTTTTGTTCGCACCAAGCATGATCTGTTAGAATCTCCTCTATGTTGGACTCTACGATGTTTACCCAACGTGGGTCTGTTTCTAACTTTAAATGTAACATAGTTTTATTTTTTTGTAAAGATAATTATTCTTCGTCTTTGATAAAGAATGTCAATTAACATTTGATGACTGTAAACTGCATTTAAAATAAAACATATTCTTAACTTCTAATATTAGAGGTAAACATTATGGAGCGATACGTTTTACATACCATAGAAACGCGTTTATAAAATCAGTGATTTTTTCTAGAATTAAAGCTTCTTTCAAAGTATGGTCTGGATTAAAAAAATCATTAACACTGAAAATGCAACATTTTTCAGGAATTGGTAAACCGCCCATAGCTAATTCAATTAATCTTAAATGAGCTAAACAGTTTAGTCCCCCAAAATTATTGGAACCAATAGTGATGTTACCTATAGGTTTATGTTTAAAAATTTGTGGTTTTAGATAATCTAAAGCATTTTTTAAAACACCAGGAATACTGTTTTTATATTCTGGGCAAACGATAATAATACCATCTGCATTATCAATTTTGGAGCTAAATACTTTTAAATTATTAGGGTAATGAGCTTCATTTTCTATAGATTCTTCAAACATAGGTAGTTTAACTTTTTTTAAATCAATGAGATGCACATCTATAGCTTCTAGTTGATTTAATTGTTGTATTACACATTCCGCGATAGTATGTGTTTTTCGACCATTTCGTATAGAGCTAGATAATACTACTATATTTTTATTTTTCATAATCTGCTTAAAAATTTGTACAACATCCATCAACACATAGCATCCATTTATTGTGTGCGATTTTATGTGAATCTAAATGATGCATTCCGTTACTATTCCATTGATTTTTGAATCTTGATTTTTGTAATATAGGGCTTTCGATTAGCTCTATTTCATTATACTCTAATTCTGTTAACTTGGTGATTTCAAAGGCTCTTACACTAGAGCCATATTTAGGGTAACCGTCTTGACATAACCGAATTAATTTATTGTTAATTTTTATTATTTTACCAGCCGGTCTGGTTATTCTTCTGTTTTTTATTATTAAGGGACTTTTATGATGTTTTGTGTAAGGGCCTGTTAAATTATTTGATGAAAATAAATTTAAATTACCCAATGTAAAGCTATAGGTAAACATCCACCATTTATTCTGATGTTGAAAAAGTGTTGGGTCTGCATATTTACCTTTGATAAGATCAGTTTGATACTCCCAGTTGTAAGGAAAATTTTTGGCTTTATATAAACGAACCGCATTGGCGTTTAATGTTTCAGGAATCATATAAAAGGCCTTCTTGTATTTAAATACAAACGGGTAAGATAAATGGTAGTTTTCTTTAAGTACAACCTGTTGGTATTCCCATTTTATGCCGTCACTACTGGTTACTAATCCGATTTCTCCAATTTCTGTTTCAGCATTCATAATTTCCATAAATAAGAACCATTTTTTTTTAGAGTAAAGCATAAACGGATCTGCAACAAATGCTGCAGGAATATCTGTGACATCCTCTTTTGTTATAGCGGCTATAAAAGTCTTTTCGGAAGCCTTTATTTTTAATGGTGATTTTCCATTATATATTCTTATGGACCAAATATCATCTATACTATCTTCTAGCAGTATGGGTTTTGTTCTCATTCAATTACTTATTTGATTCTGTGGTATTAAGGTTTTATTGTAGATGTCAATATATTTTTCAGTAGTTTTTAAATAATGGAAATTATTAATGGCATATAATCTGCAAGCAGCAGGCTTTATAGAGTCTATATTTTTAAAGGCGTGGATGTAATCGGATTCAGTATCACAAACAAAACCTACATTTTTCGGTATAATCTCTCCATACGCCCCATTGTTACTGCAAATTACTGGTGTGCCAGAAAATAAAGCCTCAATAAGCGTAATGCCAAAAGTTTCAGGTAATTTAGAAGGTGAAAAAAGGGCTTTAGCATTGGCAAATATTTTTGCTTTTTCATAGCCTCGAATGTCTCCAATATAATTTGCATTAAATTTATAACATAGGTTTTGGACTATAGCAATGTCTAAAGGGTTTTTACTAGATCCAGCTACAATTAAGTTTTTATTTAGTCTTTGACTTATTTTAAGTGCTATATCAAGGCCTTTTTCTAAATGTCTACTAATATTGGCTATGAATAAGTAATAATCAGCTTTTTTTTCTGTGTAAAGGTAATGTTTGGGGTCTAAGCCACACCAGACAAAAGAATCTTCGTGATATAGATCGGCCATTGTTTTAGAGACATGTACCCATTTAAATGGCGGTTGCTCATTATTTACATACAGGTGATTAGTGGCAATAACAGGGATGTTTCTAGCATTGTAATAAGTGAAAAACTCTTCGTTAAGTCTGGCATTTAAATGAACAATATCAACATCGTCCACAAGTTCTTTTACAAAATTTATTCCTTTATCTGTATTAGAAGGTAAGGTGTGGTTAACATGATAATACACTTTATGACCTTTTTCAGCTAAACCTCTGGCTAATAAATCGTGTTGATGATGGCTTGAACCCGATGGAAAGGCTGTTGTTTTTTTTCCAGAACCGTAATGCCTGTATGAAGGGTATTCATGATTACATGATAATAAAATTCTCATTTTATAACAATATTTTTAGTTAAAAAGGCTTTGTATTTTTGCGGGTTTTGTTTAGAATTAAAAGGTAAAGGGGCGTTTATTTTGTTGAGATAGTGATGTTTAATGTTGCCTTTAGCATAAATAACAGAAGTTCCTGGATTTACATGTTGTGTATTAATATACCTTATAATAAAACCGGTTCTTTTATATGAAGATGTATTAGGTTTAGAACCATGAATAATACTATTGTGGTGTATGGATAACTCACCAGGTTGTAGTTCTAGATTTAACGCTTCTTTTTCATCGACATTTATTGCAATTTTGTGTCCTTTTCTAATCATATTTTTTTGATCGGAAAAGAAAACGTGTTCTTGTAATGCATTTTTATGGCTTTTGGGGATTACCTGCATACATCCATTTTCAAGACTGCTATTAGTTAACGCTAGCCAAACAGTTAATGAGTGGTTTTGATCCCATTTAGAGTTCATGCCATCTTGATGCCATGAAACATAACTTTCTGTTTTTGGGTATTTAGTAAGCACTAGAGAGCCTACTACGCTAATGTCTTCCCCTAATATTGGAGCGATTAAGTTTAATATTTTTGGATGTGTGACTAGCTTATAAGCCCATGGTAAGGAAAAATGTAAGTTACCAGCATAAGGTAAACGGCCATTAAAAGCCTGTTCCATATGTTTAATTTCATCCTGATAGTTTAAAAGTTCTTCGTTGGATAGCACAGGAATGGGGAATATAACACCTTCTTTTTTAAATGTATTGTAATTAAGAGTCGTTTTATTCATGGGTTGTGTTCTTAAAACGTTAAAGTAATATTGAGTAACTTATTAAGAAAAGGCAATTTCTTTTTTAGTTATTAATTGGTCAATAACATGTTCTAATTTCTTAGCACATTCTATATATGCTTTTTTCCCTTTCCCATGTGGAACAGGAATAGCGCTTTCAACATCTAGGGCATAGACCTTACCTTTTGCTTTTGGGAACTTTTGTAAAATTTCTTCCTTTTGTTCAGACGACATACATAGTATTTTGCTTGTTTTTTCTATGTTGATGTTGGACATGGAATTAGAGTTATGGTTAATGGAGTTGTATTCTAGTTCTTTTAAAGCCATTAATGCATCCGTTTGTATTGGCTTTCCTTCTTCTCCAGATATCGCAGCACTTAATATTTTAATAAAGCGTTTTCTTTTTGTCTTTTTGTGAGTGTTATAATATGTAATCATTTTATCCATACAAATGGCTTGTGCCATTGGAGATCTTCCCGTGTTACCTGGACATACAAAGACATAGGTGCGTTGTTCTTCGATTATTTGTTGCTTGATGGCTTCAATTATTTTTGGAGTATTTAATGTAAATATTGCCAATATTAATATAACAGCACTTATAAGTTGAAGATTGGTAAAGAATTGTGCTTTAAAAATAAAAGACAAAAGGATTGCACTGGTAACACCAGCTAATAAACTGGCGCATCTGTTTATAGGAATACAGAATGTGTTTTCTCTATAATTGAGATATATTCTTGAACCAAATATGTATAAACAGGAATATAATAAGCCTATAATTAGAGTTGGTATAACTAAACCTGATGTTAAAAAATGAGTATAACCGCTTCTTAAAGAGAGCATAATCTCTCCTATACCTATTAATGCTAAAAGCGGAGGGATGATAAATATTGTAAGCATGGCTGCCATCATTTCTTCTATAAAATATTTTTTATTACTTGCATTGTCATCTGTTTTTGCACGATAGGTTATAAATTGTAAACGAAAAAAATAGCCACATAAATAAGCTGCAATATTTATAATAGCTGCCGTATTTAATGTAAAACCAATACTTTCAGAAAAAGCTATTAATAAAGAGAATAAGGTTAAACCAAAAGCGAGCCAAGAATACCATTGTATTTTTCTACGATATACAATGTCTATAAAAGGGGCCATAATTAAAACACCTCCACGCATTAATAATGCTGCAAAAACGATAGAAATGCCTGTAAAACTGTAAGCTAAGGTTGTTGTTGCAATAATTACAGCTGTTGCAACACCAGATAGAAAGGTGTATTTGTTGGAAGCAAAGGGAATCTTAAAGTTTAAGATAGAAATAGTCCCTGCATGTCTCCACCATCCAGTAATTAATAATATAGAAGAAAAGCCTAAAACCGTACCCATAAGTACAATGGGAAGCATTTCGAATCCTGAAATAACGATTTCCTTTTCTGAGAATAGTCCTTTTGAAAGGCTTTTGGTCATACCACTATACGGTACATAAAAGATAAAGTAGCCTAAAGCTAAAGCCCAAATACTAAGTCGTTTTTTTTTGCTAAGTTTTTTCATAGTCGTTATTTTGGATTAAAGAATGAGCAATCGTGAGTTTCTCCTAAAATAGACTTCCCTATGGTTGCCAATAATTGATCGTCATTATCGTGTCTTGTATAAATGGTTAAATCTCTTACAATACGTTCTAAGTTACTAGGTTGTATTAAGCCTCTAGCTCCACAAGCATGAATAGCATGGTTTATGGTGTCTGTGGTTAACTGCTCGATTTGATAGCGTGCTATATTACCCGAAGAGATGGCTTCATCAATATTCTCTTTGTTCCAAAGCTCGGCTACATGATCTAACCACATATGGGCCGATTTAATATTAATGAGCATTTTTGCAATTCGATGTTGAATGTATGGGTCGTTGTCTCTTTTTTGACTTCTAATATGCGATAGGGTATATTCATAAGCAGCTTCTGCGCCTCCTAGAAATGTTGCAGCATATTGCGGAGTCCACCTGGTCTGCCAATCATTTAATAAAAATTCTCCTGGTGTGCCTATTTGGTTTTCAAATGGAATGAAAGTATTGTTAAAAGAAACGCGATAGCTTACAGAGCCTCTCATACCTATGGGTTTCCACCAAGAATCGTCGAATGAGACTGATGGGTCTGAAAGTTTACAAGCTAACATAATTAGCGATTCGGGAGAACCATTAGCATGGCGTGCGCCACCAGAACCTGCGGTATTAACTAATAGAATGGCCCATGAAGCTTCAGAAGCACAGGAACAAAATACTTTAGAGCCATTTAGAATATAACCTTTGTCTGTTTTAGTAACTGTTGTACCTAATGATTCTTTTTGATTGGGTGTTTTTAATAACGGTTCTCCACTCCAAACAGACCAAAGGTCGCCATTATTTACCACGCCAGAGCACCAGCGTTCCTTCTGACTTAAATTGCCTAAGTTGTCTATAAGCATTAAAGCATTATTATGTCCTTCCCAACAACGTGCAGTAGCCATATCGGCTTTAGCTATTTCTGTTGTCATAGACCAGAGGTAACGAATGTTTTTTCTGTTATTGCCTATGCCAAGACCTCCATAGTTTTTAGAGATAGTAGCAGCTAAAAATCCCTCAGAAAATAGATCGTTAAAATTTTCCTTAGGAAAACAGTACGTTGCATCATAATGCTTTGCACGCGCGGTAAAGCGTTCTTTTGCTAATGCTTTTAATTTTGTTAAGCTTTCGTTTAGGTTTATTTTTAATTCTTGTGTTATCATATCTTATAAAAGAATTCGCGGACAAAACAATCCGACCTGTTATCTAATTCTTTGAAACTGAAATATCCAGCAATAATGAGCAGGCCTTTATTTTCATTTATCGCTAAAAAAGCAGTTATATCTTCAAGGTTAAAGTGAGCTTGAAAGGCAACAATGTCATTCATATCTGGGGCGTAAGCATGTGGTTTTAACAGGCTAGAACCCCAGGGTTTTTTATAAAAACCAGTTTCAGAATTTTCAAGTGAAATTTCTACTTTTCCATTATTTTCTCTAATGGTAAGTGATGCAAAAACTCTTGCTTTTTCATAAGAGTTTACCCATACTCCGGTATAGTATGAAAAATCTATAGTGCTTTTTTGTTCGGCTATTTTCATATTGTTTTTTCGTTAATTATTGTTTTTACAAAAAAATTCGCGAGCAATGTAATTGTTACGAGGGCTGCCATCTTTGAATGTGTTGTAGGATTGTATAACCATAACACCATATTTAATATTACCAACAATTTTAATCTGTATAAAGCCTAGATTGTAATTTGCTATAAAACCTTCAATAAGGGAGGAGCTAACATTGTCACTAAATAATTCACATAAGGCATTACCCCAATCTTGTTCACCTTTGTCTACTTTTCCATAAGCGTATAAGTATATTTCATTTTTGATTGATTTGATTTGTATGCGAGAGATCTGACCTGTCTTTGGATTTACATTTTTCCACTCTCCTATAAGCGTTTTTATGTTCGTGCCCCATTCATGATAAAATTCAGAAATGATATCGTCTTTTTTTGAATGTGCTAAGTTTGTTGCTTGCATCTAATTTGTTTTTATTTTGTGTAAATTTTCAATGGCGATGTTTTTGGGATATTCTAATCCAGTCATTGCTTTAAATTGTTTATTTATTTGTATTCTGGCAATAGCTTTGCCGTCAATAACTTTTATGTTAAGTAACTCACAATATTTAACGAGTTCTGTTTTGTCTTTTTTGGGATATACATGATCTATGACAAGACTAGTGTGGGTTAATTGAGTTAAATCGAAGGGAATTTCTCCCTTATTTTTACCTAATGGAGTGGTGTGTATGATAATATCAAAAAAGCGAGGTTTAAAATGCTGTAGCGGCACAAATGGATAGTTGAGCGCATTGGCTATGTTTTTGCCTTTTTTCAAGGTTCTATTGACAAGGGTAAGGGGTATTTCAAGCTTTTTGAGCGCAGTGGCAATGGTTTGCCCTGTTCCTCCACATCCTACTATTGCTATTCGTTTTTTAGTCCAATTTTCAATAGTATGTAATGCTTCTAATGCTCCAGAAGCATCTGTACTAAAACTTTTCCAATTATTTTTTATTTTAATAAGCCCATTACAGGCCTTTAAATTTGAAGAGGCATTAATCTTGATTTGCCTTGAAAAGGCATGCCCTTTTTGTTTGAATGGTGAAACTACGGTTAAACCGCTAATAGGAATGGGGAAAGTACTATTTTGAAGAAATGCTTTTACAAAGTCTTTAAAATGCTCTGCATGAAAGGGTAAATAAAGGTAAGGAAGCTTTAGTTCACGATAAGCGTTATTGTGTAATTTTGGAGATATAGAATTAGAAATAGGATTGCCAACAATACCAAAAATAGTTTTCAAATCATAAACAGAAGGTAAGCCAAAAGACTCTATTAATTGCTCTGGAGTATAAAAGAAAGAGGTATTAGTGTCTTTGTTTAGAGCGCAAGGAACTTCGGGAGCTCCTAAATATGGCGCAATAATTTGAGACCATTTTGAAAAAGGGCCAACAGCATAGGAAAGTAACGGAATCTCTTTAAACGATTGTATTAAACATGATGTCGCTATTGTTTCTTTATGGTTTTTTGCATAAATAACTAACTTGTATAGACTTGCGTTAACTTGAATATACTTTTCTAATTGTTGTTTTAATGTTTTAGGGCCTTTATAGGAGCCGTAGTAAGTAATTCTACGTTTTTCAATAGGAATATGATCTAATATTTCTGGAATAAGATCGCGTTCTCCTTCTAATTCAATAAAATCAAATATTTTAACGGCATTTATGAGCCTTTGTTTTCTGTCATTACTTGTTCCTTTATAAGAACCACCCTCTTCAATACTTTTAAGTGTATAAATTAAAGGCTGGTTAATTTGTTTTAGTGGCAAGGTTGAAATATCCATTAAATCAGCTCTTATTTCTACTAATTCAACAGTATCGGGAAGTTGTAATAATGCTTCCTGATTAGAAATTGATGTTACTATTTTTACTGTTCTATTCATATTGTTTTTCATTGCTATTGGTTGTGGCAATTAACTGCATTTGATTGCTGCTAGAATCGAAATTAGTAATGTACATGGTCGTGCTTCCAATATGTTTACTTGGCGTAAATGTTATAGGTTGAATGAGACCTGTTGAAAAATCATAAACGTTTTCTAATTCATTAATAAATAATTCTCTATTTAGGTTTTGACCTGAACGTTTTAAAGTTTCTTCGAGTATTAATAGCATAATAAGACTGTCTAGTTGACTTTTTTTCCATTGTGTACTTAATCCGTATTTTTCTTTTAATTGTTTATAGCGTTTAATTCCAGCACCTGTTCTTTCTGAAATCCAAGTTGGGTAACTAATAAATATTTTATCTTTAAAACGTTGAGGTGCTTTTAAAATATTGAGACTCGAAATGCTGCCTGCTAAATAGATGGATGGTGTTTTTTTTGCATTATTTAATGCCTTTAAAAGGCTGTGTCCTATTTGATGTGAGCCTATAAAATAGAGTGGCTGATCGTTTTTTATAGCGTTGTTTTTACTGATATTGTCAAGATTAGATTCGTTTATTTCTGAAATGAAAGGAGTTAAATTGTATTCGACCATTAGTTTTGTTTCCATATTTTGAGCAATTTGTTTATGGAATTTATTGTCACTGTATAAGATTACTGGAGGATTAATGTTTTGTTTTAAATGTTTTGATGTAATTAAAGAGAGGCTTTGAGAAATGAGGCTAGGGTATATGTAAAAGGTGTTTCTAGTGTTTAAGTTGTTAGTTACTGTATTTTTAGAATGTAGAAGTAGTGAAGGCATTGTCTGGTTTGTTGTTTTGTAAGTCGTATCAAAACCAGTTAATAAGAAAATATCATCTTCTTTTTTTGATGTGTTTTTTAAAATGAATTCAAGCTCGATTGTTCTGTTGTAGATCCCTCCAGATTGATTGATTTCATTGGTATAGGCTTTGGCTATATTTTTGATTACTGTATTCTTTTTTGAATTTTTAGCATCAGGTAGCATAAAGCCTATTTTAATATTGTTTTTAGAAATTCCAATATCATAATCTGTACCAATAACTTTTAAATACGTAATAAGATGCTCTATATCTTGTCTAGACATGTTGTATTTAGGCATTGCAGAATGTAAAGTATTTCCTGCAGGATCTATGCCTGTGGTAATTACTTTGCGTAATGATTTTTCTGTATATGGAGGACGTGTTTTTCCGTCTTGGCGCTTAACACTATAGTTTTTGGTTAAGGACTTCCAGGTAATATTAGAAGGTGTAATTCCGCCTTCAGGGTTACCAGTGCCTTTTGGATTATGGCAATTCATACAAGGCATAATCGTAGCAGGAACCTTTACCCCAGACATATTTGCGGTTATCTTTATGTTGGAGGATCCAATACCTTTGGTATATATTTTTTTTCCTATTTTTTGACTAGCGGTTAACTCATTAAAATAGGATATAGGTTTAGCAGAGGCTATAAATAGTATTAATAAAAATAGTAAATATGTATAGTAGGTCTTTTTCATAAATGGGGTTAGTTAATAGAATCATTGATCACGCTATCTATTTGACTAATAATGTCATTTACATTAGCCAAACCGTTGACTTTTTTCCATAATTTTGTATTTAGGTTTCCCACTAAGAATATGGCATCATGTGCCTCTCTATTCTCAACATATTTTCCGAGTTTTTTTAAGGCTAATTCGATGTTTTCCTTGTTTCCTGTAAGAAAATGCCATCCATTTTTTGCGCCATATTTTTTAGCATAGGCATTTAATACTTTTTTGCTGTCTGTTTTGTAATCAACTGTTAATGATAATATGTGCACTTCTTTTCCTAATTTATCTCCTAAATGCTCTTGAACTTTTTTTAAATTAGAACTCATAATTGGGCAAACACCAGTACATTCAGAAAAAAAAGGATTTATAATTACTATTTTATCTTCCATTAAATCTTTATATAAGCGTTTGTTTTTACCAGATTGATCGGTTAAAACAACATTAGTGAAATACTGTTCGTCTTTATTAGGTTTCGATTCAACCTGACTTACTTTTTTATCAAAGAATGTTTCTAAAGTAGAGGCTAGTTCGTTTACATTGGCAAGTCCGTTTGTTCTAATCCATTTGTTGGAGCCTTCTTTTCCTAGTAAAATAAGAGGTGCGTGCTCTTCTTTTAAGGCGGTATAAACTTCTAATTTTTTAAGAAGTGTATTAATATCCTTGCTTTTTCCTGTAAGTAATGTCCAACCTTCTCCTGCTTCAAATTTTTCACTCCATGCTTTTAGGCGTTCAGGGGTATCTGTTACAGGGTCTATACTTATTGTTAACATGACTAATTCTGAGTTTTTAACACGCTTTTCCATTCTTTTTTTTAAACTAGAAAAATTAGCTCCCATGGGCGGGCAAATCGTTTTACAGCTTGTAAAAATGAAATTTAGAGCAACAACCTTGTCTTTTATGAGGTCGTAAAATTTAACAGGCTCTCCTTCTTGTGTTATAAGAGAGACATTAGGAATGTTTTTCATCGCTCCTAGCGAGAAGTTTTCTGCACTTTCGCAGGGCTCTATTTTTGCTTTAGTAGTACAACAGGTACTTTTGGATTGCGTATAAGCAATTTGTAAAAGGAAGAGGAATGTTAAAGTGATTATTGAATCCTTAATTGTTTTCATAGTTAATTAGTTTAGTTTTTTGAAGCGTGTAGTACTAAGAATTGCGGGTTATTAAAGTTTAAACCTCTAGAATTACAAGCTACATAGATATAATGTACGCCTTCATCTTTAAGTTTTAGAACAGTAGAGTAGGTGCCTTTTGTTTTGGTTTCTTTAACAGGGATGTTGTCCCCTTTACCAAAACTGTCCATAGACATTAACCTAACATCTTTTAAATGGGTTACAACCTCTTTGGTTTTAGAATCGATGAGTTCAAAGGTTATGGTTATTTCTTCTCCAACAGTGGTTAATGATTTTGGAGTTAAGTAGTTTATAGCTAAAGGTCCAATGAGTTGGGTTAACCGTTCTTTTTCTTTTTCTTTATTTATTAAAACAGTAAACGGAAAACATTCCATAAAAGAAGGAGTGTCCAAAAACAGACTAATATCGTAATCTCCTGGAGTGCCTAATCTAGCTGTGGTTTGGTAAGTCCCTAGGGCGATTTCTTCTATACTTTTGTCTACGGCTAGTGTTGCTTTAGGTTTTTTTCCATACGTGCTAAAATGACCACTTGGCGCAGCCATACCTTCTGTATAATAATAAATAGAATGGTCTAAATAGTTTGAAACGAGAACAGCATTGGCGCCAGGAGCTTGTACAATACCTTTTGCACCACAAATTTCACTACCTAGAGCAGGAGGATTTTGACCTCCACTAAAATCGATAAGTGAAATCGCTTCATCTTTTGTTCCAATAATATCCAACGGAATCATCCAAACAGTATCGCTTTTTAAGTGTCTTATATAGGCTAATTCATCCGAAAAGCTTATTTCATCAGGATGGTCTTCTACATCGGCTCGTTGTATAATACTATTTGAAGCACTATCCAGAATTAATACGGTATTATCTTTTGGGTTAGCAATGAAAGCCAATCTATTATCAGGAGCAAATTCAATTTTGTTTATACCATGAGCGCATGGGATTTTATCTATAATTTCATTTGTAGCATTACTTATAACGTATATTGTTGATTCTTCTTTGTTTATCACATATAGAGCATTTGCTTTTTTAGAAAAAGCCATAGCAACAGGTGTGCCGTTAATATTGATATCTTTTCTTTTATTTAGGGTTTGTAAATCTATTATGGAAATAGTTCCATCACTTTTGTTAGAGATGAAAACCGATTGGTTTTGTTCATCCATAACAATATCATGCATTCCTTTTCCTGTCTCTATATTTTTTAAAAGTGTTTTGGTATTGGTGTCTATTATGGAAACCCCTGATTTAGATTCAAAATGTCCTAATGATTCATAGGTTACCCATAAGTAGTGCTCGTCGTTTTGAAAAGCGATTTCTTTAGGTATTCCTGGGATAGGAATATGGACATCTATAGCCATATTTGAGGTGTTTATGAAAGTAACCTCACTAGCTTCTGGAATAGATACACAAACTAAGGATTGGTTTTGAGTTATTGCCCAATCGTAACCAGAGCCCTTTAATTGTATTTGAGTAAGGAGTTGAGAGCCACCATAACCAAACAATGGGTCTACAACATTAATAGTATTATCATGATTTAATGTTAAAACATAGTATTTGTTGAGGTCTAATTCAGGTCTATATTGAAAGCCCCCTTCAATATACGAGACTATTTTTTTGCCACATTCTACATTTAGAGTTGGATTTATTTTTCCCATCCAAGCAGCGGGAAAAGCTCCTGTTAGTGGTTTGTTTGATATCGTATCTTTTATTTTGAAGCGAAATAAAACATCATCACCTTCTCTAAACTCAGTATTAGGTTTGTTTATATCTAAATGAGAAATGGTGAAATCTATTTTTATACCTTCTTTTATAATAGATTTATGATAGTCTTGTTGTGCCTTTCCTTGTATTGTTGTTAACAAGGAAAAGCAGCAGCAAAAGACTATGTATTTAAATGGATTCAAATTAATATGCATTATTTAAGGGTGCGGTATTAGTTCATTTTTACTTTTTTGCCTTCCACACGTTGTGGTTTGGTCTCTTCTTTTATAGGCGCTGGAGCTACTACGCTTTTTTGTGGAAGCTTAGGGGCTTCTGTTAATGGTGTACTTAGAAGATCCTCAATATGCTCAGAAGTTAAGTTTAAAACACCTCCATCTGGCGTAGTTAGTATAAAGCCGTTTTTTAAATTTTTATAATTTGTTGTAAAATGCCATGTTCCATCGCTGTTTATAGATGAGCTCTTTCTGTAGCTGTTTGTTAGTAGTGTTATTTTTTCAGGCAATTGGCCACTAACAGGATTTACGCTAACTTTACCACGGATTGTAATTTTAAATTTTAATCGCAGCGTAATATCTTCAACTGAGGTCTCAATTTTATTTATTGTGATTTGTGAAACGCCATTATTTACTGTCATAATTCCCCAAACGCCACCTTGGAATCCTAGGTTCACCATATCATTGTATAAATAATCTCCTTTTATAGTATTTTGGCCTCCAGCATTGTTAATTAATAAGTCAAAACTATTAAGAGGTCCTAATTGATCTCTAAAACCAAACTGTTGCGACATTTCATTGTGACCTAATACTGTAGAATCATATTTATAAGGTTCTTCTTGCCAAGAGTGTCCATGTAATGTGAATGTTTCTCCATCACCAAGGCCACCAGGGTGTAATAACCGTAATCGTAGAGGTGTCCCTGCTTTTGCAATAAAATGTGGGGTTTCTGGGTAAGCCCACCCATTGGCAGAAATAGAATTGATATTCGCAATATTGTTTTGGTTTAGAGTAAGCCCAATATCCTTTCTTAAGTTAAGTAAAGGTTCCGATTTATAATTCACAGCATAATTAACGGTAGCGTTAGGAACACCGTTTATAGAATCATTACTAGTGGCCGTTATATTGTCTTGGAATTGGAATACAAATTCACGAAATAGTAATTTTTTGTTTTCATCGTAAATGTTTGCCGATTGGTTAAGGTTTTCATCGACTTTCCAAGTTGTGCCCTTGGGTTCTATAATTAGAGCGCCAAAAAGCCCTTTTACATACTGCTCTAAGCGATCGGAAGAAGATAAGATTACGGAGCCAAATTCAACAGGAACGGGTCTGTCGTTTTCCCATTTTCCAGCATACCATTCATACGATTTCGTTTCTCCTATAGCGACTGTTTGTGGAGTGTTAAACCCTACATTGGCGCCGTCGTACTTACTAACGTCGTATGATAGTAATTCGGCATGTAAACCAATATCTGATGATGCAGCTAACTCAACAATAACTCCTGTTTTATTAGCGCTTTGGTAATCATAAACACCGGGATTGGTAGAAAACCCTTTGGTTATGGCGTTGGTTAAGTTAATATTAATACAATCCCCTGCATTGGCTCTTAATACCATAGGTTCTCCTTTCCATAAGGCTTTCATGTTTTTTTCACTCAATTTCTTTTCACTACCTATAAAAACAATGGCATCATCCTCTTTATTCCCAAATTTCTTATTATAAGTGAGATATCCATCGCCTAATTGATCTATTGAAAATGCGGTAACATAAAAAGTTTTTTTAGGGGTATCTGCTCCAGTAGGGCAACCGCAATTTTTAGGTTTGTTTGCTATTGGGTATTTCTCAATATCATTATTAGGTAGTGGCATTAAGCTGTCTTGCTTAGTGCTATATGCTCGCATCATTCCCCAGAGACCAGCTTGTAATCCAGCAGCATCCGCACTCGCTTGGTATAAGTAATCTGTAAATGGTTTTGGGCTTTTGGTTACAGGAAACCTAAAATTCATTTCAAAATGTTCAGAAAGACTCATATTTTGAGTAGAGCGTAATCCTGAGTTTTCTGCAGAAGGCTCAAACAACCAGTTAACACCATGCACGTTAAAGAAATGAGAGGTAACATGCGCTCCTACCAATGTTCTTATTTGTATTTTATCATTTTCATAAGCTCTAAACAAAGGTGTGTAAGGATCTGTAGGTTGCATATTGGGACCTATAGCATTTATAGGAAAGGTAAAGGTGTCACTTCCTGGGATATACGAACCACCAACAGGTTGGGTGTTAAATACATTGTCGGCACGTTTTACTTTAGAACTAAACACATTAGATAGATTACCTGCCGCTCCAGTGGCCTGAGTATAACTGCCGTTATTATTTTGTGCAGCTCTTAATGGAAGAGGTTCGTTTCTGTAGTTCATAGAATAAGTCCCTCTAAACCCAAATGAGATTAATTCTGGATATTTGTTATTGTGTATGGCATGGTCTGGATCCATCCAGCCTCTATATTTATCAACAGCAGCAATAAATTCTAAAGAATCAGCACCTGAGAAATTTTCAGGAAATTCAGGATAAGGATCTAAGGCCGTTTTACTAGTCGGTAAATAAGCCTGTTGGGTATCTTGAAATTCTAACATAAACTCTCTATAGCTACCTTCTATATCGTCATTTAATACAATATTGGCTTGCCAGCTTGTTGGACCACCATCACTTACGGGTAAGGATTGACCATCTACAGTTACAGATCGTGTGATGCCATTGTATGCTCTACTCAATTGTTTTCCTGTAGCCGGATTATACCAAGTAGAATTTTGTGGTTCTATTAATAGACCAGCATAAAGGCCAATTTGTTGGTGTGTTGATGGGCCGAAATGATCATGCGTAAAGACTGTTCTTAAGGTTCTATCTTCTCCTCTGTCATTTAGTAAGGGGTCTGCAAACCATCGTTGAATGGTTGTTTGTGCTCCAGTCCAATTTTGACCTTCTGGAGCGGGGCCCCAGATAGGGTTAGGAGCATGAGGTTTTAATAAGGTGTCATTCACACTATAATTACTCACATCGGCTAAAGATTTTCCATCAGTATATTTATAGATGTAGCGTTTTCCGCCATCATTTATAGCTTTAATACGTTCTCTTACTAAATCAGGTGCGAGTGTTCCATCTTCATAATTAAATCCATTCGCCGCACCGTCAGACGAGGTCACATCAAACTTAACTAAGTGAATATGCTGTCCAATAATATCGGTAGGGGTTCTGACTTGAAAATCATCTAATTCATAATATTCTGGGACTAAATTAGTGTGCCAATATTCTACATATTCATTAGATTGTGCTCTGAAATAAAAGGGTTCTGGTGGTTTAATGCCTTCAATATTAGCATTAACATCTCCCCATAAGGAGATAATACGCTGTTGAGGGTAATGCCATCCTTTTTTGTTTAATACAACATCTAATTGAATATTAGCGGCTTTGTATGTTCTTTTGGTGCCAACTGCTTGACCTTCTAAGTTAATTGAAGGGTCTGCATATGGAGCACCTGGAACAGGAGGTAAGCCATTAAGTATAAAATAATCTTTTTTACCTTCTGGTGTTAGTGTGCTGTGCTTACGTTTTGCATGTGCTGCCATAGCCACTTTTTCAATTGCTGTTCCATTATTTGGTAGTTCTATGATTTGAATGCTGTCTACTATTTTTGTCCAATCATATTGTGTGTGATTTTCAAAAGGAACTTTAGCTTTGTAAACGACATTTCTTGGTAATCCCCCATCTAATGGGCCTGTTCCTGTTTTTTGACCGTTTTCATCGAAAATATCACCAACGGCAAAATCTAGAGGAGGATGTGGTGCTCTACTGCCAGAAAGGCCAGGGATAAAAAACGGATATCCTGGGTTTTTGGAGCTGTTGTCTACTATAATTTGACCTTCTTTTATATGTATTTTAGACGGTACAGGTGCCATGGCTCGTTTCGGTATTGGGACCAAACCTGGAATGGGGGTCCCTTTATCAATTTCTCCATCGGGTAAAGCTCTTGCCTTTGCTGCAGCGATACCCGTAGAATCCATTTTTGTTCCGAGTTCTAAAACATCATGTACTCTCCATAATGCCCACATACCCGCAGCGAAATGTGGGTAGAAATGACAATGAAAGATTTGATCTCCAACCGTTTTATTTAAATTACCACTGCCGCCATATACCATTTCTAATGTGTATGAGGATCCAGGGTTTATGGTTTGACTGTCTAGATAATGCCCATTAGAATTGTCGGGGGAGTGTAACCATTGGTGTGTGTGTTGATGATGGACATGGGTTAAACCTGCTCCTGCATGTGTGATTCTAAATTTAACATGATCATTCATATAGCTATGGTATACATTGGAAGGGTCATCTGGATATATTGCTTTGGTTGCTTTAAAGCCTTGTTCTGGTGTTAATGTTGTATCAATACTGCTAGTTCCTTGTTGGTGTAAAAATTGATTTTGAAGTGTCTTATTTACAGTTGTAGTGCTTGCTGCGTTTGCAGGAATGTCTACTACCATAGCAGGGTCTCCAACAGACCATGAGCTTAAAAAGAATTCTTCATAAGCGCAATCATCACAATCGGCCATAGGACCAACCCCAATTCTATTGGCGTAAATTTCTGCACCGATTCCACCAGAACCATAATTAATAGAAAAGGCATCATTACCAGTTGCTAGTGTATTTTTTAAATTAAGGCCAGCACTATTTATATCATCGGTATATGACGCTGGAAAAGCTTGTACGGTCCATGGTGATTCATGGTAATTAATTGCAAACTCTCTATATGGGTGTCTTCTATTTGGGGAAGCAGGTACTTTTAAAAAAGAGGGGCTTTCTCCAATAAAATCACCTTTATTAGGTCCTGTTATTATAGCTGTTAAGTCTGTGTGTATTAGTTCTTTGTAATTTGGTTTCTCTGGGAATTCTTGATACATTTTTATGATTGGGCTTTTATCTGGGTATTTGGCATCATAATCAATAACAGGAAATGTGCTTTTAGTGTCGTATATGTCGGGAACTTCATTTTTTGTTAGCACGGTATTCGGGCCATTACCATCTGCTGGGATTTGTTCATAATGTGTAATCGCTAAATTTAAATCGGCCTCTGTAACTTGACTTCTATACCATTCCGCCCCTTTGGGTTGGACATTTAGTGTACCAAATAAACCATTACTTAATTGTCCGCCTTTTTGCCCTCCAGGCGCAACGGTTGCTCCGGTACTATATAGCATATAAACCCCTTCTTTAGGAACGTTTAATGTATAAGTTATTGTCTTGCCTGGAGCAACAAGACTAGAACTATTGATTCCAACGTAACTACCGTCATCATTTATACTTTCTGCCATTTCGGTTCCAAGGATATGAACGCCTGCATGTCTAGTTTTTGGATATACACTAGCCGTTGGGCCGCTTGGCCCAAAAGCTGCTGCTTGTGCTTGAGTAACAATACCTGGTTTATTGGTATTGAATGCGTCAACAGGTGCTAGACTATCATAAGGAGCTAGAAGGTTTGTGAATTTTATTTTTAATACATCGCCCACATTGGCTCTTAAAACAATGGGTCTAGGGCGTTTGCTTTTTTTTAACCTTACTTTTCCTAGTATGTTAGCAGGGATTTCTTTTGGAATTGATGTGTCTAAATCGCGCACAAGTGCAAAAATAGTTCCTGTAGGTTGTGCTGCACCCAAACGATTATACATAAATGGCTGATTAATGGCTGCCATATTTACATATACAGTATCTCTTGTTTGTGTTTGTGCTTCACTAAAAATTGTAGTTCCTAAAAATAACATTAGAAAAACAATGCCTGTTTTAACGGAGTTGGTTGTAGAATAAGTATTCATTTTTATAAAGATTAAGCGTGGTTTTTTACTTAGAAATACGAAAAGCATTTTTAGGGAGAGTTGCTTTAACTTGCTGTTTTTAAAAGGTTTTATTTTATGATAAAAAGCCTTTAACACAAACTTAACGGTTTTTTTTTATTCTTTTTTAGGTATTTATACCTGTTTTAGAATGGGGGGTACTCTTAAATTATAAGCTTTTATTGAACGAACAAATGGTAGTGGAATTTTTAATGAAGTAGGCGTTTATAAATACTATTCCTGTTCTTTTTTTTGAATAGTGTACTTTATAGTTGTGATTCAATATATCCACTTGACTAAAAAAAGGGAAGTATTATTGTTTTTAGATTTGACTTTTATTTAAAACCACCAAACTTCTGGAGTCAGTGCTAAATTTGTTAAACGCGGTCTCAATTAAACATTTAGAGGCATTCTAATTATATTTTTAAAATCTTTTATTGGGTTTTAAGAAATATAATTCCAAATATTTTTATACTTACTCATTTGCCTATAGGTTTCTAGGATAACTGCATGTTGCGGTAGTTTAAGAGAAGGGTCGCTTTTTAAGACCTCTTTAGCATGAAAGCGCGCATGTTGTAAAATGTCATTATCCTTTATAATGTCTGCTATACGTAAGTTTAAAACACCACTTTGTTGTGTTCCCATAATATCTCCTGGTCCACGTAAACGAAGATCAACCTCTGCAATTTCAAATCCGTCATTAGTGCGTACCATCGTGTCTAGTCGTGTTTTACTGTTTTCCGAAAGTTTATGGCTAGTCATTAAAATACAAAAACTTTGTTCGGCTCCGCGGCCAACCCGACCTCTTAATTGATGCAGTTGCGAGAGTCCAAAACGCTCTGCACTTTCAATAATCATTACAGAAGCATTTGGTACATTTACACCAACTTCAATGACTGTAGTTGCGACCATAATTTGAGTTTCACCTTTAATAAAACGTTGCATTTCAAACTCTTTATCAGCAGGTTTCATTTTGCCATGAACTATTGAGATTTGATATTTTGGCGCAGGGAAATCTCGAGCAATACTTTCATAACCATCCATTAAATCCTTATAGTCCATTTGACTGCTTTCTTGTATTAAAGGGTATACAATATACACTTGTCGTCCTTTAGTAATTTCATCACGAATAAAGCGGAAGACTTTGAGACGATTGGCATCAAATCTGTGCACTGTTTTTATAGCCTTCCTGCCGGGAGGTAATTCATCTATAATGGAGATGTCTAAATCGCCATAAACAGACATTGCTAAGGTGCGTGGAATTGGAGTGGCAGTCATCACTAAAACATGTGGTGGTAGACTATTTTTTTTCCACAGTTTTGAACGTTGGGCAACTCCAAACCGATGTTGTTCATCTATAACCGCAAGACCTAAATTCTTAAATTTCACCTTATCTTCAATCAAAGCATGTGTGCCAATTAGAATGTCTAAATCTCCATTTTCAAGCATTTTATGGATTTCTTTTCTGCTTGAAGTATTACTTGATCCTGTGAGTATTTTAATGCTGATTTTCAGTGACTTGCATAGTTTGTTTAGTTCGTTAAAGTGTTGGACTGACAAAATTTCAGTAGGAGCCATTAAACAGGCTTGAAAACCATTGTCAATCGCCATTAACATTGACATTAGCGCAACAATAGTTTTACCAGAACCAACATCACCTTGTAATAAGCGATTCATCTGAGCATTTTGACCTAAATCTTGCCTTATTTCTTTGAGTACTCTTTTTTGAGCATTTGTTAATTCGAAAGGAAGATTGTTTTTATAAAAGGAATTAAAATGGGTTCCAATACTATTAAAAGGAAAGCCTTTTATTTTTGTTTTATGAATTAGATTTTTTAAAATTAATTGTAGTTGTATATAAAATAATTCTTCAAATTTTAGTCGAAATTGAGCTTTAGAAAATAGTACTGTTGTTTTTGGAAAATGAATATTAAAAAGCGCTTCAGATTTAGAAACCAAATTTAATTCTGAGCGTAAGTTTTCAGACAGAGTTTCTGCGAATCTCCCATTGGTTTCTATGAAGAGGTTTTGCATGATTTTTGTCATTACACGATTGGTTATTCCTTTATTAGATAGCTTTTCTGTAGAAGGGTAAATAGCCTGCATCGATGACCGTAAATTCTTTTGGTGTTCGGTTAACAATTCAGTGTCTGGATGTGGCATGCTAAATTTTCCATTGTACCAGTTTGTCTTTCCAAAAATGACATAGGACGTATTTAATTTTAAACTTTCTCGTATCCATTTTTGGCCTCTAAACCAAACCAATTCCATGGTCCCTGTTTCATCTTGAAAAGTAGCGACCAGTCGTTTCCCTCTTTTTTGTGCTACTTCTTGGAATTTTATGATTTTTCCAATAATCTGTATTTCTGCAGCGTTTCGTTGTAATTGATTAATCGTATAATACTTCGTACGGTCTAGATAGCGATTAGGAAATAGGTTTATTAAATCTTGATAAGTATGGATACCCAATTCTTTGCGGAGCAAATCAGCTCGATTTGGTCCAACACCTTTAAGGTAATCTATTGGCGTTTGAAGCGTCTTCAAAGTTTATTAAGGTTAGCTTAGTCAAAGATATATAATTATAATATAGTTTTTTACTTTTTCTAAGTTCAAGTGATTCGCATACTATTAATTATTGTTTACGATTTGCAAAAAAAAACAAAAAGCAGTATCACGTTGATATACGATGTACACTACAATCGTATTAAATTTATGAACGATAGTATTATAAGTAGAAGCAACGTTTGTTAACAATGAATTTCTAGGGACTAGAATGTTTTTCTATAGTATGAATGGCATTGTTAGTGCTTTTTGATGGAGTATTCTTATCTCGATCTGTAAATACAAAAAAAGAATATTGTAAAAACTTGAAGGAAATAATATGTTTTATGCACGGTATCATTATGTAACTATTTCACGTAAAAGGATGTAGTAATTATTAACCATAAATTCAGAGTGGTTTATGTTAAATTAAAGGTTAAATAGTTATCTTTAAATTTAAAATAATTATGCCTTTAATCGAAATTAAAACGATAATAAACGCCAATATTGAAACCTGTTTTGATTGGTCTAGAAACATAGATTTTCATAAGGAATCTATGGCAAATTCTAATGAAAAAGCGATTGCAGGAAAAACCTCTGGGCTAATTGGTTTTAATGAATGGGTAACTTGGGAGGCAACTCACTTTGGAGTTAGGCAAAAATTAACATCACAGATAACAGCATTTGAATACCCTAATTATTTTGTAGACGAAATGGTGTCGGGCGCTTTCCTGTCTTTTAAACACGAACATATTTTTAAAACATCCTTTTGTGATAAAAGCAACGCAAAAAGAACTTTAATGATAGATCGTTTTGACTTTGAATCCCCTTTTGGAATTATAGGAAAGGTAATTAATATGCTAGTATTAAAGCGCTATATGAGACGATTATTAATAAAAAGAAATCTATTGTTAAAGCAAATGGTAGAAAAGAAAGTATAATAGTTATTTAACATAGAAATAATAAGAGTATAACCAATAGAATATTATAAAAAAAGAACTTTACCTTAATTTTAAAACACGTTATTATGAAAACAATTAATTACTTATTATTAACCTTAGCTTTGTTGTTTAGCTCTGTAAATTACTCACAACAAGTTAATAGTACATTAGATGATATTTATGAATATGCAACGGAACTGGAAACGACCGCCTTGGAAGGGAAGTCTGTGTTGCGTACGTTTATTATTGATTATTGGGTTAATGATAATCCTAACCCTAATATGGAGGGATACATTTCTAATATGAATGATAAAATGGAAATGATAGAAGCGTATAATGATGACATTTATTATGAAATAGGACAAGCAGCAGAAATGAATTCTGAAATAGATGGAGAAGCGTTGCAGGATTTGACAAGGGAAATAGAAGCTAAAGTTGCTTTGGTATTAACGCGTAGTCTTTCCTTAAAAACAGCTGTTGCAGAGGGGCGTACCGATGATGCCTTACTTTTTACAAATAAAATAAAAAGACATTTAAATGCCATTATTTTTTTCGTTCAAACAATTCAAGAAAAAACAGAAGCTTTACAAAATACTTTTAAGCTCTATAATGTTAGAATAGAATTGGTAGATTGGCAAAGTGGATTGCCCGTTACTGTAGAAACATTGCCGGGCTATTACGCGGTAAATGAAGCAACAGGGGAGATTACTTATCCAGACCAATACAGTCAAGCGATTAGTGAATTTAATTTGGAGCCAGGAACTTATAGATTTGGAGCTTATGATGGGTATTTTGATGGAGCGTCGAGTAAAATAGTAACGCTACAAGATGATCTGGTGGGTGCTGATAATTTTATAGTAATAGAACTTGAATATTGGTCTGAATAAACATAGATTTCATAAAAGTTAAAGCCAATGTCATTAAAAAAACATTGGCTTTTTTTTATATTAAGGAATAGTAAACTAGTTGTATTCTTTGACCACGTATTGTTATTTCTAGATTATGTTTGGTAATTAGTATTTGTGTATAAATAAAAAAACAAACAAAAGAATGCTATTATAACGTATCGTTTTGTAGTTTAGTGAAATGAGAAGAACTAGCGATTTAGGGGTGTATTCTAAAAATGGAGCGACCAATTACCCGTTAACAGATCATTTAGGGAATGTTAGGGCTGTAGTAACCAAAGAAAATGATAGTCCTTCTTAGTTTACTGATTACTATCCTTTTGGCCAATTGCTGCCTAATAGGCATGGTTCAAGTGATAGCTACCGTTATGGGTTCCAAGGACAAGAAAAAGATGATGAGATTAAGGGTGAAGGGAATAGTATAGATTTTATGTTTAGAATGCACGACCCTAGAGTAGGAAGGTTTTTAAGTCTAGACCCGCTTGCACCTCAATACCCGCATAACTCGCCTTATGCTTTTGCAGAGAATAGAGTTATTGATGGAATTGAATTAGAAGGATTAGAGTACTTATCTAAAGATGAAGCTATGGTAGAATCTAGATTTGGTAGAACCTATATAAAGGTTGAAAATCTGTCAAGGCCTAATAGGGATAGAATTAATCTTTTCAATTTAAAAGGTAAAAATTCTTATAATCCTTGGGGGCAAGAAGTTTTTGGATATAATACTGAGTTAGGAGTAGGATTCCAAGTTGATATTAATGACGCTAAAAAGTCTCAAATAGACGCAATATTTGATTTCGGAAGTAAAAAAACGGCCTCTAAAGCTATTTTAACATATAATGATTTTGCGATAAGAATTATTACAGGAACGAATGTAAGAGGAGAAGAAAGTAATCGTTCAAAAAAGAGAAATAAAAGAGTTTTGAATTATGAAAACGGCTACCCTACGAAAATGAGAAACTCAGCTAAAGGGTTCTTAGCAGTGGCAGCATTAGCAGAGGTTTATAATACATATACTGTTTTTGATCAAGCGAATGATAGTGATGATATCGCTAGTCACGGGTCAATATTATTTACGAATGTTCTTGGCGCAATTGATTCTGCAATTAAAAATGGTGATTTACCTGATAAATTTAAAAACGCTAAAGATATCTCTCATTTAGCCAATATAATTTTATTGAGTTAGTCATTTAATTTCCGTATCTTATTACCATTAATATAAGGGATATGGAACAATTTGAAGGACAAGATATACTAAACTTTATAAAAGAACTACCAAATGATGAATCTTGTAAAGCTTATTTAGCAAAAATAAAATGGCAAGATGGTTTTACCTGTATTAAATGCGGAGGTACTAGAGGTTGTGAGAAATCAGGCTATAACTATCATTGTTATGGCTGTCATCATGTAGAAAGTGCCACAGCAAACCCCCTTTTTTATAAGGTGAAATTTGGTTTACAAAAAGCCTTTTGTGTTGTTTTTGAAATGAGTACAAGTAGTAAAAGCATATCAAGTATTCAAATGGGAAAACGCTTCAGTATTCGTCAAGGAACCGCCTGGTATTTTATGCAAAAAGTACGTAAAGCTATGAAGAGTAGTAAAAAATATCCTTTAGAAAAATTAATTCATGTAGATGAATTTACTGTTGGAGGAAAAGAAGAAGGAAAACAAGGAAGAAGTTATGATACGAAAAAGAAAAAGGCAGTGATAGCAGTAGAATTAACAGATAACAATAAAGTAAAGAGAGTTTATATCAAGTCAATCAAAGACTATTCTTCAAAATCATTGACACCAATATTCGAAGAACATATCAGCACATCTGCTAAAATAGTAACAGATAAATGGAGAGGATACGAGCCTTTAAAAGAGATTTATGGCATTGAACAAATATATAGCAATAATGGAGTTAATTTTAAACAATTACATATTGTGATTATGCAAGTTAAATCTTGGTTAAGAGCTATACCAACTCATGTAAGTAAATGGCATATTCAAGCTTATTTTGATGAATTTTGTTTTAGAATAAACAGATCTCAATTCAAGAAAAGTATTTTCCATAAAACCATAGAAAGAATGGTGATAGCAAAACCTATATTTCATAAAAACATCAAACAGAAACTAAGCGTGTAACTCAATAATTTTATTTGGTGGAAATGGTGATGAAGGCTGGGAAATAAACAATTTAGGCTATCAAATATATTGGGAATATACAGAGAAAGGAATTGAGGAATATAAAAACATATCAATGAAAGAAATTGGGAAAGTAATAATGCCTAAACCAAAATTTGAAATAAAAGATGAAAGAGAAGAAAACGTTAAGGTTTCAGATGACGGTGAGTAAATTATTTTTATTTTTACTATTAACAGGTTGTGGTCAAACACTACAAGAAAAGATATCTGGAATATGGGTAATAGAAGAAATAACAGTTAGTGAGAAAGATTATTTAGGTGAGCTAAATATTAAAACAATTTCTTTCGATGATGATAGGATTAATGTTCCTTCCCCGCTCGGTAACTACGTGTCGCTACTGCTAAGCTTAGCTTAGTAGCGTTACGAGTAAGCCAACCCAGAAATAAAATTACCCGATAGTACGGATTTGTAATCCGTGCCGTAAAGAGTAATTAATAAATAAAGAATATAAAGCTTTTACAGAGATGTAGAGGCTTTTTTTATGTAAGCTGTTTTTGTATATCTTTTTGAAAGATAAAAGCGGAAATAAGGTTTTTAATAGTTTCTTTTTCTTTGTCGGTAAGGGATTATGTTTTTTTAAATAAAGTGGCTAATTCTGTATCATCAATACCATCTTCGATATTTTGTTGACCAAATACTAAAGTGTCAAGAGAGATATTTAAAACCTCTGATGGAGCTAGTTTACGTCACAGCTACCGCTAGCATTTGCTTATGGTGGAAAGAGTAAGGATATGGCAAGAAATAAAAATCGAAAGCATTTGCTAGCGACGGCAAAGAAAAGTAATACGGAAAGCCATTTGCAGAGCAAGTAGTTTTTGTGTTTTCAAACTATGGGGAGAAAATGCAAACCTCATAACACGAGCGGTTTGGTTGTAGATTTAAAACAGCTTGTAGATTAACTGTTTTAAGTAGGAGCTAACACTATTAAATAAAAAATAAAGTAGTAACAATATTTGTAGGTCTCGTAATCCTAAATTGGTGAATACATTTATAAAGCCTTTTTTCAGGCTATTTAATTAAATCGTTTTAGGTAGTTATTTTCTTTTTCTTTAATAACAAATCATAACAGGCTCATATCAAATTAGAAACCATTATAATAAAAGAATTAAGCGTATTTTTATTCCTTTTTATGGACGCTATTCAAAGGGCAAGTGGGAAAATGAGTGTCAAATAATGTTAGATAAAACCTGCGTTTAAGAAGTTGCTTAATAGTGTTTTATGTAATGCTAACCTTTTATTGTTAATTACTTTATGGGCGTGCTATTTCATTTTATAAGAGGTTATATTATATTAGCATCCAATCACGAAATCTTATTTGAATTCTATGGCTGAACAAACCAAATATACCGAAGATAACATACGCTCACTAGACTGGAAAGAACATATTCGTATGCGACCAGGAATGTATATTGGGAAATTGGGAGATGGGTCTTCTCCAGATGATGGAATTTATATTCTTTTAAAAGAAGTACTCGATAACTCTATTGATGAGTTTGTTATGGGGGCTGGAAAAACGATAGAGATTTCAGTACAAGGAAGTAAAGTCATTGTTAGGGATTATGGGCGTGGTATTCCTTTAGGGAAAGTAGTCGATGTGGTCTCTAAAATGAATACCGGAGGAAAATACGATTCCAAAGCCTTTAAAAAATCAGTAGGATTAAATGGGGTTGGTACTAAAGCCGTAAATGCATTATCCTCTTATTTTAGAGTAGAATCGTCTCGTGAAGGAAAAAGTGCATCAGCAGATTTTGAGCAAGGAAACCTTATTGATCAAGAGTTTTTAGAAGAAACAACACGGAGAAAGGGAACAAAAGTGTCCTTTATTCCAGATGAAATCATTTTTAAAAATTATAAATTTAGAAGTGAATATGTTGTTAAAATGCTTAAAAATTATGTCTACCTTAATCCAGGGCTGACTATTATTTTTAACGGAGAAAAATTTTATAGTGAAAATGGATTAAAAGATTTACTGTCTGAGAAAATAGTGGAAACAGACTTGTTATATCCGATTATTCATTTAAGGGGAAGCGATATAGAAGTTGCTATAACACACAGTAGAACGCAATATAGCGAAGAATATAATAGTTTTGTAAATGGTCAAAATACAACACAAGGAGGAACACACCTTGCTGCTTTTCGCGAAGCATTGGTAAAGACTATTCGTGAGTTTTATGGAAAGAATTATGAAGCATCAGATATTAGAAAATCTGTAGTTTCTGCCATTGCGATAAAAGTGATGGAACCTGTTTTTGAAAGTCAGACAAAAACAAAATTAGGATCTACAGATATGGGAGGCGATCTCCCTACTGTAAGAACCTACATTAACGATTTCTTAAAAACACATCTCGATAATTATTTGCATAAAAATGCAGATACAGCAGAGAAAATTCAGCGTAAAATATTACAAGCAGAGCGCGAGCGTAAAGAATTATCAGGGATACGTAAACTAGCGAAAGACAGAGCAAAAAAAGCAAGCCTGCATAATAAGAAGCTAAGAGATTGTCGTGTACATTTTGGAGATGCTAAAAACCCTAGAAACCTAGAATCTACATTGTTTATTACAGAGGGAGATTCTGCATCAGGTAGTATAACTAAATCTCGCGATGTGAATACACAAGCCGTATTTAGTTTAAAAGGAAAGCCGCTTAATTGTTATGGGCTGACTAAAAAAATTGTTTACGAAAATGAAGAATTTAATTTATTACAAGCGGCATTAAATATTGAAGAATCTTTAGAAGATTTACGTTATAATAATGTCGTGATTGCTACCGATGCCGATGTTGATGGGATGCACATTCGATTATTACTAATAACCTTTTTTCTACAATTTTTTCCTGAGGTTATAAAAGAAGGGCATTTGTATATTTTACAAACCCCGCTATTTAGAGTTCGAAATAAGAAAGAAACTATTTATTGCTATTCTGAAGAAGAACGAATACATGCAATAGAAAAGTTAAAGCCAAAACCAGAAATTACACGATTTAAAGGTTTAGGTGAAATTTCTCCAGATGAATTCAAGTACTTTATTGGTGATGATATTCGGTTGGATCCCGTAATGCTAGATGAGCAAATGTCTATAGAGGACTTATTAGCATTCTATATGGGGAAAAACACACCATCAAGGCAAGAGTTTATTATAGAAAACTTGAAGGTTGAAATGGATTTAATTGAAGACAATAAATAATTAAAATGATTTAGGTTACTTTTATATAACCTACATTATTATAAGCTTTCATAAAAATAAAGAATAGATTTCCTATCCTTAAGGGAATGATAAAAGCGATATGGCAGAAGAAAACGACGATTTAGAAAATTTAACAAACGAGAACTTAGAACCACAAGAACCACAAGAAACCATTACCAGAATTACTGGAATGTACAAGGAGTGGTTTTTAGATTATGCATCGTACGTTATTTTAGAGCGTGCAGTACCAGCGATTGAAGATGGTTTTAAACCTGTGCAACGCCGTATTATGCATTCTATGAAAGATTTAGATGATGGGCGTTACAATAAGGTCGCAAACATTGTTGGTCATACGATGCAATATCACCCACATGGAGATGCCAGTATTGCAGATGCTATGGTACAAATAGGTCAGAAAGATTTATTAATAGATACCCAAGGAAACTGGGGGAATATTTTAACGGGAGATAGGGCTGCCGCTTCACGTTATATCGAAGCGCGTATTTCTAAGTTTGGATTAGATGTTGTTTATAATCCAAAAATCACAGAATGGCAGGCTTCTTATGATGGGCGTCGAAAAGAACCCGTGAATTTGCCAGTAATGTTTCCTTTATTACTAGCACAAGGCGGAGAAGGGATAGCCGTAGGCTTGTCAACAAAAATATTACCTCATAATTTTATAGAGCTTATAGAGGCTTCGGTAAAACATTTACAAGGAAAACGCTTTACTTTAGTACCAGATTTCCCAACAGCTGGGATAGCCGATTTCTCTAATTATAATGATGGCTTACGAGGTGGGAAAGTAAGGGTTAGGGCAAAAATTTCACAACGCGATAAGAACACATTGGTTATTACCGAAATTCCTTTTGCAACAACTACAACATCGTTGATAGATTCTATTCTAAAAGCAAATGATAAAGGTAAAATTAAAATAAAAAAAATAGAAGATAATACAGCCGCAGAGGTTGAAATATTAGTGCATTTACCTTCCGGTTTGTCGCCAGATAAAACCATAGATGCTTTATATGCCTTTACAAGTTGTGAGTCTTCAATTTCCCCTTTAGGTTGCGTTATAGAAGATAATAAACCTTTGTTTATAGGGGTTTCCGAGATGTTACGCCGTAGTACAGACAATACGGTTCAGTTGTTAAAGCAAGAGTTAGAAATAAAACTAGGGGAATTAGAAGAACAATGGCACTTTGCTAGTTTGGAACGTATATTTATAGAGAATAGAATTTATAGAGATATAGAAGAGGAGGAGACATGGGAAGGCGTTATACAAGCAATAGACAAGGGCTTAGCGCCACATATAAAACACTTAAAACGAGCCGTTACTGTAGACGATATAACCCGCTTAACAGAGATTAGAATTAAACGCATTTCTAAGTTTGATATTGATAAAGCACAACAGAAAATTGATGCTTTGGAAGAACAAATTGCAGAAGTAAGACACCATTTAGCAAATCTTATCGATTATGCTATTGCCTACTTTACACGTTTAAAGAAAGAATATGGTGAAGGAAGAGCACGTAAAACGGAAATTAGTGCTTTTGGAGATGTTGATGCCACAAAAGTTGTGATTAGAAATACAAAGCTTTATGTAAATCGAGAAGAAGGTTTTATTGGAACTTCATTACGTAGAGATGAATATGTCTGTGATTGTAGTGACATCGATGATATTATTGCTTTTACTGGAGATGGTAAAATGATGATAACAAAAGTAGGAACTAAAACATTTATAGGAAAACATATTATTCATGTGGCCGTTTTTAAAAAGAAAGATAAACGTACTATCTACAATATGATTTATAGGGATGCAGCCAAAGGGCCGTCTTATATAAAACGATTTGCTGTTACCGCAATAACTAGAGATAAACATTATGATTTAACAAACGGAAACAAGAGCTCTAAACTGTGGTATTTTTCTGCAAATCCGAACGGAGAAGCAGAGGTTATAAGTTTATATTTGAGGCAAGTTGGTAGTGTGAAAAAGCTAAAATGGGATATTGATTTTGCTAATGTTTTAATAAAAGGAAGAGCTTCAAAAGGAAACTTGGTAACTAAATACCCGATTAAAAAAATAGAGCTTAAAGAAAAAGGTGTGTCTACACTAAAACCGCGTAAAATATGGTTTGATGAAACAGTACGACGTTTAAATGTGGATGGAAGAGGTGAGTTGCTTGGAGAATTTAGAGGGGAAGATCGCATATTAATAATCACCCAAAAAGGAATAGTAAAAACCATAATCCCAGAAGTAACGACGCACTTTGGTAATGATATGATTGTAATGGAAAAGTGGGTTCCTAAAAAACCAATTTCTGCTATATATTTTGATGGAGAAAAAGAACGGTATTATGTAAAACGTTTCTTAGTAGAAAATGAAAATAAAGAAGATGTGTTTATTTCTGGTCATGAAAAATCTCAATTAGAAATAGTCTCTACCGATTGGAAACCTATGGCTGAGATTGTTTTTGCTAAAGAAAGAGGGAAAGAGAGGAAAGATAACGAAACTATAAATATGGAAGCATTTATTGCTGTTAAAGGAATTTCTGCTTTAGGAAATCAATTAACCAAAGAAAGGTTAAATCAAGTTAATTTATTGGAGCCTATTCCTTTTGAAGCACCAGAAGCAGTTCATGCAGAAGATATAGAAGTGGTTGACGAGGTAAATATTACAAGTGAAGCAGGTAACGTTACCGATGATACAGATGACGACCAGCCAAAATTATTTTAAAGTATAACTTTGCAAAAAAAGGATGTTATTTTTAAAAGGAGATTTTAATGAATGGGTAAAATAATGAAGTGGTTGGTTTTTTTAAGTTATAAATAAATAGAAATAGTCATTACTAACATTGTAAATACTATTAAGATAAGTAATAGCGGAAGTACAAATTTTAACCATTTATCATAGCCAACCTTTACAATGGCCAGAGAAGCGAGTATTAAACCTGTAGGGTTTATTATGGCAAATAAACCCATTCCATATTGATAGGCATTTACTATAATTTCTCGCCCAATCCCAACAGTATCTGCTAAAGGAGACATAATAGGCATTGTTAATACAGCCATTCCTGAAGAACTGGGAATAAAAAAGGAAAGCCCACCATAAATAAAAACCATAATATTAGCAAAGATGCCCTTGTGCATGCCAAGGGTTAAGTCACTCGCATAATACAACATGGTATCACTTATTAACCCGTTTTCCATTATCACAGAAACCCCTCTAGCAATCCCAATAATTAAAGCGACTCCTAATAAATCACCAGCTCCTTTTACAAAAATGTCTACAAATGTGGATTCCTTTATTTTTGTAATAATTCCTATTAAAATAGCTCCTACTAGAAATACAGCAGTCATTTCAACAAACCACCAATCTAATAAAGAAACCCCAATAATCATTATAATAAAGCACAGCGCAAAAATTAATAAAGCCAAGCGTAACCGCGTTGTAAACTGTATTGTTGTCGCTGTTGAGTTTCCAAAAAGCGATTCTATTTGTTCTTTTTGATTATAAATAATCGATTTAGTAGGATCGTTTTTAACACGTTTCGCATAGCGCATAATGTAAATAATAGAAATGGTCATGCATAATACTAGCATAATTAGTCTTCCGGTTAGACCTGTTGTCCAGTTTATTCCAGAAGCATTACTAGCGATTATGGTACTAAAAGGGTTTACTGTAGAACACATGGTTCCTATACTAGTCCCAAGGTAAATTGAAGCTAGAGGTACCATGGCATCATATTTAGCAGCCAAGAATACAGGAATTAAAATGGGATAAAAAGCAATCGTTTCTTCTGCTAAACCAAAGGTTGTGCCGCCAATTGCAATAAGTACAGTTACCAATATAATAAGTAAAAATTCATATCCTTTAAGAACATTTGCTAACCAAGCAATGGCCGCATCAAAGGCGCCTGTGCTGTTTATAATTCCAATTAACCCGCCAATTATAAGCACCAAAAAAATAATGTCTGACGCCGCAATAATACCTTGGATTGGCGATTTTATAAAATCGGTAAATCCTTGTGGTTTGGCCTCTAGTTTTTTGTAAGTATTAGGGATGTTTATGGCTTTATATATATCGCCGCTAGTAAATTTTTCTAATGGGATCTTAATGGTAAGCGCGTCTAAAGTTGCTTGAGATGCCTCTAGTGTTTTACTCGTCTTTTCATTAATTTGAGTAAATGTATTGTCCGCTTTATTGTAAACTAATGTATCGTATTTACCAGAAGGGACAAACCACGTAAGAAGTGTTACAAGTCCGGCAATAACTAATAAAATGGTTTGAGCAGTTGGAAATTTAAATAGTTTCATAATTTTTCCCGAAAGGCGGGCTCCTTTTTTTACATTTCTACAATTGCTGAAATGTATTTAGAATTAATGGTAATAACAAAAAACAAATTAAATTTTAATACTATTAAAGATAGTATTATTTTACATTGAAAAATAATAGCTAATAATAAATAATAATGAATATAGAGCTACATAAGAGCTGGAAAACACATTTACAAGAGGAATTTGATAAGCATTATTTTAAAAATTTAATGACTTTCGTTAAAGAAGAATATTTACAAGCTAAATGTTTTCCACCTGAAGCACTTATTTTTAATGCTTTTGAAAAATGTCATTTTGATGATTTAAAGGTGGTTATTATTGGGCAAGATCCTTATCATAATTATGACCAAGCTAATGGGTTGTGCTTTTCTGTGAATGAACACGTTTCACATCCACCATCTTTAATCAATATTTTTAAAGAAGTTGAAGCGAGTGTAGGTGTTGTTTACCCTAAAAGCGGAAATTTAGAGCGTTGGGCAACACAAGGTATTCTTTTATTAAATGCAACATTAACGGTTCGTGCACACCATGCTGGGAGTCATCAAAAAAAAGGCTGGGAGACATTTACAGACTGTGTTATTAAAACCATAAGCGATCATAAGGATAATGTGATCTTTTTATTATGGGGAGGATTTGCTAAAAAGAAAGCCAAATTAATCGAGGCTTCTAAGCATCATATTTTAACTTCGGGGCACCCATCTCCGTTAAGTGCTAATAGAGGGTATTGGTTTGGTAACAAGCATTTTGAGGCGGTTAATGCTATTTTGAAAGAGAAAGCTCAAAAAGAAATAAATTGGTAGTACATTTTTTATGTAATACGCTTGAAGCCTTTTATAATATTTCAGTTAAGTCTTTATAGTTCCATTTTTCAGAAATAATGTCCAAAGCTAACAATTGATTTTGAACATGGTTTATGGTTTTCTCATCAATAAGTTCTTGAGACCATTCGGTTAAACGTAACCATTCTTGAACGTCTTTAAGTTCTTGTTCGTAACGATTGGCAATCATTTTATCAATACTTGGAATGTTTTTAAAGTCAGCCGTTGTTGTATTTACAATATTTAAAATGGTTTTAACAGCTTCTCTATTGGTTTTTAAAAAGGCCTCGCTTACGGCTATAACAAAGCAAGGCCAAGGGGAAGGGCAGTTGCCGATGCGTCTAAATGTACCATTATCGACTAAGGGTTTGGTTGTGAATTTTTCCCACATAAAATAATCTGCCTTACCTTGGGTTAAACCATCAACAGCACCTTCTAAGTTTTTAATAACCTCAAAATTGAGATCTTTATTTAAATCCCAGGCGTTATTTTGTGCATTTATATAAGCCATTAAATGCGAGCCGGAGCCATACCTACTTATGGCAGCTTTACGTCCTTTTAGTTCCGGAATTGTTTTATAATCCGATTTTTCATCAACATGTATTCCCCAAATTAAAGGTGTTTTTACAAAGGTTTGTACAATTTTACTTTTATTTCCTTCAATGATATCTTTAATAATACCTTCGGTTAAAATAACAGCCATATCAATGTCTCCATTACGCAAGCCTTTGCACATTTCTCCTGTACCACCAAAATAATCTTTCCAACGTAAATTTATGTCTTTAGCTTTGTACTCGCCATTTTTTAAACCTAAATACCAGGCTAAGTTAAAATGTTCTGGAACACCTCCAATTTTAATTGTTTTCATAATTATAGTCTATTCTACCAATTTATTTAACGTATAGATAATTAGGGCATCTACTATTGCTTTAGGGTTACTACTAAATTCTCCAGTAGCTCTATTGGCTATAATAGCGTTCATTGATAGTGCTTTGTGTCCTAATAGATTTGATAATCCATAAATACCAGCTGTTTCCATTTCTAAATTAGTGATGGGTCTATTTTCAAAATTAAAACTGGCTAATTTGTCATTTAAGGTGTTGTCTAGTATAGGTAAGCGTAAGATTCTACCTTGAGGGCCATAAAACCCGGAATTAGTAGCTGTAAACCCCTTCAATGTTTTATCTGAACTTAATTTAGAAAATAAAGCAGCATCACATTTTACGACATAAGGACTTGATTTATCAGAGGACCAATGCGTATGTTCCATTAATGCATTAGAAATGGCTTTGTATTGAATATGTTGGCTATCGTAAAAATGTAAAAGGCTATCAAACCCAGAAGCATATTCACTAATTAAAAAGGAGTTGATTGGAATGTTTTTTTGTATAGAACCTGAAGTTCCTATTCTAACAATATCAAGCGATGTGAGTTCTTTTTTTATTTCTCGAGTCTCTAAATTGATATTTACCAATGCGTCTAATTCATTCAAGACAATATCAATATTGTCTGTGCCTATGCCTGTAGAAATTACGGTTAAGCGCTTGCCTTTGTAGGTTCCAGTTTGTGTATGGAATTCTCTTTTATGTATTTTAAAATCGACAGTATCAAAATGCATCGTTACACTATCTAATCGATCGGGATCTCCAACAGTTATTATAGTGCCTGCTATATGTTCGGGACGCAAATTTAAATGGTATACACTACCATCTGGGTTTAATATTAATTCAGAATTTTTAATCGGCATTTATATTTGTTTTAATCAGTTGGTTTTCTTTTTTATGGTAAAGGAAGTCGGCTTTATTTACACCTCCAAAATAAAAATCACATCGTAATTCGTTTAAAAAGTTTTTTTGATGCTCTAAAGCCAAATGCCCATTTCTATTTAAGGTTAACGTTGTTTCTGTTTCATTATAAAATAAGACTAATGTATTTACCATTCGCTCTAATTGTATCTCTCCAAAGCCATAATACCCTTGGTAGTGTAAAGTGTATCCCAATAGGTGATGACGTGATTTTATAGCGTGCTCTTTAATTAATTTTAATATATTGTACTCTAATGTATTTAATCCACTCCTTACATCAGGGAAACGTCTTAAGTGCGCTTTTAAACAGTTGCTTAAGTATTTAAAACTTGACGTTCTTAATATAAGAGAGTTTAATAGATTGTGATCATTACTACAATAAATACGCCATATTTTTTGGGCAAGTGCAACATCGTCTACAGTTAATTTTATTTTGTTTTTATAATGTCTTTTAAGCTGTTTTGCTGTTAATTCCGATAATCCTTTTAGCGTTTTTTCATTTTCCTCTCGACCGCTACATACGAGGTATAAAGGTGTTTTGTTTTTTTTTTGTTTTAGTAGGCTAATTGCAGCCATGAGATTGATGTGGCAAAACAAATCATATTCAAACCATAGGATAACTTCAGAATAATCGGCAAGTGTGTTTAGTTTAAGTATTTCGGTTTTAAATCCGCCAGCCTTATAATTGGTATTGTAAGTGTTTTTAAAAAAAGCTGTTCGTGTTTCAAAAAAGATATCAGAATCTATAACCTCTATAGCAGGCCCTTCACATAACATTTCATTCCAGGTCATTATATCGCCTTTTATTTCTAGCTTTTTAAGGAAAGATGTTAGACTTGATCCATTGGTAATATGTAAGGAACTATTTTGTGCCATTTAAACTTACCCGCCAACGCGTTTTACATTAAACCCTTTCGATTTTAATATTTCCATTATCTTATCTCTGTAATCGCCTTGAATAATAATTTTATCCTCCTTAAAGCTTCCACCAACACTTAATTGTTGTTTTAATTCTTTAGCCAATGCTTTAAAATCTTGAGTTGCTCCAGTATAACCTTCTAGAATAGTTATAGGTTTGCCTTTTCGTTTTTCGTATTTACATATAATAGGAGTGTCCTGTGTCCAAAGATTAGATTTTGGTTCAGCAGCTGTGACCTCTTTTTCAATATGGTCGGGGAATAGTTTTTTTAATTGGTCTTGTAAATCCATTGTTATTACGAATAAAAGCATTCAGCTGTTAGTTTTTTTAACTCACAGCTGAATGCTAATACTGATTTATTATTTTTTAATTAACCCGAGTTCAATTAAACGTTGGTTTAAGAATTGACCAGCAGTAATATCTTCAAATTCTTTAGGGCTATCTTCGCTAATACAACTTTCTAAAACATCTAGTTTCATTTCACTTACTGGATGCATGAAAAAAGGAATAGAGTAACGGGATGTTCCCCAAAGTTCTCTTGGCGGATTGATTACTCTATGTATTGTTGATTTTAATTTGTTGTTACTATGTCTGGATAACATATCCCCCACATTAATCATTAATTCATCTGGTTCTGCAATAGCATCAATCCACTCACCGTCGTGGTTTTGTACTTGTAACCCGCGTCCTTGCGCTCCCATTAATAGTGTGATTAAGTTAATATCACCATGAGCCGCGGCACGTTCAGCAGCTTTTGGTTCCTCTAAAATAGGTGGGTAATGAATGGGTCTTAAAATAGAATTTCCGTTATGAATGTAGTTATCAAAGTAAGTTTCTTCTAATTGTAGGTGTAATGCTAAAGCTCGTAAGACGTATTTAGCCGTTTTTTCTAACATTTTATAGGCTTCTTTCCCAACGTCATTAAATGCAGGAAGTTCAGAAACGTTTACATTAGGAGGGTATTTTGCTTCTAAAGTAGGGTTGTCGTCTACATATTGTCCAAAATGCCAGAATTCTTTTAAATCGCCTTCTTTTTTGCCTTTAGCACTTTCCTTTCCAAACGAAACATAACCACGTTGTCCGCCAATACCAGGGATTTCATATTTACGTTTAGTTTCTACAGGGAGGTCAAAAAAGTTTTTAATTTCTTTATATAGGTTGTCTACTAGGGCGTCATCTAAGAAATGACCTTTTAGCGCTACAAACCCAATTTCCTGATAGGCTTTACCTATTTCATCTATAAACTTCTGCTTCCTTTCTGGGGCATCAGAGAGAAAGTCTTTTAAATTAACACTAGGAATACTCTTCATGGTACTAAATATTTAATAAATCTTGTACCACAAAAGTAACGAAAACATCGCACAAATTATAATCGATAATTTTAAGGGTCTTTTTATAATTATTATTCAATTATGCTATATTTGACAAATCATTTTCACACACTAAATAATCTTGATGAAAAGCAATATTAAGTACCCCAAACACACATTAGATTCAGAGACATTACTACATTTATATAAAAGCATGTTAAAACCACGTATGATCGAGGAAAAAATGCTTATTCTTCTTAGACAAGGCAAGGTCAGTAAATGGTTTTCTGGTATTGGTCAAGAAGCTATTTCGGTAGGTGTAACATTAGCTATGCAAGCAGAGGAATATATATTACCTATGCATAGAAACTTAGGTGTTTTTACAACACGTAACATTCCATTGCAACGTTTGTTTGGACAATGGCAAGGAAAAGCTTCGGGGTTTACAAAAGGCCGTGACCGCTCTTTTCACTTTGGAACTCAAGAATATAATATTGTAGGAATGATTTCGCATTTGGGACCACAATTAGGTGTAGCAGATGGGATAGCCTTAGCTAGTAAGCTTAAAAAGAAGCACCAAGCTACAGCTGTTTTTACAGGTGAAGGAGGAACAAGCGAAGGCGATTTTCATGAAGCTTTAAATGTCGCATCTGTATGGCAACTTCCAGTGTTGTTCTGTATTGAGAATAATGGTTATGGACTATCAACCCCAACGACTGAACAGTATAATTGTAAAGATTTAGCAGATAGAGCTTTAGGTTATGGTATGGAGTCGCATATAATAGATGGAAACAATATTATAGAAGTGTATGCTAAGGTTTCTGAATTAGCAGCGAGTATAAGAACAACTCCACGCCCCATTCTAATAGAATTTAAAACGTTTAGAATGCGTGGGCATGAAGAGGCTAGTGGGACTAAATATGTCCCTCAAGAATTAATGGATGCGTGGGCAAAAAAAGACCCTTTAGATAATTTTAAGGCTTATTTAATACAAGAAGGTGTTTTAACAGAGGCAATTATCGAAACCTATAGAAAAGCAATTAAAGCAGAAATTAATGACGCATTACGAGTTGCCAATGCGGAAGTCGCTATTACAGCTTCAGAAACAGAGGAGTTAAATGATGTATACAAGCCTTTTTCTTATAGTGAGTTTAAAGCGAATGACAATAGAAAAGAACGCCGCATGATTGATGCCATTTCAGAGGGCTTGAAACAGTCTATGGAGCTGCATAAAGATCTGGTTATAATGGGGCAAGATGTGGCTGAATACGGCGGGGTCTTTAAAATTACAGATGGTTTTGTAGCACAATTTGGTAAAGATAGAGTCCGTAATACTCCCATTTGTGAATCGTCTATTATAGAAACAGCAATGGGACTATCTATTGCTGGAATAAAGAGTGTTGTGGAGCTTCAATTTTCAGATTTTGTGACTTCTGGATTTAACCCTGTGGTTAATTATTTAGCAAAATCACACTACAGATGGAATCAAAACGCCGATGTTGTATTACGTATGCCTTGTGGTGCAGGCGTTGCTGCGGGGCCATTTCATTCGCAAACCAACGAAGCATGGTTTACAAAAACACCAGGACTAAAAGTAGTGTATCCCGCATTTCCAAAAGATGCTAAAGGATTATTAGCAACTGCAATTAACGATCCTAATCCTGTATTGTTTTTTGAACATAAAGCGTTATACAGAAGCATTCGCCAAGAAATACCTACAGATTATTTTACAATTCCGTTAGGGAAAGCAGCCTTGTTAAGAACGGGAGAAGCTATTACAGTTATTGCTTATGGGGCAGCTGTGCACTGGGCATTAAACACCTTAGATAAGCATCCAGATATTAGCGCCGATCTAATTGATTTACGTTCTCTTCAACCATTAGATACCGAAACGATTTATAATTCTGTTAAAAAAACAGGGCGAGCGATTATTTTACAAGAAGATTCTTTATTTGGAGGTATAGCAAGTGATATTTCAGCATTAATAATGGAACATTGTTTTGAGTTTCTAGATGCGCCAATTAAGCGTGTAGCGAGTATGGAAACCCCTATACCTTTTATAAACCAATTAGAAGATCAATACCTTTCAAGAGATAAGTTTGAAGGGGAATTATTGAAATTGTTAGCCTATTAATATTATAAAAAAAAGAACACCTGCAACGCTTATATGTTTGCAGGTGTTTTAGAGTGGGAACTTATTTTTAAATATTAAGAACTGCTTTTGATTTAATAAAGCTATTTTAATATTTGATTCTTTTTTTGCGAAAAAATGCTTATTTTTAAAGAGATTATAATAATTTTAGCATTTAGGTATAGTTTTTGGTTTATTTTAGATAACTAAAACAATCACGCCGTATATGAAATTGCATTTTTTTTCAATCATAGCATTTTTTTTTGTACTTGGAATAAGTGCACAAATTGATAATGGAAGAAAATCTATAGCAATTCCAGCAGAAGATACAGAGGACCCAAAGGAAGATAATGAGCTTATTATTAAACCGTCTATTAAGGAAGAAGACAGTCCTAAAGCAGTAGAAAATGATATAGTTATATCTGAGTCTGAAAAATTACCCGTAGCTAAGCGTAAAGATTTTTCTATAGAAAATGAAACCAAGTTTAGAAATCCTGCCGAATTATTTAATAAACAACTTCAAAGAAGTCTGCAATTCGAAGAAGAAAATGAAAGACGGCACAATGGAAATACGACAACACAATATTTAGGAGAATATAGCACCAAATCGAAACGGGTTAATATTATTTATAGAGACCATCAATATCCAGATGGGGATTTAATTAAAGTTTATGTTAACGGAAATGTTGTAAAAGATAGAGTGCTTTTAGAAACAAGCTTTAAAGGTTTTTTCTTGAGTTTGGAAGAAGGTGATAATGTTATTGATTTTCAAGCGATTAATCAAGGCTCTAGCGGGCCAAATACTGCGGAGTTTCAGGTTTTAGATGATAAAGGGTATGCCATTTCAACAAATCAATGGAATCTTGCGACTGGAGTGAAAGCAACAATAACTATTGTAAAAGAAAAAGAGGAAAATTAGTAAATTCTTCATATTCTTTCGAAAAATCATTACAAATCCGTACTTTTGTAAAAATGGGCTATAAATTATTTTATAACCTGTCTAAATAAATTAATATTAAAAAAATAGAATGGCAAAGTCGCAACAGACATTTAACAAATTAGAAAAAGAAAAGAAACGCCTTAAAAAGCGAGAAGACAAAAAGAAAAAAATGGAAGCTCGTAAAGCAGAAGCTGCTGAAAACGGGAAACAAGGTATTCAATTTGCTTATGTGGATTTTAATGGGAATCTTACAGATACTCCACCAAACCCAGAAGACAAAATCAAAGTGAAAGCTAAGAATATCGTTTTAGGCGTGCCTAAAAAGGATGATAGCGATGTAGAAGAAGTTGATCCTATTCACAAAGGAAAAGTATCGTTTTACGATTCTTCAAAAGGATTTGGTTTTATTATTGATGCACTTGATAGTGAAAAATACTTCTGCCATGTTAGTGGGTTAATTGATGAAATTGCAGAAAATGACAAGGTACAATTTGAATTAGAAAAAGGGATGAAAGGTTTAAACGCCGTTCGTGTTAAGAAAATCTAATTTAGTTTCTATATAATATTAAAAAACCTCGATTACAATAATTGTAATCGAGGTTTTTTAGTTGTTGTAGGATTATAATTCTGTTATTCCACTACAGTTAAATGGCTCGGTAATTCAAACAGCTCCAGATCAAAATAGGGAACCGCAGCCATAATATGATCAAAAATGTCCGCCATAATATATTCATAGTTGGCCCAGCGTTTATCACTACTAAAGGCATAAATCTCCAAGGGAATACCTTGTGTTGTTGGCGCTAGTTGTCTCACCATTATCATCATTTCCTTATTAATTCCAGTGTGCTGATTAACATAACTATCAATATATTTTCTGAAAACGCCAATATTAGTTAAGTGTCTTCCATTTATAGGTAGAGTTTTGTCAATATTATGTTCTGTATTATGCTTTTTTATTTTTTCTTGACGTAATTCCAGGTAATCAGAAATTAATGCGATTTTTTTTAATGCATTTACTTTATCTGAAGTTAAATAATCGATGCTGGATTGTTTTATAATTAAAGCTCTTTTTATACGTCTCCCATCAGAATTTGTCATTCCCCTCCAGTTTTTAAAGGAGTCGGAAATTAGTGCATAGGTAGGAATTGTGGTGATTGTATTGTCAAAATTTTGAACCTTAACGGTCGCAAGGTTAATTTCTATAACATCTCCATCTGCACCATATTTCACGAAGGTTACCCAGTCTCCAATACGTACGATATCATTAATAGAAACTTGGATACTAGCTACAAAACCAAGTATGGTATCTTTAAAAACTAAAATGATAACTGCGGAAATGGCGCCCAGTCCAGTGATAAGTTTCAAAAATTCTATCTCGGCAATAATAGCAAATACGAAAATGAAACCTGCTACCCATACAAATATCATAAATACTTGTATGTAACTGTCTACCGGTTTGTCTTTTAAAGATGGCACGGTTTTAAAATAATCTTTTAATGTATTTAGAAGGCTTCTAGCGATCCAAAGTGCTAAAACAATACCAAAGGCTTTAAATATTTTTTCTATAATGCCTTCTACATATAAGAAATCAGAGAATATTATTGGTATAAATTCTAATGCGATAATTAATGGAATAATATGACCTATATTTTTAGGGACTTTATTTTTTACTAATAGATCATCGAAATTTGATTTCGTACGTTCAGCAAAAGTACTAAATAAATTAAGTAAAAGGTATCTTGCTATAAAATCTACAACAAACACAATTATAAGCATTGCTAGCATTAAAGCTAACATATTTAAATACTTTGAAGTGATTTCGGAGAGTCCTAAGGATAAAAAGTAGTCGTAAAACCAGTGTGTGATATTATTCATAATGATAAATAATTTATTTGTAAAGTTACAGCGATTATATGGAATAAGTTGATTTAATTTAATGGGAGTGGTAATTGTATAGTAATAACTTCTCCGGGTAATAATTCTTCTAAAAAGATGTTGCCAACTCTAATTCTTACGAGTCGTAATGTAGGAAAACCAACGGCAGAAGTCATTTTTCGAACTTGCCTAAACTTTCCCTCGGTAAGAGTTATAGAGATCCATGTGGTTGGCCCATGTCTCTCATCTCTAATTTTTTTCCAGCGTTCGGGGAGATTAGGAGGCGTTTTTAATTTGAATACTTTACAAGGTTTGGTTTGGTATTTTTTGCCATCAAAACCTATTTCTACACCATTTTGTAGTTCTTGTACCGCTGTTTCCGAAATGTCTCCATCTAATTGTGCATAGTATTCCTTTTCAAATTTGGAGCTATTAATAGCATTACTGAGTTTGCCATTTGTGGTAAGAAGTAGTAAGCCTTCGCTTTTTTCATCAAGCCTACCTATAGGCATTGTACCTTCTGGAAATTGTTTAAGTTCGCCCAAGAATTTTTTACGCTGTTGTTGCGTAGAATTACTGGAAAACTGACTTAACATGCCATAAGGCTTGTAAATTTTAAAATGATGATGTGTTTTATTTTCCATTGATAATGCTGTAAACAATGTCTTTAGACATTGGTTTGCCTTTTGCTTTTTCACGAATAGCATCGTAACTATACCTAAAATCACATCCGCTTTTATAGGCGGAACACCCATAAGCAGTTTTGCCTTTTAAAAGGGTACCTGTTTTACACTTTGGGCAAGTTAGTACCTCTACGGTGTTGGTTTTTGAGGTTTGAGGCGTTTTTTTAGGTTCTAATTTCAGTTTAAAATCAGCATCAAAACGAATCAAGCCTTCTATTGTTCCTTCTTCTGTTTTAAAGCCTTTTAGATTTACAGTAGACCCTTTTTCTAGCAAGCGGATGTATTGTTTTTCTGAAATTGTTTTACTATTAAATTTAAAGGGTAATACGAAATGGCAACCTGCTTTAAATTGACTACAACCATAAGCAGATTTCCCTTTTACAAGCTGGCCTTGTTTACATTTGGGGCAGGTATTGGTCGTGATGTTAGATGTTTTTTTCTTTGGTGCTTTTTTTAAAACAGTGGGTTTGGCAGTAACGTGGGAGATATTCGCTTTTTTAGTTTCACTACGGACCTCATAAACCAAATGGTCAACCATACGCTTCATTTCTTTTATAAAACGGCCTGCATTATAGTTCCCTTTTTCAATTTCCTTTAACTGTTTTTCCCAAGAGCCTGTAAGTTCAGCCGATTTTAATAACTGATTTTGAATAATTCCAATAAGCTGAAGGCCAATAGTTGTGGGTAATACTTGTTTTTTATTTCGTTTAATATATTTACGTTTAAATAAGGTTTCAATAATATTGGCTCGTGTAGAGGGACGTCCAATACCATTCTCTTTCATAAGCTCTCGCATTTCATCATCATCGACTTGTTTACCAGCTGTTTCCATTGCGCGTAGGAGCGAGGCTTCTGTATATTGACTGGGAGGACTTGTTTTCTTTTCTAAAAACGAAGGCTCATGAGGCCCTTTTTCACCTTTTTCAAAAGGTGGTAATAACCCTGTTTCTTTAGTTTTTGCCTTTGGATCTTCGAAAACAATACGCCATCCTTTCTCTAAGATTTCTTTACCTGTTGTTTTAAAGTTTACCGATTCGGCTTTTCCTATTACCGTGGTATTAGAGACTTTACATTCATCATAGAATACGGCTATAAATCGCTTTGTAATGATATCGTAAACTTGCTGTTGATTGTATTGCAAGTTTATTTGAATACCTGTAGGGATGATAGCGTGGTGATCGGTAACTTTTTTATCATCAAACACTTTTTTAGACTTTTTTATAGGTTTGCCTAGAAGCGGTTGGGTTAAAGTCATGTAATTTGTTAGTTTCTGAAGAATACTAGGGACTTTTGGGTAAATATCATTGGGTAAAAAAGTGGTGTCTACTCTTGGGTAGGTCACTACTTTTTGTTCGTATAGTTTTTGAACAATTTTTAAAGTTTCGTCTGCAGAAAACCCGAATTTGGTATTGCAATACACTTGTAATCCAGTTAAATCGAATAGCTTAGGAGCGTATTCGTTACCTTTCTTTTTAGCAATAGATACAATTTCAAAATCATGCTCCTTTACAATAGCGGCCAATTTTTCGCCGTCTTCCATTTTTAAGAAGCGTCCTTCTTCATAGCTAAAAAGAGTTTCTCTATACAATGTTTGTAATTCCCAATACGGTTGTGGCTTAAAGTTTTCAATATCTTTAAAGCGTGTTACTAGCATTGCTAATGTGGGAGTTTGTACACGTCCTATAGATAATACTTGCTTATAGCCGCCATGTTTTACCGTATATAATCGGGTCGCATTCATGCCTAATAACCAATCGCCTATGGCTCTGGAGAACCCTGCATAATACAGGTTGTCATAATCTTTAGAAGGTTTTAAATTTTGAAAGCCTTCTTTTATAGCTTCAGTGGTTAAGGATGAAATCCATAACCGTTTCACTTCACCTTTATAATTTGCTTGATTTAAAACCCAGCGTTGTATAAGTTCTCCTTCTTGTCCGGCATCCCCACAGTTTATAACTAAATTAGCTTGGTCAAATAAACGTTTAACAATGTTAAATTGTTTTTTTATCCCATCGTTGTTAACCACTTTGGTTTGAAACCTTTCGGGGAGCATTGGTAAGTTATTTAAGTCCCAACTTTTCCAATATGCTTTGTAATCCTTAGGTTCAAAGAGTGTGCATAAGTGGCCAAAAGTATAAGTTACAGCATACCCATTCCCTTCAAAATACCCATCACGCTTTGTATTGGCTCCTAAAACAGAAGCTATTTCTCGGGCTACACTTGGCTTTTCAGCGATACAGACTTTCACGCTATTCTTTAAAATTTACACATTATTTATAAGGGTGCAAAATAAGAAATTTGAAAGCCTTATAGAAGTGGTTTTGTAAGGAGTTATTAACGAAATGTAAATAAAACCAGGGCTAAAACTTAAAGTAGAACACTCATTAAAAACCTTCTTTTTCAATAACACTTAACGCCAAACGTATTTTAAAATAATCCATTTGTTCATTAAAATACTCGAAATAGTCTTTTAACGTTTTACTCCCTTCTAACTCAACCTTAGCCATATGTACAGCTTCTACGTCATTTTTTGAGATAAAATCAAAAATATTAATGGCTTTACCATCAGAATATAATTTGGCTATATGAGAATAAATGGTAGGTGATTTTAATCGTCTTTGAATAGAAATATCTTCTATAGATAAGCCTTGTTTGTAAAGTTCGTAGGTTAATAAATGTGTTTCTGTTTTTTTAGGTTTTTTAATTTTGGAGCCTATAAAATCTAAAATTTCAGCGATAAATTCGTCTCCATACACCTCCGCTTTACGTTGCCCAACGCCAGAAATTGATAAAAAATCACTTGTACTCATCGGTCTTTCTCGCTCTATTTCTTTTAGTGTTGCATCATTAAAAATGAGGTATGCAGGAATGTTTTCTTCTAATGAAATGCGATAACGTAATTTGCGTAAACGTTCAAATAAACTATTATTAGTAGCGCGTTTTGGTTTGTTAATTGCTTTAATTTCTTGTGCCTTAATCGTTACAGGATGTGTTAGGTGAACTTTTAATCCTTTAAATAGTACGTTGTTAGAAAACGCTGTGAGTTGTAGGTTATTGTTTTTGTGAAAAGCAATTTCACAAACCCCTTGGTTTATGAGTTGAACAATATAATGTTGCCAGTCTTTCCATGAAATATCTTTACCAATACCAAAGGTTTTTACCTTATCTAGTCCTTTTTCTAAAATATTAGAATTTCTAGCACCTCTTAAAATATCGATTAGGGTTCCTGTTGCTTCTTGTTCTTTAACACGAGTAATGGTAGAAAGTATTTTTTGAGCAATCGTTGTACCGTCGAAAAATTTTGGAGGGTTTTTACAAACATCGCAGTTATTACAATTCTCAGCTAATAGTTCCCCGAAGTAACTTAAGAGTATTTTTCGTCTACAAGTTGTGGCTTCGCTAAATTGCTTCATTCGGTCTAGCTTAGCAATTTGAACCGCTTCATTAGAAGCGCCAGAGGCAAACTTTCGTAACTGAATAACATCTGCATAACTATGAAATAATAAGGCATATGCTTTTAACCCATCGCGTCCAGAACGTCCAATTTCTTGATAGTAACCTTCTATGTTTTTAGGCATATTATGATGGATTACCCAACGCACATTGGATTTGTCTATTCCCATACCAAAAGCAACGGTAGCGCAGACAACCTGTGTTTTGTCAAAAATAAAATCTTCTTGTATTCTAGAACGATCATCGAAGCTTAATCCAGCATGATAGGCATCTGTGTTAATTCCGTTTTCGTTGAGTTTTTTGGCAATTTGCTCTGTATTTTTTCTACTTAGGCAATATACAATACCAGATTCGTTAGGTCTTTGTTTAATAAACTGTACAATTTGATTTACTCGACCATCTGCAGGACGTACTTCTAGCGTTATGTTTTCTCTGTCGAAAGAGGATATAAATTGATCTGCATTTGGTATTTTTAATTGGTTTACTATGTCTTGCCGTGTGGCTTTATCTGCTGTAGCAGTTAGGGCTATAAAAGGGGTATTAGGTAATTGTTTTTTTAGAAAGCCTAATTGTTGATATGACGGTCTAAAATCGTGCCCCCATGAGGAAATACAATGTGCTTCATCTATAGCAATACAGCTAATGTAATTCTCGTTTAAAATGTTTTCCAAACTGCCCAAACTTTCAGGAGCAACATAAAGTAGTTTTAATTCTGTATTGATAACTTTCTCAATAATGTATTGCTGTTCCTCTAGGTCTTGGCTACTATTAAAAAAGAATGCTTTTATACCATTAGCATTTAATCCATCCACTTGATCTTTCATTAAGGCAATGAGCGGGGAAATGACTAGCGTTATGCCTTTCAGTAAAATAGCGGGTAATTGAAAACAAATAGATTTTCCACCACCTGTAGGCATAATAACTAATGTATCCTTTTTGTTTAATACATTTTCAATAATAGCTTGTTGTTGACCACGAAAACTATCGAAACCAAAATTTGTTTTAAGTGTTGGGATTAGTTGAGATTGTAATAAAGAGGACATAGGGTATGGCTTAGAAAATGTAAAATTAAGGTAAGTTTTAAAGCTGTGAAAGCCCCTTTGGAGTTATTTTATTTATGTCGTTTTAAAGCGTATTACCAATTTACAACAAAATATTTTTGTATTAAGCCATTTGGAGCTTTGATCCATAACAATGGCGAATAGTTTTCATGTTCAAAACGGTTTAATAAAGGAAGAATGTTGCCATAAGTAAGCCAATTTACATGCGGGGTTACATCTAGAAGCCAATCTGTTTTTTTGGGGATGTAAAATTTATGTTCTTTGAATTGTATTAATGCTTTATAGTTAAAGTAGAACCCGTAAACACAATCTGGATTTAAGATTTTAAGCGAAATATTTTTGCCTAATGGCATAAAAAGTTGCGCTTTAAAATAGATGTTTTGTTTAAAAGCATTTGGAGTTAAATTTAATTTATCTAAAAGGCATTTTGTTTCTGGGGCATAGAGTAGTGGTAATTGTTTGTTTTTTAATTTTTTTAATTTTTCATTTAAAGAATCCTTTCGCATAGGACCTACACAATGTTCTATTTCTGAGCTTCCATAATGCGGAGCGAATAAATAATATTTGAATTGAATTTCTAAATGTATGGGTATTTTGTCTTTCAATAATAAACAATCTAAATTCACCAATAGTAATTTTGTCTCTTTTTATTTGTGGATTTTCTGATAAGATTTTTATGTTGTTATATAGGCGTAATTCAGAACTAACAAAGCGTTCTACACGCTGCCCTAATCTTATGTTTTTAGGGATATGTCCTTGGAAAACAGGTGTTTTTTGCACTGTGGGTAAAAACGGTTGCATGCCATAAATTTTATTTAAAAATAAATGAGGAGTATTATAAAAACCGTTAAACTGTTGCTGAAAATCTTCTGTGTTGTTTATCATAATGTTTGATAAAAGTACGGATAAAAAAAAATAAGGAATTTATTTGTTGTAACCCTTTAATTCGTTGTATTTTTGCGAATCTCAAAATTAAAGACTTACGAATGCCAGTTACAACTTTAGAATTAGAAGAACGTAAAGAAGGAAAAAGTTTATATAGTTACCAAAAGGGAGCTATTGATAAGATTTTTAAGTGTTTTGAAGATGCGCCTAAAGATTATCATTTACTGTATCAATTGCCTACAGGTGGTGGTAAAACAGTTATTTTTTCTGAAATAGTTAGACAATATTTAAGGATTCACAAGAAGCAAGTTTTAGTAATGACTCACCGGATAGAGCTGTGCAAGCAAACCTCTAATATGCTTACAGAGTTTGGTGTGTCTAATAAAATTGTAGATAGTAAGGCTGACTTATCAGATCAAAAAGATTTCAATTGTTTTGTGGCAATGGTAGAAACATTGAATAACCGTCTTAACGATAATAAATTAGATATTTCAGATATAGGATTGGTTATTATTGATGAAGCGCATTATAACTCATTTACCAAATTATTTAAGTTTTTTGAGAAATCTTTTGTTTTGGGGGTTACAGCTACACCATTGAGTAGTAATATAAACTTACCAATGAAAGATAATTACAATGAGCTTATTGTTGGAGAGACTATACAATCGCTTATTGAAAATGAATTTTTAGCACGTGCCGAAATTTACTCCTATAATGTTGGGTTAACTTCACTTATAGTAGGAGCTAATGGGGATTATACAGTAAAATCATCTGAAGATCTTTATACTAATACCGACATGCTTACAAAGCTTATTCAAGCTTATGAAGAACGATGTAAAGGCAAGAAAACACTAATATTTAATAATGGGATTAATACGTCATTACATGTTTATGATACATTTAGACGTGCCGGTTATCCTGTAGCACATTTAGATAATAATAATTCTAAAAAGGAACGTAAAGCTATTTTAAAATGGTTTAAGGAAACTCCAGATGCGATTTTAACCTCTGTGAGTATTTTAACAACTGGTTTTGATGAACCTACTGTAGATTGTATTATTTTAAATAGAGCAACAAAGTCCTTGACTTTATACTACCAAATGATTGGTCGTGGATCACGTATTTTAAAAGATAAATCTAAATTTGCAGTGATTGATTTAGGAAATAACTTACATCGTTTTGGTCCTTGGGGAAGTGATTTAGATTGGCATAAAATTTTTAGGTCACCAAATTTCTATCTCGATGGGATTTTAAATGACGAAGATTTAGAGAGCAATTTTAAATATGAAATGCCTGAAGATTTACGGGCAGAATTCTCAAAGAGTGAAAATGTATATTTCGATGTTAAAAAAATGTACATAGAGTCTGTAAGAAATGGAGAATCTTCAAAAGTGATTTTGGAACGCTCTATACAACACCATGCTAAAATATGTATCGAGAATAGTGAAGATTTATGGGATGCTTTAGGGTTGGCTAAGATATTAAAAGACGATATCGACTACCGTATCCAACGCTATACGAAATGTATTAGTAAAAGTACCTTTAACTTTGTAGAGTGGTTAAAAGATGATTATAAAAAGAAATTAAACGCTTATTTGCGTACTAATTTTGATCGTGTTTTTGAAGAGATACACGGGTTTCCACCAGAAGATTAAAGACATGATATATAAAACCATTGCTAAGTCGAGCGCAGTCGAGGCTTTGCAATGGATTGTTTTATTTAAGGGGTTTCGATTGCGTTCAACCACAGATATTTTATTTACAATACCTATCTTGTAGATAAGTGATTTTAAAATTATAATCAATGCGCACATTTAGAGACCTAGGAATTCATAAAAATTACATAAAATCGTTAAAGGAGCTGGATATAAAGGAGCCTACCGAAATACAAGCACAAGCGATACCGGTTTTACTAGCTGCTGCTACCGATCTTATAGGTTTGGCACAAACAGGAACAGGTAAAACAGCAGCCTACGGCTTACCACTATTACATAAAGTTGATACTAAAAAAAATGAAGTCCAGGGGCTTATTATAGCACCTACACGTGAATTGGTACAACAAATAAAGAAGCAATTATTTAAGTTTACCAAATATAATGCGGCTAAAATTTTTGTAGAAGGTGTTTATGGCGGTGAAAAAATAGATATCCAAATTAAAAATTTAAAACGAACCACACATATTATTGTAGCAACGCCTGGTCGTTTAGTAGATTTATTAGATAAAAGGGTTATAAATCTTAAACATGTTAATACTTTGATTCTAGATGAAGCCGATGAAATGTTGAGTATGGGGTTTAAGCAAGATCTAAATACAATATTAGAAGCAACAACATCTAAATCTAGAAACACATGGTTATTTTCGGCAACAATGCCAGAAGGGCTAAAAACAATAGTAAAGCGTTACATCTCTAATGCTGCTGCTAGAATTGAAGTCAATAGAAAAAAAATAGTAAATGAAAATATTAAACATTTTTTTGTAGAAACAACGATTGCTAGTAAACCACAAACATTAATTGCTTTGCTTGAAGATAGGGCAGAAGAACGTGGTATTGTATTTTGTAGAACTAAAGCGGGAGCGCAAGCCTTAAAGCAATTATTGCAAAAAGAAGGGTTTAATGTAGATGCTCTAGAAGGCGATATGCAACAAAGAGAGCGCGATAAAGTAATGAGAGCTTTTAAGAATACAAACTTGCAAATATTGATTTCTACCGATGTTTCGGCCAGAGGTATAGATGTTAATAATTTAGGCTTTGTAATCCATCACCAATTACCAGAACATATAGAGTATTATACACACCGATCGGGTAGAACAGCAAGAGCGGGAAAAAAGGGAGAATCTATAGCTTTAGTTTTGTCTAATGAATTACAGCGTATTAAGTCTATCGAAAAGACCCTTGAGATAAAATTTAAAGCGATGACTTTATAAAATTTAATTATTATGATGTCATTTTCTAGTATAATATCCGCAACATACGTTCCTAAACGATTGGCTGTTAAACTTAATGCAAAAGGAGAGCAGTTTGTAGTAAATGGCCACCCGTGGGTGTTTTCTAATAATATCATAAAACTAAATACTGATGCAAAAACAGGAGATTTAGCTATTATTTTTGGAAAGAACAAAAACAAAGTCATTGGTTTGGGCTTGTTTGATGCAGCGTCTCCCATTAGAATAAAAATGTTGCATAGTGAGAATAAGAGTGTTCAAATTAATGCCGCTTTTTTTCATAATAAAATAGAAGCCGCTTATTCAAAACGATTTGAATTGTTGGCAACAAATACCAATAGTTATCGGTTTTTATTTGGAGAAAATGATGGCTTTCCAGGGTTAATAGCAGATGTTTATGCTAGCGTATTAGTTGTGAAGTTATATTCTGAAATATGGTTGCCTTATTTGGAAAGCATTTTACATAGTTTACAAAAAACATCAGGGTGTAAAACTGTGGTTATACGATTAAGTCGTAATTTACAGCAATCTAAAGCGCATAAACTAAAAGATGGCGCGGTAGTTTATGGCGTTTTAAGTAATGAAGTTGTGCAATTTGTTGAGCATGATGTTCATTTTTCAGCAAATGTTATAAAAGGGCATAAAACAGGTTATTTTTTAGACCATAGACATAATAGGAAGCAAGTAGGGGCGTGGAGTAAAGGAAAAACAGTCTTAGATGTATTTAGTTATGCTGGAGGTTTTTCTGTACACGCTTTGGCGAATGCTGCAAAAGCAGTTACAAGCTTAGATATTAGTAAGCAAGCTTTGCAAATAGCAAAGCAAAATGGAAAGCTGAATAATTATACTGGCCATCATTATACTATTGCTGGCGATGCTTTTGAGGCGCTTAAAAAATTAATAAAACGAAATAAGAAGTTTGACGTTGTTGTTATTGATCCGCCTAGTTTTGCGAAACAACAAGCAGAAATAGAACTTGCCAAGAAGAAGTATGCACAATTGGCTACTTTAGGGATGCAATTAACGGCTAAAAAAGGGCTGTTGGTTTTAGCATCTTGTTCTTCAAGAGTTGTAGCTCAAACATTTTTCGATATTAATTCACAAGCATTAATGAAGGCTATGCGTAAGTTTGAAATTGTAAAAAAAACGGCACATGATACAGACCACCCAATTGGTTTTCCAGAAGGCGCTTATTTAAAATGTGGGTATTATCGTTTTTTAGATTAGAGTATCTAGTTGTTCCTGTTTTAATTTGAATAAAATATTCTATTTAGAGAGTATAATAAAAATGAGTAACACTTTATTTTAAGATCATCGTCTGTTTCTATTAATACAAATGTTTAGTTATTGTATAAGTAAGCTGTACACCTAAAAAAGCAACGCTGTCTTCTTTTGTAGACTTGCGTTGCTTTTTACCAAACTAACTAACTATCATTTATGAAAACGTACTATTTTTAGGTTTATTTTGCTTTAACATAACTTTGTGATTTTAAGGTAATACTAATAGTTTTTAATTATTTTGAAACTAAGTTTTCTTCATTTCTAAAAACTAACTTATCATTGAAGGCATCTAGTAAAATAATACTATCTGTCGTTACCTTGCCTGCTAGAATTTCCTTACTCAGTAAGTTTAAGACTTCTTTTTGAATGACCCGTTTCACTGGGCGAGCTCCATATTCTGGATGGTATCCTTTGTTTGCAAGATATTTTATCGCTTCAGTTGTCGCATCAAATGTAATGCCTTGTTGCGCTATCATTTTTGTGATTTTCTTTAATTGTAATTCTACAATATTCGTAATATTTTCTTTGCTTAACGGTGTAAACATAACGGTGTCGTCTATTCTATTTAAGAATTCAGGTCTAACAGTTTGCTTTAATAGCGCTAAAACATCTACTTTTGCAGCTTCTATTGCAGAATCGATATCTTTTAAAGCATCAAAGCGTTCTTGTATTATTTGACTTCCCATATTTGAAGTCATAATTATGATTGTATTTTTAAAATCAGCAATTCTTCCTTTGTTGTCTGTTAAGTGTCCTTCATCTAGCACTTGTAATAGAATATTAAACGTATCTGGATGTGCTTTTTCAATTTCGTCTAATAGCACTACAGAGTAAGGTTTACGTCTAACAGCTTCGGTTAATTGTCCGCCTTCATCATATCCAACGTATCCTGGAGGTGCTCCAACTAATCTGCTTACCGCATGACGTTCTTGATATTCACTCATATCTATTCTTGTCATAGCGCTTTCATCATCAAACAAGTACTCGGCAAGTGCTTTCGCAAGTTCGGTTTTACCCACTCCTGTTGTTCCTAGAAACAAGAAGGTTCCTATAGGTTTTTCTGGATTTTGTAATCCTGCTCTAGAGCGTCTTACGGCATCGCTTACAGCTATAATAGCTTCTTCTTGACCAACAACACGTTTGTGTAATTCATCTTCAAGTTTTAATAATTTTTCACGCTCGCTTTGAAGCATTTTTGTAACAGGAATCCCTGTCCATTTAGCAACAACTTCTGCAATATCATCATAAGTAACTTCTTCTTTTATTAAAGAGGTTTCTGCCTGTGCTTCTAATTGTTCTTGAAAAATTTCTAGTTGCTCTTGGGCTTCTTTAATCTTTCCGTATCTTAGTTCTGCTACTTTTCCATAATCTCCTTCACGCTCAGCGCGTTCAGCTTCCAATTTGAAATTTTCTATATCTTGTTTTGTATTCTGTATGTTATCTACAACTTCTTTTTGACTCTTCCATTTGGCATTTATAGCATTGCGTTCTTCTTTTATATTTGCTAAATCGGAGCGTAAATACTTTAATTTGTTTTCGTCTTTTTCGCGTTTAATAGCTTCAATTTCAATTTCCAATTGCATAACTTTTCTATCCAAAACATCAAGCTCTTCTGGTTTGGAATTAATTTCCATACGAAGCTTTGAGGCTGCCTCATCCATAAGGTCTATCGCTTTGTCTGGTAAAAAACGATTTGTAATGTATCTTGTTGATAACTCTACAGCTCCAATAATAGCTTCATCTTTAATACGTACTTTATGATGTGTTTCGTACTTTTCTTTAATCCCTCTAAGTATAGAAATGGCACTTTCTGTATCGGGTTCATCTACGATTACTTTTTGAAAACGACGTTCTAACGCTTTATCTTTTTCGAAGTATTTTTGATATTCATCTAAAGTTGTGGCACCTATAGCTCTCAATTCTCCACGTGCTAATGCTGGTTTTAAAATGTTTGCGGCATCCATAGCTCCTTGTCCGCCACCAGCACCTACTAGGGTGTGGATTTCATCTATAAACAAAACAATATCGCCATCACTAGTTGTTACTTCTTTTATTACGGCTTTAAGTCGTTCTTCAAATTCTCCTTTAAATTTAGCTCCAGCAATAAGGGCGCCCATATCTAAAGCAAATATTTGCTTGTCTTTTAAATTTTCAGGAATATCACCATCTATAATCCTATGTGCTAAGCCTTCTGCAATGGCTGTTTTACCAGTTCCAGGTTCACCAATTAATATGGGGTTATTTTTTGTTCTTCGGGAGAGAATTTGAAGTATTCTTCTAATTTCTTCATCACGACCAATGACTGGATCTAACTTCCCGTCTTTAGCCAATTGATTTAGATTTTTGGCGTATTTGTTAAGAGAGTTGTATGTGTCTTCTTGGTTTTGTGAGGTTACACGGTCTCCTTTTCTTAGCTCTTCTATAGTTGCATTTAGCGTTTTTTCTGTGACGCCTTGGTCTTTTAAAACTTGAGCTATTTTACTTTTTGATTTAAAAATGGCAAGAATTAAATGTTCAATAGATACAAAATCATCATTCATTTTTTTCGCAATGATAGCTGCTTCATTTAAGGATTTGCTAGCTTCAGGAGAAAGCATAAGGTTACCGCCTGAAACTTTAGGAAAACTCTCCAATTGCTTATCCAGTATTTGTTGAAGTATTACTATATTTACGTTTAGTTTTTTTAGAAGAAAGGGTAAAACATTCTCATCTATATCTAAAATGGCTTTAAAAATGTGTTCATCTTGTATGTACTGGTGTTTTAAGCTTTGTGCTAATTGTTGTGCTTGTTGTATTGCTTCCTGGGATTTTATGGTATAATTGTTAAAGTTCATAACTTGTGTTTAATTTTTGTTTACGAATCTATTAAAACAATAACTTTACCAATGCAATAGATAAGACAAAATGTCTTATTTTAACAAAAACACACTGCCTTTTAGACAGGTTGTAAGTTTTTTATTTCTTAGCGACTTATTAAAATATAAAATGAAAGTAAAAGTATATGGGATTAATAAATAAGCTATTTGGTGGTTCTAGTGAACCAAAGGAAACGAAGACATTACCTTGGATACCTTTGAGTGAATTGCAACAATTAAAATTTATTACGAATAAATCAAAAACGAAAACACAAGTTATTTTCAAGCATTCCACAAGATGTGGGATTAGTAAAATGGTAATAAATCAGTTCGTTGCTAATTATGAACTTACAGAAAAAGATTTGGATTTGTATTACTTAGATTTGTTGAGTTACAGAGCGGTATCGAATGAAGTTGGCTATACTTTTCAGGTCATGCATCAATCCCCACAAATATTAGTTATAAAAAATGGTGTTGTAGTTGCTAGTGCTTCTCATGGCGCTATTAATGAGATCGATCTCAATAGTTTTGTTTAATTTTACGCGCTTAAAAATAATTAACATATAGATAAAAAAACTCCCGAATGTACTCGGGAGTTTTCGTTTTTAATATTAAAAGGAATAAGAATTTATAATCGCTTTTAGTTTAAGTTTTAAATCTTCGCCCGTATCAAAAACCATTTGCTCATTAGAAGGGAAAGGGATTTCTTCATTTTCTAAAGTTTTTAAATCTTCTGTAGTCAATGCTCTTTCATCACCTGTAAACGTTGTGAAGTTATTTTCAAAAATAAACGCACTGTCTATGGGAAAACTTTCTAATGTTTGGTTTGTATTTAAATTATTGTATACCACTTTGGCAATAACTTGTGTTGATTTTTTCTGGTTAAACTTAAGTAAACGTGCTTGTACGGTTATAATATTATCTAATTTTACGTCATTACCTAAACTATCTTTTACTACATTACCATTGGCATCGTAAGCGTATTTCCATCCATCTATCACCTCTTTCTTTCTCAATATTTGTGTTTCATATACACGTTCAGGAGATATATTAATACGTCTTAATTGTAATTGCATTCCGTAATCATACTTCGCGTTTGTGCTATTCGTGTGATAAACTGTCCAAAAATCATTTAAACCATAGGTGTCAAAGTTTAATAAGTCTTCCTCTAGACGTTTTGGAACAATTTGATTGGTTTGGTTTTCTATAGATACAATTATATAATCTGTTCCTTGGTGGTGTGCGACATTTAAAAGTTGTCTTACATTTTTGTAGTTAGGGTTAATATCTTCAATATTACCTAAGATATCGTAGGCTCTTCTATTGTTTAGCTTGTCTTTACTATTCATCAACTTTAGAGCTATATCATACTTGTATTGGGATATTTTTGTGCGATATTCTATAATAAAATTAGTATAGTCGTTAAACTTAAATAGGATTTTTTTATTTCCAACTCGTAACGGGAGTATGGCTTTTATAGCTTTTTGCCTAGAGTCAAGATTTAAATATGTATTAAAAATATCTTGATAATATTCGGGGTTTCCATCTTTTTTAAGGTGGTTTATTGTACTAAAGTCTTCTTCAACAGCTTTACTGTAAGCATTTTGAAGCATGTATATATAGTCGTGTTTGCGTTTTTTAAATTTATTGTTTTGTAATTTTTTTAAAGCATTAGCAATTGCTTGATCATAATTGCCTGAATGTAGTTGTCTTTCTATGTGCTTTTTACTAACACATGCTGTTAGTATAGAAAAGCTTATAGAGATAGTAAGTAATAGTTTTTTCATTTGCTTTGGGATATGGTTAACGGGCGTTTTTAGTATAATGATTTATGGGGGAATAAAACCAATTATGATGCCAAAACAAAACAAATAACCCTCAATTTTATAGTTGAGGGTTTATTTGTTTGGAAATAAATATGTTGTTTATTTTTTCTTTTTGGCGTTAAATACAGGAAGTAGTTTTGTGGAGACTTCTCCAAAACCTATTCGAGTGCCATCTTTTTCACAATACCCTCTCATAATTACGGTATCATTATCATTAATAAATTTACGTTCAGAACCATCATTCATTTTTAAAGGTTTTTCTCCTCTCCATGAGAGTTCTAGCATCGAACCGTAAGAATCTGGAGTAGGTCCTGAAATGGTACCGCTACCCATCATATCTCCAGAATTTATAGGACATCCATTTACTGTATGGTGTGTTAGCTGTTGTGCCATGCTCCAATACATATGTTTAAAGTTGGAACGACTTACAATAGTTTCCTTAGCTTTTTCGGGGTGTATTGCGACTTCTAAATTAATATCAAAAGCTTTTTTGCCCTTTTGTTTAAGATAATCTAACTGTTTCTTTAATGGTTTTGGGCTTTCTGTTCTATAGGGTTCTAAGGCATCTAATGTTACTATCCATGGTGAAATTGAAGAGGCGAAATTTTTGGCTAAAAACGGCCCTAAAGGGACGTATTCCCATTTTTGAATATCTCTAGCACTCCAATCATTAAATAAAACTAATCCAAAGATGTATTCTTCAGCTTCTTCAATTGGAATCGGTTCGCCTAAGTCATTCGCATCTGTCGTAATGAAAGCCATTTCTAATTCAAAATCTACTAATTTTGAAGGTCCAAAAACAGGTTCGGTAGCGCCAGCAGGTAGTGTTTGACCTTGTGGTCTGTGTACCGGGATCCCCGAAGGGATTATAGAAGAACTTCTACCATGATACCCTACAGGAATATGGAGCCAATTAGGTAATAATGCATTTTCAGGATCTCTAAACATTGTACCAACATTGGTAGCGTGTTCTATACTTGAGTAGAAATCGGTATAGTCACCAATTTGAACAGGAAGTTGCATTTCGATTTCATCTAAACGAAATAAAACCACTTCCTTATGCTTTTTATTATCCTTTAAAATGGGATTTTCTGCATCGAAAATCTCGGCAATTTTATTTCGAACTAATCGCCATGTTTTTCTGCCATCTGCAATAAAATCATTTAATGTATCTTGAAGAAAGATGTCATCTGTTAATGGGATGTTTTCAAAGTACCCTAATTGATGAAGCGCACCTAAGTCTATTGCAGTATCACCAATTCTTGTCCCTATGGTAATAATGTCGTCTCGTGTTAGAAAAACTCCAAAAGGAATGTTTTGAATTGGAAAATCAGAATTTTTATCGACGTGTAGCCAGGATTTTCTATCTGGATTGTTAGCAGTTATAGGCATAACAGTTGTATTTATTAATTAATCAATATTCTATATCAAACCTAACATATTTTTTTTATTTAAATGTGATAAAAAGCATAAAAAATAGAAGCATTTTTATAAGCCGTCTAAAAGTAATGGTAGCGAGAAGTAAATATGTGATTTAATGAATAATAAACGAATTCTATTTCTTATTTTTGAAGTTCATTATATAATTACATATTAAAATTATGCAACGCGACGAACAAATATTTGAATTAATAGAAGCAGAGAGAGAACGCCAATTAGAAGGTATAGAATTAATCGCTTCAGAGAACTTTGTAAGCGATCAGGTTATGGAAGCTGCAGGGTCTGTTTTAACTAATAAGTATGCTGAAGGTTATCCTGGTAAGCGTTATTATGGCGGGTGTGAAGTTGTGGATGAAGTTGAACAAATAGCCATTGATAGAGCTAAAAGTTTATTTGGAGCAGCCTATGCTAATGTGCAGCCACACTCAGGGAGTCAAGCCAATACAGCCGTATATCATGCTTGTTTAAAACCTGGCGATAAAATTTTAGGTTTTGATTTATCACACGGTGGACATCTAACACATGGTTCTCCTGTAAATTTTTCTGGAAAATTATACACGACTGCATTTTATGGAGTGGATAAGGAAACAGGAGTTTTAAATTATGATAAGATTCAAGAGATAGCAATTAAAGAACAACCAAAATTAATTATAGCTGGAGCATCTGCATATTCAAGAGATATTGATTTTGAGAAATTTAGAGCAATTGCAGATAGCGTAAATGCGTTATTATTGGCAGATATTTCTCATCCAGCAGGCTTAATAGCAAAAGGAATATTAAATGATCCTATTCCACATTGTCATATTGTAACAACGACAACACACAAGACTTTAAGAGGCCCTAGAGGCGGGTTAATTTTAATGGGAAAAGATTTTGAAAACCCTTTTGGATTAAAGCTAAAAAGCGGAAAACTACGTATGATGTCGTCTTTACTAGATTCAGGAGTGTTTCCAGGCAACCAAGGCGGGCCATTAGAACATATTATTGCAGCAAAAGCAATTGCTTTTGGAGAAGCGTTAACAGACGAGTTTATGCTTTATATGCTACAAGTAAAGAAAAACGCAGAAACTATGGCTAAGGCCTTTGTTGAAAGAGGTTATGATATTATCTCTGGAGGAACAGATAACCACATGATGCTTATTGATTTAAGAAATAAAAATATTACGGGGAAAGAAGCGGAAAAGGCATTGGTAAAAGCCGATATTACTGTGAATAAAAACATGGTGCCTTTTGATGATAAATCTCCATTTATAACTTCAGGTATTAGAATAGGAACATCTGCAATTACAACAAGAGGGTTAAAAGAAAATGATATGGAAGGCATTGTTGATTTAATTGATGAAGCTATTCTAAATTATGAAGATGAAGAGAAATTAGAACAAATAGGCATAAAAGTAAATGCGATGATGAACGATCTCCCCTTGTTTTCTTTTTAATTTGTTTATTATTAGTATATTAACGGTTTTTTAAAACCCTATATACTATGAGAAAAATATACACACTTCTATTTTTAGTTATTTCAATGTTCAGTTTTGGTCAATTGGCTTTTACTGAAAGCGCTACTCTTAAAGGAGTAGGGTATACTTATGGAGCTTCTATTTATGGAGGTGGTGTTTCTTTTTGTGATTTTGATAGAGATGGTTGGGACGACTTGACTTATGCAACCACAAATGGAGAAGAAGTTTATTTTTTTAAGAATAATAATGGCGTATTTACTAAAGTTGATCTAGGAATTAATGATACTTATCTTGTAAAGCAAGTGTTATGGGTAGATTACGATAATGATGGCGATAAAGATTTTATAGCTACAAGTTTTTCTGGTTTAAACAAGTTTTATGAAAATGAAGGAGATATGACATTTACAGATGTTACTAACTCTATAGGCTTTTTTACAGAAAATCTATATACTTACGGTATCTCGTTTGGAGATATTGATAATGATGGAGACTTGGATGCCTTTATATCTAATCGGGATGATCAAACTTTCAATCAGTACAATTACTTATATAGAAATGATGGAGGTACTTTTGTTAACATTACGGAGTCTTCCGGTGTATTTTTAGGAAATCAGCTGTCTTTTTGTTCGGCATTTTTTGATTATGATAACGATGGAGATCAAGACATATATGTTGCAAACGACAAGTCTTTTAATATAAATAGATTATATCGAAACGATGGTACGGGACATTTTACAGATGTATCGGTTTCTAGTGGAGCAGGTATTGCTATAGATGCTATGTCTACTACAATTGGAGACTATAATAACGACGGTTGGTTTGATATTTATGTGTCTAATACTACAGGAGGGAACCATCTTTTAAAGAATAATGGTAATGGTACTTTTTCTAATCTAGCTCCTGCTTCAGGTACAGAAATGAATACAATTGCGTGGGGCTCTGTCTTTTTAGACGCCGATAACGATGCTGATTTGGATTTGTATGTAAGTAGTAATATGGATGGTACTGTAACAGGACTATTGCCTTCAGCTTTTTATGAAAATAATGGAATGAATAGTTTTACTATTCCATTTGGAGTGGGCTTTGATAATGATTCTAGGAAAAGTTACGCAGATGCTATAGGGGATTTTAATAATGATGGTTTACCAGATATTGTTGTAATGAATGATACTGAAAATAATTTCTTATGGGAGAACAAAAGCATTAACGATAATAATTATTTGAAAGTAAGATTACAAGGAGTTTCTAATAATAGAGATGGTATTGGGTCTCGCATAGAGATTTCAATAAATGGAGATAAGCAGTATCGATATATTTTATGTGGAGAAGGGTATTTAGGGCAAAATTCTAATACCAAAATGTTTGGATTAGGGACGGCAAGCACTGTAGATTATTTAAAAATAACATGGTTAGATGGTACAATAGATATGTATACGAACATTCCTGCTAATCAGACATTGCATATTATTGAAGGGGATACTACACTATCTGTAACTAAACTAGATCCTGTTGATTCTATAGATATTTACCCAAATCCTACGGGAGGAATTGTATCTCTCTCTAATTTAGAAGCAGATTCAATTTTAATGATTTATAATGTGTTGGGAAAACACTTAGAAACGAGAAGTATTACTACCGTTGCGGATAATGTAGACATGAGTAAATATTCAAGCGGAATCTATTTTTTTTCCTTTCAGAACGCAAAAGGGGCAAAAATCATTAAAAAGGTAATTTTGAATTAAGGTATATTAAGCTTTTTTTATAAGCTTAAGTATTTCTAAATTAGAATAATGTTTTGATATTTTATATAAATTGTAATTTAATATGAGTGGCTAACATTATTAACTAACTGTTTTTGTTGCTGTTATAAAGTAGTATGTTGATAGGTCTCCTGAAAAAGTCAAAATCAGTTCAATTTAGTGCCTATTAATTTTTAGAAAGCTGTTTAGCTTCCAACATCTTATTGTTATTCCCTTAAATAGAATCCAAGAAATAGCTTGTTTTAGTTTATTCATTAGTTTGCTAAAATTAAAACTTGCAACAGCTATGATAAAGTTAATAACATCACCTTTTTGATCTTTAGGGTAATTTCTAAGCAACAACAGATGGTTGATAACAAACGATGAGTATACTATACCTATTAACCGTTGCTGTGAAGTAATAATGCTTTCAAAACGTGTTTTTTATTATCAAAGTAAAGGACGTAATGATACCTTGCTTCGTATGCGAATAAAGGGTGTAGCCTCCACAAGGATTAGATATGGTTTCTTTTTTTTGAAGATGCACAAGAAAAATTTGATATCTGGAGGGAAGATTATAACTCTTTTAGACCGCATAGTTCATTGAGGGATATATCACCCAATGAATACATAAAAAAGAATGAAAATAACTCAGAATTTCTAATTATGAGTAGTTCGATTTAAGGGAGGAGGTCAGATCGAATTAAGGGAGGAGGGCAACAAGCCTTAGTAATTGCTAAAACTGGACTTATTTATGATCAAGATTATAGAAGTATTTTAGTAAGAAATTAAATATAGTTTACTTTTTTTGCTACAGTTTTTTGTTAGCTGTTGCTATTTTATGTTCAATATCGGATTTATTATAATCTTTTAGTTGTTCAATTAATTGAGGTAAAAACAAGTCAAAAGCCGGATAAACGTTACGGTTTGCTTCATATTCTAAAATCAATTGTTCGGCATCTGGGATTAGAATAAAACCATTATCGTTAATATTATAATTTCTTCCAAACTATCAATTCCCATTTCTTTAGAAATTCTAATTTCTCCCAATCTGACTAGATGTTCATTAACGAAACTCCACCAATTATTATAACCTTGTTCAGTCATAATTGAATCAAGATTTGGTGTAAACAAAGAATCTGTTTCGTTTATTTTTTTTCTATATTCTTCTTGTTCAATTAATGGTGTAATAAAGGAATGACAAAACTCATGAGCTACTAAATCTCTGTAATATTCTTCAGTATTTTTCCCTGAATAACCAAATTCAAAATAGTTTTCAATTGTTTCTTGCCATTCAATGTCTGTTGCTGGCGCAAGAACTTGGTATAGGATTTTTCCATTTTATTTTCTACATCTGCGCCGAACCCCATTCCAAACGGCTGATTTGGAGAAAGAATAATTCTATACTTGTTATTTTGTTTTCCGAAATAAGCTTCCATAGTTTGTACTAAATTTTGATCAATATGAGATTCTGCCTCTTTTATAGCTCCATCATAAAAAGGTTTATTTTGTGCTATAAAATCAGAAACATTTTCGTTAATGTAAAAGTCTTTGAGTGTCTTTAAATAGTTTATTAATTTTTGCTTATTTTTTTCCAATCTAGAGATTTTATTTTGTAAACTAATTTCGTGTTTGGAAGCTCTTCTGCATATAAAAGGCCTTGTATTGTAACATCAACGCCAAACTCATTTATCATTTCTTGAGTTTTGTTTACAGCAATATGTTTCTTTCTTTCGTTAAAAAAATGTCTTGAGAGATAAACTAAAGGTTTCTTTTTATAATCTATTTTTCGGTATTTAAAATGGATGTCATTTTTAGCTAAAGACCTTAAAATCATAAATGTCTCTATTGTATGATTGATACCAATTTCAATTGTCTTTAAAGTAGAAATTTTATTATTGTTCTCTTTTTTAGAAATGCAAGAAATTAGCAAAAAAGCAATGATTCCAAATAATATTCTATTCATTCAAATAGTTGTTTTTTGTTTTAATTGTATGTGAATATGGTCGTCGTGTCTTACTGCTCGACAGCCATGATATCTTATTTTATTATTCATTAAATTCATTCTGATCCTTAAATGTGGTTCAATAAATAACTTTCTTAAACTCTCATTTTTTAAGATTTTTTATATTAATTTTTTTGTTCCTTTTTCAGAAAAAACTAATTCATTATTGATTTTTCCTAAAGTTAAATATTTTGGAAAATCATATTGAAAATATCCATTTTTTTAACACTTTTCAATCTGATTAGGTTCTCAAATAATCGGTAACCACTCGCAGATTTTTGTTTGTTTGTTATAGTTCTTTTTCCGTTTCGCTTAATAATTCGTTCAGTTTAGGTTTTACATAATCCTTGTTTAATAAAACAGTCATATAATTTGTTGGTTTTATTTTTTTACAATGTGTTATTTTTTCACGCCTAAATAGCGGCGATATTTGCGGAACGATTGAAAATGTTGAAGCAAGATATAAGCTTATGAAAACAATTAGAGTCTTAAATTTTAATTTCGTATTCCATTTTTTAGAAATTATTAAACTTACTAAATAAACAAATCCACCAATTTGAGTTAATACAGTGAGAAAAATAGAAAGAAATATTTTATATGTTACTTTTAGTGAGGGTTTCAATTTTGAGTTCTAATTTTAAATGCTAGTTAAGGGATTTTGGTTTACACGGCATTAGTTTTTATCCTTGTTGATTGTTTATTAGATGCTTTTAAGTAAAGCAACTCCAAAACATTTCACTTTTTTACTCAGGGTTATTTTTTAATTCCATGTGTAGCGTTGGATAAGGTTTCCCTGTAGCATCCAATTCGGAGCGCTTAATTGTTTCAAATCCGTAATGTTTGTAAAATCCGACTGCTTGTTCATTCTGTTCGTTTACATCAACTTTTGTTACACCTAATTGGTCAATTGAATAGTTTAAAAGCGTTTTTCCAATCCTTTTTCCTCTATATTCAGGGTGAATAAATAACATCTCTAAGTTTTGGTCAGCCACTCCAAGAAAGCCAATTATTGTTTTATTATCTCTTATACATCTTAATTTAACTGTATTTAAATAAGTATTTAAAATTAGTGGTTTAAAATATTCGATATCTTCTTCTTTTAGGAAGTGATGTGTTGCCCGAACTGAAGCTTCCCAAAGTTTAACTACATTTTCATATTCTTTTTTCTCTATAGTATCTATTTTGTATATCATTTTCTGTAATATTAGTTGATGGGGTATCGTTTCCACAAGCTAAGGATTAGGGTTTATCTTATATTAGTTTTTAATCTTTCCGATTGTTGTTTGTTTTTTTAGCTGTTTTTTATCAAACCAACTCAAAAATACGGTTCTATACAAGACTTTCCAAATGCCTTTTTATGGATTCAATATCGATAAGTTTTCTTTTTAAAGCGACAGAAATGAGTGTTTGTTTTGAAAGTTATTAAAGAGAAAAGTGAAAAACTGAATTTTCTATTGTTAACAAGAGAAGCTTATAATGATGCACATAGAATCATTTTGGTTTAAAATTAGGTGGTTTTATTAAGTTTTTAGCTCAGTGCTTTGTTGTTGTTTTATTTTATAATTCTATTTCTTCAGCAAGTATTCTTATTACATCATATTTTCCAATTAATGCTATTGCACTATTTATACTAGGCCGTACTTGCTCATGCGATTTAAATTGAATAAGTAGAGATTCCATAAATGCTGTAAAATCAGTTTTAGGATTATAATTTATCATACCCGCATCTTTTGCGGGTATAAGTATTTGTTTAACAAGCGTTCTTACTTGATTTAGTTTTTCGTTTAGCTCATTACTTTTATCACTTAAAATTTGTTGTACAGGTTGAATACTTAATAAAGCCGCTTGATTTATCTGTTTGCGTTTTTGTTTGCGTTTTTCAGTAGGTAAACTATAGCTGGATATTATGGAAGCTCTATGTCCTGCTATTTCTGCACATTGAGTAAAATTATATTTTTTAAAAATTGATTCTAGGTCTTCTAACCAATGAAGCCATGTTTTTAAAATATAATTGTCTTGTTTTCCAAAAGAAGTGACAATAGCTGGAATTTCAAATAATTTTTCTTGAAGCACATTTGCTGGTTCAATAACTGATTTTTTCATAATTTATTCAGGTAAAAGACGAGATTCTAAATCTCCATTAGTATTTTCGGAAGTGCACCATTCCATACCGTCTTCAAATAGTTTCATTTTAATTCGCAGAATATTTTCGTTAGGTATTTCCCGTAACTTTGAAGCCTCAACTACTACATTAGCATCTTCTAATTGATTTTTTGCTTCTTTAGCTTGAATACTTTTGTATAATTTTTCTTTTAACGAATTTTGAAATATCGCTTTAGTTTTAGGGACATTCTCAACTTCTAGTTTATCGTATTCTATTGCTTTTAGAAAAACATCACTCATTTTTTCTTCATACTTTTTAAAAGCTTCTTCTTTTGAAATGCTTGCTTTTAGATTTTGTTCTAATTCTCTAGAACTATTTGCTATTTCAGAATTGAGTAATTTTGATGTTTTTCTAGTGAAAGAAGCAACTTTTGCGACATCTTTCATTGTGTTATAAGAATATGAATTGAATGACTTATTATCAATAGGTTGATAATCTTTTACTGGGCTTTTATTCAAACTATCTATTGCAATTGGGATATCCAATTCTATGTCTTGTGCTCTAAATCTTGGGATTGAAAAATGTTTTAATAATTCGTCATTAGCATAAGCTTTCGCGACTTTGGCAGACTCAATGTCTGCCATTACTCGCGCTTGATTTATGCTAGAGATTAATGTTCCTAAGTAATCATTTAACTTTATCATAATTTTCGTTGTTTAAAGTTAGGCTGCTACCTCTCTATTTGTACTTGCAATACTATCTTCAAGCATTGTTAGTACTCTATCAAGTCCAGCAGGAATTTCATCATTTACAACTTTTACATTAACGCCTAAATTATAGGTTTTTTCTACATTAACTCCTCTTGTAGAGGTTCTTTTATAAGATGCGCTTGCTTTAAAATTAACCATTTTATAGTTAATTCCTAATTCGGCGCTTGCTGCAAATTCACTAGAGACACTAGATGTTTCTGTAGAGGTTAGTTTTGCATTAAAATCTATGGTCATTTCATCTATACGTAATGCCGGAATAGTAAGCATAGTAAGGAAAGGGACTTTTATAGCAATCTCATTCTCCAAGAACTTATTTGCAACATCAATAGTTGATGGTATTGCGGTTTCTGATTCGGCAACCCTTCCTTCGTCTTTTAGGTTTTTTAGAGATTTTCCATAATCACTATTTGCTATAGATTTTTTGTAATTAAAATCTACATATCGCAATTCAGATGGATTTGTTCCTGTACCTGGCTTAAACCCTACTTCTTGAATAAATTTTACTTGTGACATTGCCGCTGCATGTTGTGCTTGCACCGCTGCTTGTAATGGTCCTCCAATATAATTATTGAAGTCCAAACTGTTTAATTCTGCTACTAAATTTGGCATAATAAATAATTTAAATTCTCCCTACTCTTTATAAAATTAGGATTTTCGGGTTACTCCTTTAAGTTTTTAAATCAATTATAAATTTATACAGTAAGGGATATAAATTAGTTACAAGTTGACAATCAGGTTAATTCAATCGATTGTGTATTTGTTTTAATTGATTATTCAAAATTAGGGGAGTAGCAAATAATAACTGAGGGGTAAAACCCCCTTTTTCAAGAAGGATTTAGGCCTTTTTTTAGTTAAATTGTTTCAGAAAAGCACTTCGCTATAATGTGTGGTAACGTTTTGAATAAAAGATATTAACGTCCTTTATATTTTGCTAATAGCGGCTTTAGTTATTGCTATCTAAGCTTATCTATGATCAAGACTATAGAAGTAATTTAGTAAAAAAATTAAATATATTTGATTTGCTTTTTTGCCACAACTGTTTGTGACGTTAGTTATTCTTACCAATTTTTGTTAATTAAACTTAACTCCATTTTATTTAAAATTTTTTTCAAGTAAAATCTATGAAATGGTTTAATAATTCCAAAATACAAATTGCCAAACTTGTTATTAATTACTACAGTGGTTGCCATTTCTAAATTAATTGTGCCGTTATTTTTATAAACAATAAATGAAAGTTTAAAATCTAAGTGGGAATCATTCTGCCCTGTTAATAATTCTTTGTCATTCTTGTCCAACACTTCAAAAAGTGCTATGCTGTCTCCTACATTTCCTTCAAACTTGTGCAGCTTTTCAATTCGGGTTCTCTTTTTTGATTTTGGAGCGGTTTTCAATCCTAATAATTGAGCAATAAATTCTCTTGTGTTGAGTAAAATTTTAAATGACTTTGGAAATGAAAGAAAAAAAGCGATCATTAAATCTTTTGGCTCAGGTAAATAATTCAATCTATTAGAAACAAGTCGGAAGTTATCTGAAAAAGAAGCTTCTGAAATATTTTCATTGATTAAATAATCTGGAGAAAACCCAACCGCTATAATTTTGTTATGAATCATCTATTTTTAATTAATGCCAACGATTGGCTAAACTATGTTTTAATGCCGTTGAGGCTTTGTTATATACAGTTCCCCTCAAAATAGTTAAAAAATGTTCAAGGGAAACTGTATTTGTCAAAATCATTTGATGCAGATTATTATTTGTATGAGAGTTTTCATTTTAATGTTCGTTAAGAACATGGTTTACACTTTTTAAAGATAAGGGTTTACATTAAATTAGTTTCTAGCTTTATTAATTATTTCTAAGCTGCTTTTCCTTAAAGTAATCCAAAAATATGTTTCTATAAAAGATTTTTCAAATGTTTTTTATAGCTTCAATAATGCTGGTCTTAACAAAGTAAAAGCCTATGTAAAAGGAACTTTTGAATGTTTTATAGAACTACGTAAAGGTTTTCCGTGTTGGCAGCAGTATTTCTATTTAACGAGGTTTCTATTTTTACCCCATTGTTTATATTCATTTGTGTCAAAATTTTTAATTGATTGAATATTCCCGTTTGGATAATATCTTTTATGAATTCCTATTTCCTTACCTTTTAGAAATTCTAATTCATATTCTACATTTTTATTACCAAATCTGCTGATACACTTACCATTTGGTAATCCATTAATAAAATTTTGTTGGCATGCTATTACTCCATTATTAAATTTTGATGTAATTGTTCCATTGAATAACGAGTCGTTCTTGTGTAAAATGAAATTAGAATCTGAATACCCTCTGAAAGATTCTTTTCTGTTCTCATTATAATATTCCATAGTCCTTCGGCTATTCGAAGAGCATATGATCTGGCACAAGAATTAAGAAACATCTTCAATACTGCTACTTCCATTAAAAGAGTTTACACTAAATTAATAGATTGGTATAAAGATGTAGAACAAACAGGATGTAAAGTATTCAGTACTTTAGCCAATACTATAAATTATAGAGCAATACTGAACTATTTCATTAATCGAAGAATCAATGCTTTAATATAGCCTTTTAATGCTAAAATTAAAGGCTTTAGAGGAGTGAAAATGCAGAGTGCTTTCTCTTTAAATCAACCAGAATTTTTGCTTAAACACAACTTTTAGGATTGACCAACAATTAGTCTTGATCCATTATACGGTTGAATTTTATAAGACATAAAAAAAGGTGTTTTATAATAAAAATAAAACACCTTTTTTAACTTGTAGCGAGAGGGGGGTACGATCCCCCGACCTCCGGGTTATGAATCCGACGCTCTAACCAACTGAGCTACCTCGCCGTAATTTTGAGAGTGCAAATATATAAACAAATTTAGATAGAGCAAATAAAAAAGAAAAGAATTTCCCGTATTTTTTATGTAACATTTTTAATGCGTTAAAAAATAGCGCAATACTAAATTTTAAAGTGTAAAAAAATGAATATAGACTGTTTATACTGCGAAGCAGTATTTGTAATCTTTCCTATAATATTAGAACTGCTTAGTTTAAACAAAAAATTAAGAGTTTCTAACTAAGTTAATAAAACACAGGTAATTTTTATAGCTTTATTGTTTTCGGTATAAAGATCGTTATAAGTAAATAAGAGTTTTTTTTAAAGAATAGAATCAAGTTGCTAAAAAATATTTTTTATTCTAATAAAATGTAAAATATTATTAAGAGTTATTTTGCTGCTTAGATAAAGCGATTTGTTTAATCGGTTAACTGTTTATTTGTAGATTACTAGACTATAAACAACGATGAAATACATAGGTTTAAATAAGTTATAACCTGTATTTATTACAGTAAAAATTTAATATAGAAACTTTAAACTCTTCTTTCGTTTAAGATTAGGCGAATAATTTTTTTTACCAAAAATTAATGTATATATTGAACAAAATAAATACAAAGAATATACATACTACATGGAAGATAAAACCAAATATGAATTAGAATTTCCCATACATGCTTCACCTCAATTAATATATCAATATATATCTACACCATCTGGATTATCTGAGTGGTTTGCAGATAATGTTAATTCAAGAGGCGAGTTATTTAAGTTCATATGGGATGGCGCCGAGGAGCAAGCAAAATTAATTACAAAAAAGAGTGGAGAGCGTGTAAAATTTAGATGGGACGCAGAAGAGAATGAGTCTTATTATTTTGAAATGCGTATTCAAGTTGATGAAATAACAAAGGATGTATCCTTGATTATAACAGACTTTTCAGAAGAAGATGAAACAGAGGAAAATAAAATGTTATGGGAAAATATGATTTCGAATTTAAAACAAGTATTAGGGTCTACATAATAACATAAAAAGAATTTAAATTTTATATTTGTCCTAAAGAAATTTTAGGACTTTTTTTATGGTAAATTTTAATGGAACAGTACAAGAAGAAACTTGTATTATAGATATAAATAATAGAGGGTATGCTTATGGAGATGCCCTTTTTGAAAGTGTAAAAGTATCTTTTGGAAAACTTATGTTTTGGGAAGATCACTATTTTAGGTTAATGGCCTCTATGCGTATTATGCGTATGGAAATTCCAATGTCTTTTACCATGGAGTTTCTTGAAGAAGAAATTTTAAAATTGTTAAAAGCAGCTAATTTACTAAAATCATCGGTAAGAATAAAATTGATGGTTCATCGTGATGTTGGAGGATTGTACCTTCCAGAAAATGAAGGGGTTAGTTTTTTGATTTTCGCCAAAGCATTAGCGCATGATTTTTATCTGTTAAACGAGAATAAATACGAAATAGACCTGTTTAAGGATTTTTATATTTCTCCTTCTTTGTTATCTACTTTAAAAACAAATAACAAAGCGCTTAATGTAATAGGGAGTGTTTACGCTAAAGAAAATGATTTGGATAATTGTTTGCTATTAAATACAAATAAACATATCGTAGAAGCTTTAAACGGGAATGTGTTTATAGTGAAAGACAATAAGGTCAAAACCCCTCCATTAACAGATGGGTGTTTAAATGGTGTTATGCGTAAACAAATTCTTAATATTATAGAGTTACTACAAGAGTGGACTGTAGAAGAGTCGGTGATATCTCCTTTTGAACTTCAAAAAGCAGATGAGATATTCATTACAAATGTTATAGTGGGTATACAGCCAATTACAAAATATAGAAAGAAAGAATATAACAATACTTTTTCAAAGTTATTATTACAAAAACTAAATGTAAAAGTCAGGTTGAGTTAGTTGTAGTTTGGGTTTTCAGGCGCATTAGACCAGATACTATAATCGCCACCCAATTCAACCATTTTTTCTTTCCAGAAGTATTCGTAATCCTTTTCTATTATGGCATTTTTGTCAATATTTTTGGTGACAACCCATGCGTTAGATTTTAATTCACTTTCTAATTGATTGATTTCCCATCCAGAGTAACCTAAAAAGAATTTGATGTCTTTTTCATTTATTTTACCTTCAGATATAAGACTTGCAACCTCGCTGAAATCGCCTCCCCAGAAAATTCCTAAAGAAATTTCTATGCTGTTGGGAATAAGATGAGGCACTTTATGAATAAAATATAAGTTATCCTGCTCTACAGGACCGCCATTATAAACTTTATACGAAGCATTTATTTCAGGAACGAGCTCTTTTATGGTGTAGTCTAATGGTTTGTTAAGAATAAAACCTATAGAGCCTTCCTCTGTATGATCTGTTAATAGTACAACGGATCTATTAAACGATAAATCTCCGATTATAGAAGGTTCTGCGATTAACAAGTCTCCTTTTGTTGGTTTAATTAAAATCATTTTTGAGAGAGTTTGATACTTAAATGTAACCTTTATTTATTAAATAAACAATATTTTTATTAAAGAATAAACTAAAAAAGCCTCCTTTACAGAAGACTTTTGTAAATTATATGATGTGAAAATTAGTTTACAGCATTAGCTAAATCAGAACCAGCTTTAAACTTAACAACGTTTTTAGCTTTGATTTTGATTGTCTTTCCTGTTTGTGGATTTCTCCCATCTCTGGCAGCTCTTTTAGATACTGACCATGATCCAAATCCTACTAATGAAACTCTATTACCTTTTTGTAAAGCGCCTTCAATTTCAATTAACGCACATTCTAAAGCTTTCTTTGCAGCAGCCTTAGTAATTCCTGCGTGTTCTGCCATTGCATCGATTAAATCTGTTTTGTTCATAATTTAAATTTTAATTATTAATAAAAAGTTGGTTAAACATTAATTGCATAAATTCTTTTACAAATTTATACGGATTATGCTACTATGCAAGTAATAGCAAGGGAAATAGCGATATTTGTTAATAACTTTAATTATTTGTTAATAAAGAAAGTGTTTTTTTTTGCTTTTTTTATATTATCAGTAATAATAAGGCTTTAGAGCATTTTTGCATCATTTCTAAAAGTATAACCATTTAAAAGTGATTTTATATCCATCGCTCGTTTACCAGGCATTTTTATATTTGTTATTTTTATAAAACCTTCTTTAACGGCAACTTTTACTTCTTTTTTTGTGCTAAGGATACTTCCAATACTTAAATTATGTGACTCTAATTCCTTTTCGGCTGAGTATATTTTTACATCTAGAGTTTCATTATTTAATAATACACTCCAAGCTGCAGGATAGGGACTTAATCCTCTAATTTTGTTGTAAATGGCATCTATTGATGCATTCCAGTCTATCTTACAGTTTGTTTTGTTTAATTTATAAGCTGTTTTAATATCAGTATCGTTAGCTTGAGCAGTCGTTTTAGCTGTATTATTTTCTATTAGTTTTACAGTTTTTACAACCAGTATACTTCCTATGTTCATTAGCTTGTCGTGTAGACTTCCTGCATTTTCAGAAGCTTCTATCTCTATTTCTTCCTGAAGAATCATAGCGCCAGTGTCTATTTTTTCATCTATAAAAAATGTGGAAACTCCTGTTTTTGTTTCTCCATTTATAATGGCCCAGTTTATAGGAGCAGCACCACGATAATTAGGCAATAAAGAAGCATGAAGGTTAAAAGTACCATATTCTGGCATTTTCCAAACCACTTCTGGTAACATTCTAAATGCGACTACAATTTGTAGATTCACATTCAATGCTTTTAGTTTCGTTAGAAAACCCTCATCTTTTAAATTGGTAGGCTGTAAAATATTTAATTCTTTTTCTTTTGCAAATGTCTTTACTGCAGATTCATTTAATTTTCTTCCACGACCAGCAGGTTTGTCTGGAGCTGTAATAACACCTACTATATTGTAGTCGTGTTCTAAAAGTGTTTTTAAAGTGGTCACTGCAAAATCTGGAGTGCCCATAAATACTATTCTTAAATCTTTCATTGGTATTATTTTTTAATAATGAAGTAATTGTAATCGTTATTGGACTACATTAGCTCATTATATATGCGCTAATTTATAGGTGTTTGTTTTGGTTATACTTACAATCTTATGTTCTAGCAAAAGTTTTAACGTGTCGTTTATTTGTTTTTCAGAGAAGGCTGAATTTTGAAAAAGTTGTCTAGACGATAAGTCGGTATGTTCAAGAGCTTTAATAATATAGCTTTTTATTGTTCTGGAGTCGTAATGTTTTGTTGTTTTTATACAAACAGAGCAAATTCCGCAATTCTCATTATTTTTTTCCTTAAAATAGGACAGGAGTTGAACGCTTTTACATACAGTATCGTTGGTCACATAATCTAAAACCGATTGTACTTGTTTTTGACGTAAGTTGTTTTGTTGTTTTATTATAGTACTAATTCTATTAATTGTTTTATCATCTTCTCTTGGCTGCAAATATGTAATTTGTGCATCTGTTTTAGAGTGTTTTAATGTAATAATCTCTGCTTTTTCTAGTTGAACTAAGAGATTAAGTAGCGCTTCTTCTGTTATAGCGGTTTTGGTAGCGATTAAACTGGTGTTTATTTTTGTTTCCTGCTCAAAAATGCCGCCATAGGTTCTTAAAATAGATTTTACGAGTATGCTAATCTCTGGATGCGTATCTAAATAATTAAATAATGCTGTATTGCTAACGGTAAATTGAACAAGGGTTTTGTTATTAAATTGTTTGGAAAGGTTAATAACGCTTGTGCGGTCTAATAAAAGTAAAGCATTATGGGTTACAATAGTATTAAATTGGTATGTTTTGCAAAAGTCATTAAAATTGAAGTCATAAGTTTGATCTACCCCTTCACCATAAGGGACTTGAAAATAGCTACTAAGTTTCCTGTAAATTGTTTTTATAAAAGTGATACTTGGTAAGACTTTTAAAAACTGATTTTGTACAAGCTGTTCATCATTTTTATTTTTTAGAATAATAGCAAAAGCTTTTTTGCCATTTCTACCCGCTCTTCCTGCTTCTTGAAAATAACTTTCTATGCTATCTGGTAAATTTATATGAATAACTGTTTTTACATCAGGCTTATCTATTCCCATACCAAAGGCATTGGTGGCAACCATTACTTGTTTTTGGTTCGTCATCCAAAGACTTAGGTTTTCGTCCTTTTCTGTATTCGATAGCCCGCCATGATAATAGGTCGAAGAGAATTTTTTGCGTTCTAAAAACCGACTGATGTCTAATGTTGCTTTTCTATTTCTAACATAAATAATAGAGGATTGCGGGTTTTTTTTTAAGATGGCTTCAATCCTATAGTATTTGTCTTCTTCATTAAAAACCATATAGGCTAAATTAGAGCGACTAAAAGATTGCTTAAAGAGTTTGGGTTGAATAAAATCTAATTCTTTTACGATATCGTTTACAACCTCGGGTGTAGCGCTGGCGGTTAATGCTATAACATTAACGCTGGGTTGAATTTCTCGTAATAACGTAATGTTTTTATAAGCAGGTCTAAAATCATTACCCCATTGTGAAATACAATGTGCCTCGTCTACAGCAATTAAATTTACATTCATTTGACGTATACGATCTTGTACAATGTCTTGTTGTAAGCGTTCAGGAGACAAGTATAAAAATTTATAGTTCCCATAAATACAGTTGTCTAAAAGAGTGTCCAATTGAGAATAGCTAATACCACTCGTTAGCGCCATTGCTTTTATGCCTTTGTCTTGTAATGATTGTACTTGATTTTTCATAAGAGCAACCAAAGGCGAAATCACAATACAAATTCCTTTTTTTGAAAGTGCTGGAATTTGGAAACATAAAGATTTGCCGCCACCAGTAGGAAGTAAAGCAAATGTGTCTTCGTTATTAGAAACAGCATTTATAATTTCTTCCTGAAGCGGTTTAAAGGATGTGAAATTCCAATAACGTTCCAGTATGTTTATAGGATGTTGCACTTATAGTGTTCTTGCTATATTTAAAATATGTTCTGCACGTGCTTCTATAGTATCAAAAGGGACGTCTATTAACTCGTAATTATAGTTTGTGTACGTTTTTAATAGGCTTTTATGAATTTCTACAGCTTGATCAAAGCTTTCATAGCGTTCGCTATCATTTGTGAAAATTTCTTGCCATGGCGCAAGAATGAATACACAATCATAGGTGTATTTATTGCATGCATCTGAAAATGAGTTTGGATAATTATCACCACTATAATCCATATAAGCTACAATATCAGGAATACCACGATCTAGAAAAACAAATTCAGCAGTACTATTTTGCGCATCTATATGTTGTTGTGTTCTGCTTTTTAGAAGTAATTCACTAAACAATAATGGTTTGGTTAAGAACAACTGATCTATTCCCTTTTTACGGGCTTCTAACGTAACCTGCCGCGACACTTCCTCAAAGCATGTGTATCCTTTTTTTATAAGTTCATTAATTAGGGATGACTTTCCTGTTCCTGGACCTCCGGTTATGACAATTTTCTTTGTATTCAATTTTGGTAAGATTTTTGACTGTAAAATTCGGAATTTAAATGGTATAAAAAAAATGCAAAGTAAATACTATCTTTGCAGACTAATATAAAGTATATGAGTAAGCAACAAGACCCCAAGGCATTTTATGAAAAACTTAGAGAGCAGTTGTATGAGACTTCTTTATGGCCTTCAGAATATTTATACAAATTTATAGTTAAATCTGAAAAAAAAGAAATTGCCAAAATTGAGGAGATATTCGATAATATAGGTGCTGTAATTAAAACAAAAGAATCTAGTAATGGAAAATATACTAGCATTTCTATAAATGTATCAATGAAGAATCCTGATGGCGTGATTGAAAAATATTTAGAAGTAACTGAAAAAGTAGAAGGGGTAATCTCACTTTAATGTATTGTTTTTTAGTTTATTATGTTTATTTTAAGCGATTAGTTATTAATAACTATAGATTAACATAAACTATAAACAATTTTTTGTATTTTGCGCAAGCATAGAGACTTCAATGCATAAGACATTAATTCTACACTTTTAATTTTGATATACGATATAGAATACAATACAGAGCGCGAGCATTTAATTATTCCAGAATATGGACGACATGTTCAGAAAATGGTGAATTTTGCCAAAACACGCGAAACCAAAGAAGAACGAAACAAAGTCGCTAAGGCTATAATAGCGGTAATGGGAAATTTACAGCCGCATTTACGCGATGTTCCAGACTTTCAACATAAACTTTGGGATCAATTGTTTATAATGTCTAAGTTTGAATTAGATGCAGACTGTCCTTACGACAAGCCTTCAAAGGAAGCTTTGGAAGAGAGACCAGAAGTGTTGGAATATCCTCAAAATTTCCCTAAATATCGTTTTTATGGGAATAACATAAAAACAATGATCGATGTTGCCATTACTTGGGAGGAAGGGGAAATGAAAGAAGCGTTAACGTATACTATTGCAAACCATATGAAAAAATGTTTTCTCAATTGGAATAAGGATACTGTAGAAGATTATGTGATATTCGATCATTTGTATGAACTGTCCAAAGGAGAGATAAATTTAAAGGATGCTAAAGAAGAGCTTAGAGATTCTACCAGTTTATTGCGTAGCAATGCTAAGAAAAAGTATACCAATGCTAAAAAAGGACCACACAAAAAAAATAATAATTCCAATCGTAATAAAAAGCGCTATTAACATAGTATATGGGAACATTTAAAATTGAAGGAGGCCATAAATTAAAAGGCGAAATCCAACCTCAAGGTGCAAAAAATGAAGCACTACAAATATTATGTGCTGTACTTTTAACGCCAGAAATTGTTACAATACATAATATTCCTGATATTATAGATATCAATAAGTTAATTGTGCTTTTAGGAAATTTAGGTGTAAAAATTAATAAATTAGAAAAAGGCGCTTATTCTTTTCAAGCTAATGATTTAGATTTAGACTATTTGGAGTCTGAAAAATTTAAAGAAGAAGGCAAAGGATTAAGAGGCTCTATTATGATTGTAGGCCCTCTTTTAGCGCGTTTTGGTAAAGGTTATATTCCTAAGCCAGGAGGAGATAAAATAGGACGCAGGAGATTAGATACTCATTTTGAAGGGTTTATTAATCTAGGTGCTAAATTTAGATATAATCGTGAAGATTATTTTTATGGGGTAGAAGCCGAAAGATTAAAAGGAGTCGATATGCTTCTAGATGAAGCTTCTGTAACTGGAACAGCTAATATTGTTATGGCAGCGGTACTTGCCGAAGGTACAACAACAATTTATAATGCTGCTTGTGAGCCTTATTTGCAACAGTTGTGTAAAATGCTAAACCGAATGGGGGCTAAAATCTCTGGCGTAGGATCTAACCTATTAACCATCGTTGGTGTTAAGGATTTAGGAGGAACAACGCATCGAATGCTTCCTGATATGATTGAAATTGGAAGTTGGATTGGTTTAGCTGCAATGACCAAAAGTGAGCTAACCATAAAACATGTAAGCTGGGACGATTTAGGTCAAATCCCAAATGTATTTGCTAAATTGGGAATTACTTTAGAAAAAAGAGGAGATGATATTTATATTCCAGAACATAACGAGGGCTATGAAATTCAAAACTATATAGATGGTTCTATTTTAACTATAGCAGATGCGCCATGGCCAGGCTTTACTCCAGACTTATTGAGTATTGTATTAGTGGTTGCTACACAAGCAAGAGGTGAAGTATTGATACATCAAAAAATGTTTGAAAGCCGTTTGTTTTTTGTAGACAAACTAATAGATATGGGGGCAAAAATTATTCTTTGCGATCCGCATAGAGCAACAGTAATGGGCTATGATTTTAAATCACAGTTAAAGGCAACGACTATGGTTTCTCCAGATATTAGAGCTGGAATTTCATTATTAATAGCTGCATTATCTGCAAAAGGAACATCAACTATTCATAATATCGAACAAATAGATAGAGGTTATGAACATATTGTTGAACGTTTGCAAGCTATAGGAGCTAAAATAGAACGCGTGTCGTAAATAAATTTATAGCTAAAAAAATAGCTTCAATTTTAATTGAAGCTATTTAAGGTTATTATTTGTGTTTTTGGTTAAACAATAGTTTTACTTTTATTAAATTATAATTTGTGTATTGTGAGACGATTAATTATTATTAACGGCCCTAATTTAAACTTATTAGGGAAACGCGAACCAAACATTTATGGGAGCTTATCTTTTACAGAATTTTTGAATACAGTAAAAGAAAAATATTCTAATATAAGTTTAGATTATTTTCAATCCAATATAGAAGGAGAAATAATAGATAAATTACAAGGGGTAGGCTTTAATTATGATGGTATTATTTTAAATGCTGCTGCTTATACACATACTTCAGTCGCAATAGGAGATGCTGTTAAAGCAATTGAAACTCCAGTTATAGAAGTTCATATCTCTAATACTTTTTCTAGAGAGGCATTCAGACACCAATCTTATGTTTCTCCCAATGCTAAAGGTGTTATCCTAGGCTTTGGTTTACAAAGTTATGAATTGGCAATACAAAGTTTTATTTAAAAATATTATTTGTAAAAAAATTCAAGATAATTTCTTGTAATAAAACATAAAATTATCTTGAATTATAATGTTAACTTTTACTTTGTCTCGTTATTTTAGTCCCTGGGCAAATGATGCATTGTAAGTGTAACTTTTGCATCTTGATATAAAGTATTTAAGACTAATTTATCTTTGGAAATAGAAATGACCTTCATTTTAGTATTTCCCTTATCACTTAATGCTATGCTGTTAGAGGTCTTAATATATTTCCAAGTTGAAGTTTCTTTCCCTTTAGGAGAAGCCATAATATATTTGCCATTACTTTTAAATTGCATATAAAAAAGAGCTTGTTCTTTAAAAGGAATGTTTGTTTTTTGGTCTCCCTTTTGTATCATTTCTACATTCCATCTACCATCTACAAGAAAGTCTATATTGTCGTTTGTAGTGAGGTTTTTTGTTGAAAAGGCACTGATTGTAAGTAGGATAATTGTTAAATATTTCATTTTTGGGGGTGAATTAGTTATAATTAATATTAAATATAAACAAATTATTATTATAGCGTGTTTAAATGATTGCTTTTATTTAAGATGAAACCTTAACCATGTACTGTTTCAGATTTGCCTAAATCCTTCATAATCTCAGCCTCAAAAGTTAATAAATCTTGCCATTTTTTATCTACTTCTTCTCTTACGCCATATTGTCTAGCAAAGCCTAGGAACATCGTATAATGATTTGCTTCACTAACCATTAGATTTTTATAAAACTCAGCTAAAGATTTATCTTCTAATTCTTCAGAAAGCAATCTAAAGCGTTCACAACTTCTAGCTTCTATTAAAGCGGCATATAATAACCTGTGTACTAGTTGTGTTGTTCTACTACCGCCTTTTGGAAAAAAGGTAATGAGCTGTGAAACATAGCTGTCCTTACGGTCTCTACCTAGTGTCCAGCCATTTTCTATAATTTTATCATGAACCATTTTAAAATGACTTATTTCTTCTTTAACCAAGGCTATCATTTCTTGTACTAAATCTGTATACTCTGGAAAACTAACGATTAAAGAAATAGCTGTACTAGCGGCCTTTTGCTCACAAAAAGCATGATCTGTTAGAATCTCTTCTATGTTTTTTTCTACTATATTTACCCAACGTGGATCTGTTGGTAATTTAAGTCCTAGCATAATTATAATTATTTTTTTGTAATTGATAGCTACCGTTTTGGTCTATAATTAAATAGAGATGAGAACAATTTGCTGTTCTTGGAATGCAATTAGAAATAGTTAAATATATTGTATTAGTTTCTAAGGATTTTTCATGATCTACAGCGACCTCTTTAATTATAGATTTTTCAATGTTTTTAGCATCTATAGTATGTTTTTTTAAAAAAAGAGAGTCTATGGTCTCATTAAAAAGCAGTGTTTCGTTTTTGTAAATGGAGACCTCAGAAATAAATGTCCTAAAAAAATGCTTATGAGTTATCGTCTCTTTTTTTGTGGTTTGTAATACAGAGGATTCCATATCCGAATATGTTTTTATTTTTACTTTAAATCCATTATTTAAAATGGTATCTGTAACTTTTTCAGTATATCCATCTGGTATATATTTCACATATTCAGAAAAACGATCTAAAAGCTGATGCGCTTTTAAAAGTTCAGGGTTTGTTTTCTTAGCACGTTTACTACCATCACAGCTAATCAATCCTATAGTAGCAGTTAATAATATGATTAGTAATTTGTTCATCTTATGTTCTGTAAGCCATATTTAAATATCTAAATCGAAAAGATTACGTAAGAGTTCTATATTAGGGTTTATCTCTTTTAGTTTTTCATATTTTTCATCAGGAGTATAAGCAAATTTTTTCTGTATTTCTTCATTAATGCTAATGCTTAAACTAATATCATAATTACTTAAAGTCTTACGTAAAAACTGCATTAAATCAAATTGTTGGCGCTCAACCTCGACTTTGTTGGTTGAGTTAGGGAACTCTATATGTATTGTGGTGCCTTTTAATTTTGGTCTGTCAATGCCTAGAATCGAGGCAAGGTTCATTTTTCCATCTTTTCTTAAACGCTCTATAAAGGTGTTCCAAGCTTCTATAAGTTCATCTTCAGAAAAAGGTTCTCGTGGCAGATTCTCTTCATCTACCACAACATCCATTTGTTTTATTTGGTGTTCTTTTTTTGCACGAATACTACTTAAGGAGAGGCCGGAACTAAGCCTTTTACTTCTGTTTAAAACAATTTTTGGAGGTGTTTTTACGGCTTGAAAAGCAGGATTTACGCCCCCTTTAGAAACGATAGTGCTTTTTTGTTCCTTTTCAATTGAAGACGCATTAGTGCTAGCGTCTTTTTTAGGTTTAGAAACAGGGATAGGCGTGATACCTATTTTTCTAAAGTAAGACGGTGGAATTATGTAATGTTTGCTATTTTTTTTTTCTCCATCAAAAGTGATAGAGGAAAGTTGCATTAAACATAGTTCAACGAGTAATCGTTGATTTCTACTGGTTTTATATTTGAGATCACAGTCGTTAGCGAGATCAATACCTTTTAGTAAAAAATCTTGCGATGCTTTTTTCGATTGTTCTAAATACTTTGCTTTAGTTTGTTCGCCAACTTCTAATAAAGGTATGGTTGATGGATTCTTGCAAACCAAAAGGTCTCTAAAATGAGAGGCTAAACCTGCAATATAATGATGACCATCAAATCCTTTGGATAAGGTTTCATTGAATTGAATGAGAAGTTCAGGAATTTTATTCTCTAATATATAGTCAGTGCTTGTAAAATAAGTTTCGTAATCTAATACATTTAAATTTTCGGTAACGGCTTGCCTTGTTAGGTTGTTTCCAGAAAAACTGACAACACGATCAAAAATAGACAAAGCGTCACGCATTGCCCCATCTGCTTTTTGAGCTATAATATGCAAGGCATCATCATCAGCAGTAATGTCTTGCTCTTTAGCAATGTATTTTAAATACGCTTTAGCATCTTTAACAGTAATGCGTTTAAAATCAAAAATTTGACAACGGGATAGTATGGTAGGAATTATTTTATGTTTCTCTGTAGTTGCAAGTATAAAAATACAATGTTTTGGGGGTTCTTCTAATGTTTTTAAAAAGGCATTAAAAGCAGCTTGAGATAACATATGTACCTCATCTATAATATAAACTTTATATTTTCCTACTTGGGGTGGGATGCGAACCTGGTCTGTTAGGTTTCTAATGTCATCAACCGAATTATTAGAGGCGGCATCTAATTCAAAAATATTAAAGGCGTAATCTTCATCATTAGTTTCTGTGCCATCGCTGTTTATCATTTTGGCTAAAATACGGGCACAACTTGTTTTTCCAACACCTCGAGGTCCTGTAAATAATAATGCTTGCGCTAAATGATTATTTTCAATAGCATTTAATAACGTATTTGTGATCGCTTGTTGTCCAACAACATCCTTAAAATTTTGAGGTCTGTATTTACGAGCCGATACTACAAAGTGTTCCATTGTTATTTACTGAATTTACTACGCAGCAAAGTTAAAAAAATACGATAAGACTTAATCTTATTAAGATTTAAATTAATCAAGAGTTATTAACATATATATAACTGAAAGAACAGAATTGTTATTTAATATAAATGCTGATACAGGGTTAAAAACGAGTGTTTTAATGTGTTTTTTTATAATTGATATCTAAGAATAACTAGCTAGAGTTCAAACTAATTTTAGTAGTTAAAAATTAATAAAACCTTACAAAGTACTCATTTAAAAAATATTTAAATGTTACTAAACGAACAGGACAGTAGTTTTTTCGAACCTAGTTTTGCTACGTAATAATTTTAATTCCCTCATACTAAATGAAAAATAACGATCAAAAAGACAATTATGCTTATTTAAAAAGTAAAACAGAAAAAAAAATTAAAGTAAAAGCTAGTATTAACAATTATTTGAATAATCAGCTACAGACCTTAACCCCTAAAGAGCAAGTGTTTTTTAAACGCTTTGGTTTTGGCCCTAAGGTAGAACTCCCATTTAGATGCATCCATCATTCCTTTGAATTCTATGCAAGAGGCACGCCAGATAGTATAGCAGTATCGCATTTAGGAGACACCATAACATATAAAGAACTTAATTATCAGGCTAATAAATTGGCTGGGGTTTTGGTTAAAAATGGAGTTAAACGGGGAGACAATGTTGGTTTGTTTTTACAACGCTCTATTCCTATGGTTATTGGTATTTTTGCTATTTTAAAAGTTGGAGCAGCTTATGTTCCGCAGCATGTAGGTGTCGTACCAGAAGAACAATTGAAGCATATAATAGATATTGCCTCAATAAAAATTGTTTTAACAGAATCTAAATTTAAAGATCAAATCCCTCAAATAAACTCTAGCCAAAGTATTTTAATAGACGAAGTAAAAAAACGACCTTATAAATTTCCTACGAGTGTAGGCGTCTTGTTTACTCCTGAGGAAGCTATAGAAGATACCGATAAAGCCTTTGTTATTTTTACTTCAGGAACAACAGGAATCGCTAATGGCGTTCAAGTTTCACATCGCAATATTTGTAATATACTTTTAACAGCTCCAGGAAACCTAGGGATGCGACCGGGATTAAAAGTAGGACAGATTTTAAGTATTGCATTCGATATGGCTGTTTGGGAAATCTTAGGCTGTTTAGCCAATGGCGCTAGTTTAGTTATACGCGGTAAGAGTATTCAAGAAACTGCCGAAAAGGTAGATGTTATAATTGCAACGCCAACAATTCTTAGCACATTAGATATAAACAAATGTAAAAACATAAAAATTGCAGCAGTAGCAGGAGAACCTTGCCCTAAATATTTGGCCGATCAATGGAGTATGTTTTGCGCATTTTATAATTCATGTGGCCCAACAGAAACAACAATTGTAAATACAGCACAGCGTTACTACCCGTCTGATGAATTGCTAACCATAGGGAAGCCAACACCAAATAATACCGTTTATATTTTAGATAAAAATAAAAAACCTTGCGCTATAGGTGAAGTCGGAGAAATGTGGGCTGGCGGTCATTGCGTGTCTTTAGGTTACATAGGTAATGGCCCTTTAAATAGGGAACGTTATGTCGCAGATCCATTTTTAGGACAAGGCCATAAGATGTTTCGAACTCGCGATCTTGGAAGATGGACTGTAAACGGAGAATTGGAACATTTTGGACGTGTGGATGATCAAGTTAAGGTTAAAGGTTTTAGGGTTGAATTAGATTCTATATCTAATGTTTTGGAGACTATTCCTACCTGTAAACGAGCTGTAGCTTTAAAATATGACTCTAAAACCCTAGTTGCTTTTGTAAGCCCAGAAACAATATCAGAAGCAGAGGCTAAGGATAAAGTGCTAAAAGCTTTGCCTTACTATTGTGTTCCAGAAGTGATTATCGCATTGAATGAGTTGCCAAAAACAAATAGAGGAAAAATAAACAAGAGATTCTTAATGAATTTGGCAAAAAAACAACTAGAAAAAAAGAAATGTGATGGAAGTAATTAATAAAGATATAGTAAAAAAGAAAGAAAAGGAAAGGGCGCATATTAATTTTGAAGACGTGGTTATGCCTCCTAAGCAACCTTATTATAAGCGCATATGGAAAAAACCATCCTTAATGCAATACAATAGGCTAATAACATTAGTAACTATAGTTAATATAGGGGTTTTAATATACGGGCTAACAACAGGGAATTGGTGGCGTAGTGACGGAATTGCATTGGAAATAATTGCGAATATTACCATTGTTAATATTACAATAGCCATTTTAATTAGGCAGCAATATGTTGTTAACCTATTGTTTAAAATAGCAACAAGTATTCCAACATCATGGCCATTAACTATTAGGTGGGCAGCAGCAAAAATTTACCACTTTGGAGGTATTCATATGGGAGGAAATATAGCCGGAACAATTTGGTATGCCATTTTTGTAGGTTCGGTTTTTTATGCATGGCTATACAATTTACAAGGTGTTTCCTCTGCATTAGTATTAGTAACTAGTAGTATAATTCTAGTACTCGTCTTAATGGTGATTATGGCATTGCCTAAAAATAGAGCTAAGTTTCATAATAGGTTTGAATTAACTCATCGCTTTGGAGGTTGGATGGCATTGGCCTTATTTTGGGTACAAACATTAGTGTTTGTGAAACTTCATAAAGGAGAATTAGGTTATGGAGAAGCGTTAACATCTGCAATGGGGTTTTGGGCCTTATTATTAATAACAATAAGTATTATAATTCCTTGGCTGCATCTTAAAAAAGTACCCGTAGAGGTTGTAAATCCATCTTCACATGTTGTTTTGGTGAATTTTAATTATGGAGTAACGCCATTTGCAGGATCATCTACAACAATAAGCAGAAGTCCATTGCGAGAATGGCATTCTTTTGCTAATGTACCAGCACCAGGAAAGGAAGGGTTTCGATTAACTATATCTAGAGCAGGAGACTGGACGGGAAATTTAATAGATGATTTACCTTCTCATCTTTGGGTTAAAGGGATTCCAACGGCGGGAGTAGGTAATATAGAGAAATTATTTAAACGTGTTGTTTGGATAGCAACAGGAAGTGGTATAGGACCTTGTATTCCTCATTTATTATCAAAAGAAGTGCCTTCAAGATTAGTTTGGGCAACCAGAAACCCAAGAAAAACGTATGGTGATGATTTGGTAGACGAAATTTTAGATGTACAACCCAATGCTATTATTTGGAATACCGATTCTCACGGAAAGCCAGATATGGTAAAATTAGCCTATAAAGCCTATAAAGAATTTAATGCAGAGGCCGTAATCTGTATTTCTAATAAAAAATTAACCTGGCAGGTGGTACATGGTATGGAAATTCACGGCATACCTGCTTATGGAGCCATTTGGGATTCCTAAATAGAATTAACTTTTCAAATACATAACGATGAACATAATAGAAAAACATTATGGAGGGGTTGTAGTGCTACAACTTAACCGTCCCAAAGATCTAAATGCTTTAAATACAGCTGTAATGGTCGATATGGTAAACACTATGCAAAGGCTCGATAAAGATCCTAATATAGGTTGTTTTATAATTACAGGCAATGAAAAAGCATTTGCAGCAGGAGCCGATATTAAAGAAATGATAAATAAAACCTATCTGGAAATGATGGCTGAAGACTTCTTTGCAGGCTGGGAGCAATTCGCAAATATAAAAACGCCTAAAATAGCCGCAGTATCTGGTTATGCTCTTGGAGGAGGCTGCGAATTAGCTATGATGTGTGATCTAATTTTTGCTGGAGAAAATGCAAAATTTGGACAACCAGAAATAAAATTAGGTGTTATCCCTGGAATTGGAGGTTCTCAACGATTAACAAAACTTATTGGTAGAGCAAAAGCAATGGACATGATTCTAACAGGGAAATTTATTGATGCTATTGAAGCCGAAAGAGCTGGTTTAGTATCTAGAGTGTTTTCAACCGAAACACTTTTAGAGGAAACCCTAAAAGTAGCAAAAACCATTTCTAGTTATAGTAAACCAATAACACGAAGAGTAAAAGAAATTGTGGATAGAGCTGAAGAAATAGGACTTAAAGAAGGCCTCCTATTCGAACGAAGTATATTTCATAGTTTGTTTGCTACTCAAGATCAAAAAGAAGGTATGAGAGCCTTTATAGAAAAAAGAAATCCTGACTTTAAAGGGTTTAAAACAATTAAAAAATAATTAACCATTAAACTAAATATTAAGATTATGAAAAGAATAATAATTATTGCATTGGCTTTGATAGCACAATTTACTTATGCACAAGACTCTAATAGTGAGGGAAAAGAAAAGAAAAAAACAAGTTTCGCTATAATGCCAATACACAATAGTGTGGCTGGTTTTTCCAATGTTTTTTTAGGAAACTATGAACTAGACGATAAAAAAAACTTGACTTTTTATAGTGTATTTTGGAATAATCCTAGTTTTGGAGGATTAACAGGAAGCGATTTGTTTTTAGAGACAGGAGTTGGATTAGGGTTTAAATTGAATAAATGGTACGTAAATCCTACGTTAGGATTCGGTCATGGTAAATTCATGTCGAATAGTACAGAGACAACAATAGGAGAAGCTATTATACCTAGTGTATTGGTGTTGTATAATTCAAAACGATTTGAGCTAGATAGTTACTTGGCTTGGTACAAGTCTTTTAGAAAAGGGAACGGAGATGCTACGAGAGATCTGGTATTAAATTGGATTGTACCAGGTTATAAGGTTAGCGAACATTTTTCCTTTGGAGCATTCTATGAGAGTTTTACACAAGTTAGAACAGAAAATGGTGAAAATGAGGACCATATATACCAATGGTTAGGAGGCTATGTAAAGGCGACCTTAAACAACGGGGTTTGGTTTCGATTTGCTGCAGGACCAAACTTGGCTACAGACTTAGGAACAAGTAAGGAATTTTATAAAATACAGGCGTTCATACCAATTAATTAAACAGTGCTAAATACTAACTTTAAAAAATCGCTTAGAAACTGTTTCTAGGCGATTTTTTTTGTCTTACTTTTGCCAAGAAGCAGATCGCCTTATCGCGTCTTATAAGTTATTAAGATGAGGAAAGTCCGGACACCGTAGTGCAATATAGTGGTTAATGGCCACCAGTCGTAAGGCTAGGAAAAGTGCAACAGAAAGTATGTACAGGTAATGCTGTAGTGAAACCAGGTAAACTCTATTAGGTGCAATGTCATGTATACCAACGTTTGAGCGTGCACGCGCGATTGTTGGAGGGTAGACAGCTAAAGTGTGCCAGTAATGGTTCATGTAGATAAATGATAAGGGCTCGAAAGAGTACAGAATCCGGCTTATAGATCTGCTTTTTTTATTTTTATGCACTTATAAGTGCTTGAAAATTATTTCTTTTTCATTTAAAAATTAAGCGCATTTGTAAAAATAGCAGCTCATCTTAACTTTATGTGTTCAATTTGATTCGTGTTTGTTTTAATATAAAGGGTAGAAGTATACTGTTAAATAATGCACTTTTAATCTTTTATATAAGTATACAAAAGGAAATAAAACACTTTGAAAAAAATGTAACAATTAATAAAAAGAGAGTACTTATAAATTGAGTGTAACTATTTTACAACTAATATTTTTTAGCGAAATTGCTAAACTTAATTCTGTTCAACCATTAAAATTAAATATATTATGTCTGATGATTTTGATTTATTAGAAACTAATGCTAACGAAAAAAAAGAGAAAGTAGATGTAAATTGGGGAAAGGCTATAGATACAATGAAATCTAAACTTGCTCAAGAGAAGGACCCTGAAAATCGTCAGAAAATATTAAATGCAACCTTAGACGACGTTGTACAAATGGCAGAGAAAGACAGAACCTCTCTTTTAGATGCTATTAAAGATTTAACAGATTATCAAGATGAGGTTGGTATTCTTTTTGAACGTTTCTCGGCACTAAATGAAACAGAACAAAAAGTTATAGACGATGCTCAAAAGGCATTAGAACGCGCTAAGATTGCATTAGAAGATGCAGAACAAATGCCAAACACATGGTGGAACAATCTTTGGGGAAGAAAAAGTAAAATAGCGAACGCTACAGATGTATTGAAAGTTGCTGAGAATGTAAGGTCTGGTGCAGATAATAAGGCAAAATCAATGTTTCAAGAGCGTATAGAAAGTGCAGATGTACAAACGTTGTTAAGTGAATTATCATATAAATCTCAAGCAGCCGTAACGCGATTGAAAAATCGTGAAGTAGAAATTAAGGAGGTCGAGGAGAAGCTTAAAGGTGCTATTGTAGAGGCGTCTAAAAATCATACCAAAGCTCTAGAGAAGAAGAAGGAAGTAGAAGCGACGTTAGAAGAACAATATGCTTTGTTAAAACAAGCGCGTCAAGAATTAGAAGACATTGCCGATAAGCAATCTACAGCGTATTCGGAAGCTATTGGTAAAATGACAGGATTAGAACAAAAAATTGAAGGATTAGAAGGCCTTAAAAATGCCTACACCACTTTAGCAGCTTCAAAAGATAGTTTCGTGCATAAACACAACTTAACAATAAAAGTTTTAACCTCTTTGCGAAGTAATTTACAAACACATAGAGCTAAACTAAAAAGTGATACAGAAGAACGCCTTAAATATTACGATGGTTATGTTGTGGCTTTAAAAGCAAGAACAGATCAAGAATTTGCTGCAATCCTAGAGCATTTAGGAGTTAAAACCGATGAGCATATAGGAGAAACATTAGCATCTATGCATTCTGCAAGTGCAAGGGCACGACAAGAAATGATGGATAATATTCCAGTACACGAAAAAGTTATGCAAGGTGTTTATGGAAGTTATGCCGAAGCATTACATGAAATTCGTTCTAAAGATGAAGCTATTCAAAAGAACTTTGCAGAACGTTATGGTATCGATATGAAAGCGCTTTTTGAGGATTATTATGCGGTAAATAAAAATGAAAACGATACGGTGTCTACGCCTAAGAAGACAACAGCTGAAGATAGCGATTTACTAAGTTAATTTGTGTTTTTGAAAAAAGAAACATTTGTGAGAAATATTTAACAGGTTTGAGATTGTTTTGTAATTAAAAGCAATAGAAGGAAAGGGAAACCATTTACTTTAATTATTATATAGAGAATGTCAATAAATCATATCGTAACACCTTTAGATTCGGCTACTTTAGATGCTAAAAAGCAATATGTGTTCTATCATAAAATAGTAGATTTTGCATTAAAAGAGCTAATTGTAAGTGTACAGTATAATAAATTAGGAAGCCCTCAAGAGTTAATTTTCTTTAAACAATATTGTGACTTACTATTATATTCCATAGAAGCTATGCGTATTAAGTATATGTATGACGCGGAAGATAATATGAAAGTGGATTTAACAGATTCTGGATTTCCGAACTATTTAGAGTTTCGTTATTTGTATAACGATTTGTCCCTTCGCGATAATTATATAAACAAGCTAAAAGATGTAAGCGAGTTACAGGAAGAATTCTTAGATCAGTTATTACGAAAAAAGCAAGCTATAAGAAAAGATAAACTTTTTCAGGCAGCATCTATCGTTTATTATACATCTGTTGAACATAAATATATTTTTAACCGTTTTGTTCAAGGTAAAATTATAAAAGCGGTAGAAAACACATCAGCAGGTTATTTAACGAGTTGGAGTTTTTACGATGTGTCCTTAAATAGGCCATTTATTTGTTTTATGTATTTCGACTATGAAGGTCAAGATCCTTTAAATGAAAAAAGTAGTATTTATGATGTCTTAAAAACAGTGGCCGATCGTAAAATGCCATTAGATACAATGGCATACGGCATCGATCGAAAATTAAAGAATGTAAAACCAAAGCAATTAAAACGTATTGATTTGGGACCCGTTCACAACGTGTTTGCAAAGAGCGAAAATGAATTGACACAGACGCTTTTAGAAAGTATATCTAAAAAGGAAATACCTATTGAATCCTATGCAGTATCTCTTAAAATAGATGAGGTGTCGTCTAAAGGGGCGTTTAAAGAAGGGGGCTATTTTTCAAAACAAATTATGCAAAAATGGGATTCAGTATTAACACAAAATTATGTGTTTGCACCACATCGTATTATTCAATTATTATATAGCAAAAACGCAAATATAATGAATGGGCTGGCTAAACCACCTTTTCAAATTTCGGATTTAAAAATTAATAAACTTTAAATTAATATTCTGTAATAAAAAATGGAACATAACTCAACCTTTCCTATAAAACAAAGTGAATTAGATCTTCTTCGCGAGACAGCTAGTGGATATTTAAAAAGTGTACAATGGGAACAAGGGGAACGAGCTAAAAATAAAGATAAAGAAGCTAAAGCGGAGTCTATATTGCTGTACTTGTCTAGAGCTAATTCGGGAAGAGGCACAAGTACAACGACTTCAGTTTCTAAAACAGTACTGGCGTTAAAAAAACGTTTGTTACCCGATTCTGTAGCTTTACCAATGCGTTTAAACCAAACGTTATATGCAGTACAAGAAGGCTTAACCATAGGGCTTTGGATAAAGGACAGTTATTATGATGCCTCAGGTTTGTCTGCGTTAAATGAACGTAAGTCAACTTTGAATTCTAATGGAAAACGAGAATTTGAAAGTAAAATACATACGGCAACAGCATTTATGTTATTTGCAACAGCATACCATATTTTACATAATCTAAAGCCTTTTGCATCAGAGGATTTAAGTGTGATGAAGCAAAAATTTGCAGGCCTTCCAGAAGTCTCGTTCTTATCGCCATTAAAAGGCGTGGCATGTAGTCTATTCTATTTTGATAAATACTTGAGTCATCCAGAGGTTATAAATACAGATAAAGATGTTATCGATTTTACAGTAGTGTATTATGAGGCTTTAATAGCCGAAATTTTATTACGCAAAGGGAGTTTGGAATATGTAGAAACTATCGAGGACCGTTCCTATAAGTTAGAAAATTCAGAATTTGCAATATCTGGTTGGAATAATGTATTCGCTGGAACAGCAAAAAGTATAGTGTTTAATAAGGTAAATTTTGAAGAAATTGTAGGAAATAGAGACGCAAAGCATTTTGCGAGACGTTTAACAGAACGGATGTTAAGCTATGATTTTGAAGCAAAGAAAAACCCTTTTCAGGAATTAGGCGGTTTTATGCCTGTATTTATGGGATATGGAATTCCAGGTACAGGAAAAAGTATGTTAATTTCGGCCATTGCAACTCGATTAAAAACGCATTGCGACAACCTGGAGATTCCTTTTTTGTTTCATCCTATGCCAGATACATTAATAAGTACCTTTCAAGGAGGCTCTGCCGAGAAAATGGTGGCATGGATGAAACCAATGCAAACGTCTTCAAAATTAATATTCGCACCAATAGATGATGCCGAAAATAATTTACAAGAACGCACAACACAAGGTGTTTCTGCTGGGGTTAAAGAAATAATAGGTGTTTTTTTACGCTATACAGAAGGGGCTTATGCCGTTAATCATGGAAATAGTACTATTGGCTTATTTACCAATCTACCAGAAACGCTAGATAAAGCTGTCATTTCTCGTGTTCAAGGGCGCTTTAAAATCGATGGCGCAAGAACAACACACGATTTCTTGGATCAAGATTATTTATGGTGGAAAAAATTAGATAAAACACTGCCAGATTTTGTGAATATGGTTAGTCCAAAAAAATATGCTTTTTTACAAGATCAAGGCTTGGCAAAAAACAGAGGAGATATTTTAAAGGCAGTCGAAAAACCATCAGAAGCAAGTGTCCTTGAAGCATATTCAAAAGTAGAACGCGTGTACAAGGCTAAGGATCATTTATTTTATGCCAACTTATACAAAGAAATACAAAAAATATTTCCGTTTTTCTCTTCTAGAGACGTTAGAAACATACAATCTGCAATCTCAATGCGTTTAACAGATTTTGATTTGGAACATGATTGGTTTGATAACCCCGAAATTTATTTTAAAAAGAATTATAAGACCAAATTTAATATGCTTCAGGAATTAATGAAGGCTAATATGAAAGGTTTAAATTTTTCAGAGATTAGAAGGCAAGAAGTCGTGCGTTATTTAGATCAAGTGGCAACCATTGCAGATACAGATTTTAAACGCAAAGTAGACGCAAAGATAAATCAAATGAATATAGATTTAAAGGCAAGAGCGGCATTTAATAAATAAGCATAATGAAAAATATTTTTTGAATGGTAAATTCAATATTAAAGAGTGAATATTCCATATTTTAGAAAACGACAACTTATAATTGGCGATGCAAAAATTAAAAATAGCGAATCTATACAGAAGTGAATTAATTCCAATAAGCGGAAAGCTTGTGGAACGTTATAATAAATGCTTGATAAAACTAGGGTTTACAAAAACAGAACTGAAAACCTTTTCTATAGATGGCATCGGGTGGAGCCCTGAAATTGCAGCAGAAAAAGAAGACCTTCATTATTTAAATAATGGAGAAGCGAACCTACATGGTATTATTATTTCACCATTACAAAAAGGAAAGCCATTGTATGAGCCATTTCATTCTTTTGATAGAGAAATGATGCAATATGTGTTTAAAACGCATAGAAATAAAATTGAGGATATTACCAGAGATTGTGCTATTTGTTTAGATTTTGATCAGAGTATTGATGCGTTTTATGAACCCTTAGATCTTTTAAAATATGATAAAGTAGCGATACGTTTTCATTTAATAAATGATTTGGATAAGATTCAAAAGCAACAATTATATCTCATAGAGAAATTTAAAGAAGGGAATAATTTTATAGATGAAAGTTTACAAGAACAATTATTAGAGTTGGCTAAAAATTATGGCGATTTACGACATAGGGATTTAGATTTGTATGAACTTCAGTATACAACAAATTCATTCTATACTAAAGCTTTCGGAGGTATATATTTGTTGCGAGATTTTATTATGCCCATCGTTGTTTTCGAAACTAAAAAAAATTATGAGGAAGCCATAAAAAATACGCTTACTGGTGTTTTGATTTACCATATTTCTCAGTACGAATTAATGGATAAATTGAGAAGCCACGATATTATAGAATATGACTTGGAAGAAGTTGTAAGGCAACCGAGATATGAACGTATTAAAAAATATGAATTTGCTAAAGTTTTAGAAAAGACAGAACATCCTATTCAGAAAATATTGATTGATAATGTGTTGTTTAAAAGTTATTTGAATAAAATTAATTTAAATACTCGTAAGCGCGTTATGAGTGTAGAGCGCTATCTAGAAAAGCAGGAAACCAGTAACCAATATAAGATTACAGATATTATAGATACAAAACTATTTGAGGCATTGCATAAACCGCACTCATCGATTAGTGTAAGGCATCACGATTTAATATGGAAGTTGTTAGTAAATGTCGCTCCTAAGGACGTTTTGTTTATGTATTGGTATGATAAGGAACAGTTTTATAAGACGTACAAGACTTGGGATGATTCTTTAAAAGATTGGGTTATAAATATCATTAGTAACAATATTTAGAAATGGGAGACTAATTTTATAGGAAACGCACTTAGTAATAAAAACAAATTAATATTATGACACTAGACCTTATTGTATTTATAGCAGCTATACTGTTTGGAATATTACTCTATTGGAGAGAGTCTAAGGGAAATGGATTATATCGTTTTTTTAATAAAATATTTAATTCTAAAGCACTTCAAATGAAATTAGAAGACCCCAAAGGCTTTGTTTATAAGCAAGATTTAATATTGAGAATTGTTTTTATAACTGCTCTATTTTTAATCGTAATACTCGTATTTCAATTTTTAATTCCTATACATATTAATGTTATATCTATGTTCGTATCCGGTATCGTAGGAACGCTTACAGGAACATATTTGTCTCAGTTTATAATAAAATCTAGTAATATTATTGACGATAAGTCAGAAGTGTTATCAGATATGGTACATCATACTTTAAACAAAGGAAAGGGTTTTATTGACGATATAACTCAGAGTGATATGCCAAAATCAGAAGCGAAAGCCTCGAGTAAAGTGCCTGAAGCACAAAAGAAAAAAAGTGCTAGGGAGCGGTTAAAAGATAAAGGCTATATGTAAAAATTATGCAATTATTACTTTTGAGTAACGTTGGTAAGACCTTGATTTATCTAGGTTGTATGAGGCTAAAGATTAAAAATATATTTCTATAAAAAGATAGTAAAACGATGTTAAAAAATTATTGGAACAAAGGCAGCAAGCAAAAGCGAATCATTATATTATTAATGCTCGTTATAATTATAACGCTTTTCTTTTTAAGAGACGACTATCAACCAGCTTTGTTATTTGTTAGAAAATTTATTTTTATAATCCTATTAAGTACTGCCGTTTTATTTTTTGGTTTTCGAAAATTTAGAAAAACACCGTCATCAGGAAAACGTTTAAGAATTTTGGGGGTGTTGTCTCTTTTTTTTGTGATTTTATATGTTTTAGGTTGGTATTTAAAGCTATACGATTATATGAAAACATATAATGTTTTTAATACTTTAAATAGAATAGAAATAAATGAATTGCCATTAACGCAAAACGAACGTATACAACCGTTACGGAATATTTTTTCTATGGCTAATGAGAGTGTAGGGGAAACCAAAGATGTTTCGCTACCTCATTTAGTTAGAGTTGAAAATGAGAACAAATGGACGATGGCCATTCAGCCTTCAGAAAAATATGTATGGCAAGGCATAAATGATAATATAGAAGAAGTATTTGCTGTTTCTAGTACTACACCATTTCCACGATTTTCAAAAAATAACCGTATTCCTGTAACATTCTCGATAGGGGAGTCTTTAAGATTTAGTCGTAATACTTACAATGCCGTCGTACAACGGTTTAATATATTGCAATTATTCAATATGGAACCTAGTGATACCTTTTATATGAAAAACGATTCAGGACAATGGGTAGAAGTGGTGAGTTTAATAAAATGGAAAGGCTTTTTCTTTCCTTATCCCTCTTTTGGAGGCGTAATGGTTATTGAAAGTGGTGCGCATAGTTTTAAAGATTATATAGAACGCATAACAATAGGGAAAGGCACATATATAAGTCCTGAAGCGATGAAAAACCACCCCTATTTAACAAGACAAAATACAGTGGCAGAAAAAGTGTCTCGTTTACAAGCCGAATCGTTAAAGTTTTTAGGAGGATTTAGCGACCCTTTACCTTGGAATATGAAAACAGCCGTTAAGATCCCTAATTTAGCCGATGATCAAAACCAACAGCCATTTGTAACCGATTTTGACTTTTCGGGCACTAATATAGATGCTTATAGTGGATTATATCATTGGTTTGGATTGGAACCCGTTGGTAATGAGCGCACAAGTTTAACCTATAGTGTGTTTGTTCCAGCCGATGGGACAGATCGATTGTATTATTATGATCATGCTTCGAAAAAACAAGGATATGCAGGTGTTTCGGCAATGCCTTTAAAAGTTATAGAGTCTCGAAAAGAATTTGATTGGTCCGTTAATAAGCCCGTTGAATTTAGACCTTATATTAAGCATATTGCAGGACGAAAGCGCTTGTTTTTTTTAGGAACAATTGCGGCTATTCGTGACGGTTCAGGTCATTTTGATGGGGCTGCAACTCCAGATTTAGCATTGATAGATAGTGAGTATAGAGATGTGGTTTGGATTGATGTAAAGCATCCGAGTCAATGGGAAAAGAATGTTTATGAGCAATTAAATGAAGCTTGGCGTTCTAGTGAAGGTATTGGAGATTATTTTGTAGAAGATATAAAAATTATTGATAATACCTACGGATTAAATGATGGTAGTCTTTTTATAGATGCAAGAGGAAATCAAAAAGAAACAGAAAAAAATAACGCAGCGATCAAAGTACTTCAAAATAAAATAGACTCTATTAAAAAAATAAAAATAACAAACAAAATTTCTAAATTACCACGAGAGGTTGATTCTGTTCGGTAGCGTAAAAGTGCGCTCATAAGGACACTATCCTAAAAAGTGTGTAAGTTCAAAATTTCAGGGTTAGGTTATTTATATCCTAATCCTGTTTTCAAATATAGCTAAAAATTGGTTTAGTATAAGTCCCC
>NZ_JBXVVH010000009.1:0-152795 GCF_057219185.1 Lacinutrix sp. YIN62
TGGTTGAAGGTCTCTTGATATTACCAGGAAGGCATATATCTGGATGGCTGTTTGACAGTTTATTTTATAAAGAAAAAAAAGATTCTAAATTGTCGTTTCTGCTGTTAAAATTAGTAGTTTTAATTTAAATAACCTATTTTTTTTAGGCTTAAAAGTGCTTTTTTTTATAACTAATTGGAATGTAGTTTGTTGGGTTCTTTTTGGATAGTGTTTAATACGGATTTAATAAAATAAGGAATTCCTTTTAATTGTTTGTTTGGGGGGCTTTTTTTTATTACTTAGAATGTAAACTCTTGAAAAACAAGGATAAGTTAACATAAGTAGTTTGGTGTTATCTATTAAATAGATTGTTTTACTTCTGTTATTATTACAAAATAGTGCTATTGTGAGAATACTTTTCTGTAATTTAAATAGCGGGTTTATTGTTAATGTTTTGAGACAATAAGTAATCGGGTTATTTGGATGCTTTTGTTTTTTCTATTCTATTTATTAATTCTACAATGATTTCTCTGTTTTTCGAATGTTCTTTGGTGCCAGTATAATCTATTAAAATAGCATTTTCTTGTAAAAAAATCACGTAATGATCTTTAGCTTCTTTAGCGTTTTCCCATATCATTATCCCTTTTTTATTTTTTGATGGCTTCCCTAAATCTTGTTTCACAATGGATAGCACTTCTTTGAAGTCTTTTAAAGATAAATTACTTTCATATTTAGCGGTTAAACTATTGGAGTGTTTGGTTGTAATCTTATCGTTTTTTGTTGTTGATGTGGATGTTTGTGTTTCTGAAAATGTTGTAGATTGTGTGTTTTCTTGAGCTTCCATAGTGTAGAAATTTAACGATATAACTAATGCTAGCAGTAGATTTTTCATAATTAATAAATTTGATTTAGGTAAAGTTAATATATTTAAGTAATAATTTGTTATGGTTTAGTGATTAAAAATCAGCAAGTTAGTTTATGTTGTCTAATTCTAATTGGTTTTTAATGAGTTCAAAATAACTCCCCTTAAATTCAATTAATTCTTTATGGGTACCTATTTCTTTTATTTCGCCTGTTTTAGATAATACGATTATCTGATCGGCATTGCGAACCGTACTTAAGCGGTGTGCAATAAGTAATACTGTTCTTTTGGAAAAAAAAGCTTTTAAATTATTAGAAATGGCCTTTTCATTTTTGGCATCTAAAGCGGAGGTTGCTTCATCAAAGAAAATATATTCAGGGTTCCTATAGATTGCTCTAGCTAATAGAATCCGTTGTTTTTGACCAGTACTGATTTGAATGCCTTCATTTCCTATTTTTGTTTGGAATCTCATGGGGCACCCAGCAATAAAATCATAAATCATTGCCATTTTTGCTGCCGCTTCTAATTTGCTTTCATCAAATTTTTCTGAGAGCACAATGTTTTTTTCAATACTATCATTAAAGATGAATCCCTCTTGTAAAACAACGCCGCATTTTTTTCGCCAATCATGATGTTTAATTTCGCTAAAATCAGTATTTCCAACAGCAATAGAGCCATCTGTAACATTATAAAATTTTAAAATGGTTTTAAGAATGGTTGTTTTTCCGCAACCACTAGGGCCAACTAAAGCTGTTATTTTATTGTGAGGTATTTTAAAAGAAAGATTTGATAAAACATTTTTTGAAGTTCCACTATATTTAAAAGAAACATTGTCAAAAATAATAGCTCCCGTTATATTTTTAGTGTTGGAGGCTATATTTTCAGATTCATCATCTTTTTGATGGATTTCAGAGATTCTTCTTAAGGCTAATTTTACGTCTTGAATATTGTTTAAAAAACTTACTATGCGTTCAATAGGAGCGTTTAAATGCCCTATAACGTATGAGATGGCTAGTAACGTTCCGAATGTGATACTCCCATTGATTACCATAATAGAAGCCGATAGAATTAATAATAAGTTTTTTAGTTGACTGATAATTGATGCACCATCAAGTTGCATTTGCTCTACTTTTAAACTGCTGATGTCTCTTTCGTAGAGTTTTGTTTTTATAGTTTCCCATTCTTCAATTTTATTAGCAGTGTAGCCATTTAGCTTAATGTCTTGCATGCCATTTATTAGCTCAATGAGTTTACTGTTTTCTTTACTTTTAAGCGAAAAATATTTAAAGTCTAAAACCTTTCTTTTATCAAAAAAGAGCATTGTCCAAGAAAAATGAATTATAGTTCCTATAAGAAAAATAAAGAATAACTGTTGGTTGTACCACAAGAATAGTCCACTAAAAATAATAACATTAAAGAACGAAAATAAAGCGCTTATAGATCCAGAGGTAAGAAAGCGTTCTAGTAAGTCATGGTCTCCAACCCTTTGGAATAAATCCCCTGTAAGACGAGAATCAAAATATGAAATGGGTAAAGCGATTAGTTTTTTTATAAAGTTTGAAATTAATTTGATATTGAATTTCATACTTAATTTTAAAATGACCCAGTTTCTAATGATCTCAGCTAATTTAAAGCCAAGAAATAAGGTTGCATACGCGCCACACGCCATGTATACAAAATTAATATCGCTATTCTTTACTCCGGAGTCAATGATTTGTTGTGTAATATATGGAAATACTAGCTCAAGAGCGCTTGTAAAAACAAATAAGAAGATAATTTTTAAAAACGCTAATTTATAGCTTAGCAAATGACTTTTTAAAAACGCAATAATTTTATTCGTTTTTTTTTCTTCAAAAATAATGTCTTTAAAATCGGGTTTGGGTTCTAATACTAGAATAATGCCTTTGTCTTCGATAATGGCTTTATCGTTATCAAGCCAGCCTTTTAAGAAATTTTCAAAGGGATACGATATTTTTCCTAATTCAGGATCGGAGACATGCACGCGTTTTTTTGTGATTTTATAGACTACTACAAAATGTTCTTGATTCCAATGTACAATACAAGGTAAAGGAATTGATTCTTGCAACATCTTGAAGTTTTCTTGGGCGGGAACAGCTCGTAATCCTATTTTTTCAGCCCCCAAAATAAGTCCCGTTAATGATGTTCCTGAGCGGGTCGTTTCTCCTAAAGAACGTAATAACTCTATGCTTACTTTTTTTTTGTAAAACTGTGATATAATCTTGATGCAAGAAGGTCCGCAATCTTTAGCTTCGGATTGTATGTATGTTGGGAAGCTATTAATCATAAAGCTTTTTTATGGCATTATAATCTAAGAAATACACAATTTTAAAAGAAAAGGTATCTATTCCACTGTTATCAAATGTATGGTCTAAATTTTTAAAAAAATTGGTTTCAAGAATGTTATCGTCTTTTGTTATTGCTTTTTGCCAATTAATAGAAAGCTCACTTCCTGGAGTGAATTGCCAGCGAAAAAGAAAATCTAAATTAAATAAATTTAAGTTTATTTGGTTATCTGTTAAGTCTGTTTGTTCAGGGTTTGGTCGGTAATGACCAGTTTCATCTACTAAAAATAAATTTTTGTTTTCCACATAAGCCCAAAAGTGTCTTAATTTTAAAGCGAGTCCCATTTTGTTGGTTATGAGGTAGTTTGTGTTAAGGTTTGTAGTGAGGTTGTAAATGTCTCTTTGGGTATAATTGATAGTGTTATCGTCATTTATAGGACTACCGTTTAAAAAAATAACCCCCATGTTACCGTCTAGAAAACTTAAATCCTGATTTAAATTTACTGTTAATCGTGTTCCAAAAACTTTGTTTAATTGATACCCAATTCTAAATTCATGATTATAAGGTTTGTCAAAATAGTGCTTGTAAAAACTATAGACTTGGGTATAAAAATCTTTATTGGTGTTGGTGATAAGTTCTAAATAAGGCTCAATGAAGGGGGATATTATAGAAAAGCGATCGACAACTCTTGGCTCAAAAAAATCTTTACCCTCTAGTCTAAAGTTTGATCCTATATTAAAAGTATGATTGTTTTTAGTAATAGGCTGTAAGTTTAACTGGAAGCGAGTGGATTCACGAACCTCTAAAGATTTATAGTAATCTTGGTCGAAAGATAATGATGCTGAAAAACGATTAAGGATCCAAAATGGGTTGAATTTTGTATAACTTATGGAGGAACCATAAGTGCTTAAATTGTTTCTAGTTAGAAAACCAAAATCATTAGGGTTAAATTTTTCGTCATAAGCTTCATGCGATACTCTTGCTCTAAAAGAGCCACTGGATTTGCTTGCGGAAACTTTATAAAAAGCTCCTAATGTAGTGTCGTCTGAAGCATAATTTTGCGATAAAGAGAAGTCGGTGTCGAATGTGAATTTTTGTTCTTTTGTAAAGAGTCTGTAGCGTACTTCAGATAAATTGAAATCTTGTACATCTCCTTCACGTATAACTGAGCTATTTGCAAAATATAAAAAGGAATTATTTTTCATTACTTGTTCGAAAACAATGGAATTGTAATTGGTATAAGGGTTTACTTGTTCTTTGTTTCCTGAAGCGTATTTTGCAAATTCCCTATTTACAAAGCCGTTAAGTAAACTAATTCCAAATCCTTTTTTTGTCTTTGCTGTTAGTTTTATTAAATTTAAAATTTGGGCAGAACCAGGGTTTTCAATAAGTGCGTCTCCTTCTCTATCTGGAGCTTGAAAATAAGGACGTTCTCCTATTCTTCTAGAGTAGAAAAAATTACTCTTGTTAAAGAGCTCTGTGCCTTCTGTGAAAAATTGTCTGTTTTCATCAAAACGAATTTCAAAGGCAGAAAGATTTAAAACGGTATTATCAAAAGTCGTTTGGCTAAAATCAGGAATGATAGATGCATCTATAGTAAAAGCATTTTTGTAAACGTATTTTAGATCTAACCCTCCGGCAAAATCGACTTCTGTTTTGTCTTCAATATTATTTTTATCAATTAATAGGTTGGCAAATGGTAAAAAAGTTAAGTTTATTGGTGGAGATACATTTTTAATCCCTTTTAAGCTTCCAAATTGATTTAAAAAACCAGGTTTTGTTGCGTCTATTGGAGACCACCATGCTTGCTCGTTTAGATGGCTTTTAAAGGTTACAATATTGAACTTAAAATGATCTAAATTAGCTTTATCAAAGCGTAAAAAATTAAACGGAATTTTCATTTCTACATACCATCCTGTTTTTGTAATTATGGTTTTACTATCCCAAACGGCGTTCCATTCAGTATATTCAGAGCCATCACCGCCATATTTACTATCGTATTGTACTCCGCTAGGGGTTAGTATAAAACTGTATCCTTCGCTTGCCAATCCAAAAGGGTCCAAGGTTAATCCAAAATAATCTGTATTATTTAAAGCGTCTCTAAACGTCATTGTATTATTAATTTCAGCGATGTCGTTTACCTGTATTTTTGCTCCCAAATAAAGGAAGGATTCATCATATGTTATGGCAAGTTCTATGGGGCTTTTACTAGATTTTCCATTGTCTGGTGTTGTTTGCGTGAGGTAGAATTTTTTTAAATCCCAAGCTTTTTCATCAAGCTTTCCATCAATTTTAATTTTGCCTTTTAATTTTGTTGTTGTAAATGTATTTGTTTGACTTTGAGAGTAGGAGAAATGGAGTAAAGTAATTATAACAAAAAAGAAATAATGGCGATAATGGGGGCTCATAAAATTTATAATTTATTTTCAAACGACTATGATAAATGGCTATTAAAATACGAATTATTTAATAAAAATATTCTCTTCTATTTAGAATAAAAGAGAATATACAATAAATATATTTGTTTTAATAAATATATTAGTTACAGCCGCATTTGACCTTAACCGAGTGCACAACAGAGTGCACAACCGAGTGTACAACGGAATGTGTTACATCTACTCTAGCAGCGCTACCACCGTAGATAATGTCTGTGTTCAGAGGTGATTTTGTTTTCTTTCCTAAGAACTTGTCGAAACTTTTTTTGCTCATAATCTTGTGATTTAAATGGTTAATAATTATTTATAATAAATAGCTTGGCTATAAACTATCTAATTGCTTACAGTGTTAGCTCATTATAGTGAGAATAACATGGTAATCGTAGAATGCACATCTATCTTTGTTAAGCTACTACTGCCTGTGCATAAAAAAGGCAATTGTTTTTTTAAAAGCGAAAAAGCCTATGGTTATTTTAATAAGTTAAAATAAATGGTGCTAATTGTAATTCACAACAGTTACACTGCCGTACTTATATGTTAATTGTAGCCATTTTTGAATTGCTTTTTCATGCCATAATTCAGGTCTTTTTTTAGCTATAATCTCTCCCCACGATATCGTGTTTCCTTTATTTAGTGTCCTTATTATTTCGGAAATAAAAGGCGAATATTTTATGCTTATTCGCTGGCCTCTCATAAAGAGATGAATCTTGTCATGCTCTACATAGTTTTCAATTTTAAAAGACGGATGTTTTAATGAGAATTCTGTGCTTTCTTTTAGTTTTCTAAAGGTATCATCTACCGTTTTATCTTTTTTAGGAAAGGTATGGGTTAATATTCCCAAATTACTTCTTTGAGCGTAGCAAATATTCTTAAAACTTTTTCGCAATAATTCTGCCATAGAAAGATTTAACTCATTGTCTGCATATTGTAATTTTTTGAGTATTTCTAAGGTGTATTCACTATGCTTTTCCTTATCGTATACTGGTAATATTCGTGCGCCTTCTCCTCTAATTTTATTTGAAATGGCAACCCCAGAAATGCCAAATAAGGTTTGTTGCAGTAACTGTTTTTTTGTAAGGTCGTTAAATAAGATTTTCATATTAATATAAAACCCTTGGTGTTCAATAATAAATATTCCTGTTTTGTTTAGGGTTGCTAATTGATCTGGAGCAATTTTATTTTTTATCGAAAAATTATCTATATACGCATCGAAATTCCTTACTTTTCCTTTTTTCTTAATCAAGCCACCAATCTCTTTTTTCTTTTTAGGGGTCCATTCGTAAATATTTTGTTTTGTGTTGCCAAGATTTATATATGTTTTTCTTTTTGGGGTTAAATCTTCTTCTAAGCCATCTGGAGACCATTGATGGTCTCCAAATTCAAAGGAGATATTAATGCCACCTAAGGGAATTCCTTGTGTTTTAAGGAAAGGCTCTAGAAAATCAGATAAAGCATATCGAATCTTATCCGATTCAAGTATGCCTTTATCTGTTTTAAGAACTAATGTTTTATTTGGAGAAATTCTTTTTTTCCAGCTTTCAATAGTTTCGTTGTCAAATTTTGGATGGTCTCTTAAAAACCGAAACGGATCGGAAATAACGTTTCCATCAATATATATTCTAATAACGCCTACAGGGGTGTTTATGAGCTTGCTTAATGCTTCTAAAGAAACACGTTTAAGTTTTTTATAAGTTAAATCGTTATCAGCGCATTGAAAAACAGTTGGGGTTGTAAAATTATTAGAGGTTTTCATAACACGACCCCAAAAGTCATGCTCTACATCTTCTAATAATATATTTTGCACTTGGTCTCTCATTTTTTTCTAATTATTTTCAATCTGTATAACACAATTCTCTATAAAAATCTCAACAATACGTTTGCCTATTCCTTCTGGCCAATCAAGAAATAGACCAGCAATAAGGTTTGTAATTGTATCTGTTTTTCTGTCGTTAATTCGTTTTATTAATGTTATAATGTCGTTATGGTAAGCAAGGTCTATTTTATCTGCTCTATGGAATATTTTTAATACTTCTTTGTGTTGTACATAGCGTATTGGAGAAACAATTAATGTTACTTTCTGTTCTTCAGAGATCTCGTACTCTAATTCAAATTTATTTTTTATAGTACCTCTGTCATACCAGTCATTACTAATTAAGGCATTTGTGTAATCTTGGATTTGATCCTCCATAAATTCTAAGAAACTACTGTTTAATACCTCGGTGTCTATAGTTTGAAATAAGCTTTCAATTTGTAAATCTTTCTCACAGTCTTTTAAATTTTTCAATGCGACTAATTCATCAAGGTTAACCTCTTCAATATCATCAATAACTTCTTTAACCCCATTGCTAAAAACCCCATTAAAAAGGCCGTCAATTGTTGTGTAATTAAACCAAACGGTCAATCCTATTGAGATGTCTTCAGATTTTCCTATGTGATAATAATCCCAAGGCATAAAAAAGATGTCTCCACTGCTAAATTTATATTCATAATCGGTGTATGGTAAGTAGGGTGTAGGATCCATTTCATTTTCTCTCCCATCCAAACGGTTTTTATAATTGCTTTCTTCCCACATAAACATTTCCTTATCGCCAGACCCTAAGTGTAAATGCATTACAAATGAGCCTGTGTGATCTTGATGAATTCCAATAGGAGTCCATCCGTAATTACCTACAAATATGGAAAAGTTGATACCTCCTACGGGAGGGTTGTTTTTTAAAATAGGCGCAAAATATTTTGAAACTAAATCTCTTGTTTTTTTACTGTAACGTTGTCCGTCATTTAAAATGACTCCAAACTTGTTGTCTCCAAAAATCCGCTTACACCAAGGAAGAAAGTCTGCTTCATTTTTCATTGGGTCCTTTAGAATTTCTTTTTCTAAATCTGTACTCATTTCTCCACCAGACCATACTCGCCATGCTAATAGTTCTTTTTCATACTTTAAGTTTTGAAACATTTCAAATATAGAATTCCGTAACTCAGCTACGTCATTATTAAACATGTTTTTTCTAGTAACGGGAAAGGACATGTTACCGGTGGTTTTTTTGAATTTATCCCACCAATCTGTTGAAAATGAGTCTGTTTTGAAGTTTGGTTGCATAAGGGTAAATTAAAATTTTATCAAAATTACAAGAAAAAAACATAAGATTAGTAAGACTAAACCTTACATAATATAAGGATAATCCTTACTCTTTTAGTGTTGATTATATTTTTTAAAGTGTGTCAGTGAGAGTTATAGAGTTTTGTTGGTTAATTAATTGACTTTTAGTGAGTTGTGTTATTTTGTGCTAGAGTGTGTATTGGGGGAGCTGTTGTAATGTTAATTAAGTCTGTATAAGTTCAATAATTTGTAAATTTGTAGAAAAATAAAAGGCTTTAATGAAAGACTTAAACGATAATATAGATTCTCCATTAATACTAAAAGTAAGTTTTAATAAACTTTTGCAGTATTATGAAACATTAGTCAATAGTAATGATGAATTTATAGCAGCAAAATCTCGAAGAATTCTAAAAATACAAGAATCTCATCCTGTGCTAAAAGAAGGGTTTAGTGAAATAGCTTTATTAGAAACCTATAAGAAAGAAATTAGTTTTATACTACAAGACGCTTTTAGCGAGGTGTTAACTAATAATGAAGTGAAGACAGCATCGGTGCCGTTTCATAATATCATATTTAATTCCTCTCAGCGATTTAAATCTATTATAGAAAAAGCGGGAAAAGATTTTGAGTTAACCATTACGAATATGCCTACAGACGATAAGTATATTATAGCTTGTACTATTATACTTGCTTTTTGTTATGGTTATGATCTTAATATAAAAAGGCCTTTTTTATATGAAATTCCAGATGAAAATAAAGTGTTACATTATTATAAGATTTTGTACAACGCAGATTTTATGGAGATCATTCCTACAGAGAAAGCCATAGAAATTACTCAAGACGATATAGATATTCTATTGGATAATGTTGAGAATATAGCGCTTTGGAAAGAGAAGTTTCCACCAGGGAGCTATCTTTTTAAAGGCTTTGTTATTTCTAATATTTTTGATGTTACAGACGACCAATCTATTTCTAATATAAAATCTAGCTTAATAGGCAAAGAGCGACATAAAGATAATAGTTTAATGGAGGACTTTCATGGCGTATTTGAGTCTCTTTTAAACCTGAAGGGATTGCGTGTAGGGTTTTCAATATATAATAAAGAAGACGATACTTTTGAACAAATTTATAAAGAACAAGGTGTTAAGAGCTTTTTGTTAAATGGGATAGAAGTTAGTAAATGTAAAGAAGCTTTATGTAGTTGGTCTTACAGGGAATTGCTTGAAGAGAATAAAACCATTTCCATTTCAGATGTCGATAGAATGTACAAACAAACTTTAGGAGGCGAACAACCTCCGCAAATAAAAGCATTACATTCACAAGGGATTAAAAGTGCTATTTTGGCTCCAATTGCAAATGAGGCAGGTTTAATGGGGATTTTGGAATTGGTGTCTACTCAGCCTAAAGTACTAAACAGTATAAATGCGATTAAATTGAATGACGTTATGCCGTTTATTGTAGCGGCGGTAGAGCGTTCTAAAGAGGAAGAAGAAAATCTTATAGAAGCTGTTATTCAAAAAGAATGTACGGCCATTCACCCTAGTGTACATTGGAAGTTTAAAAATGAAGTTAAACATTTTATAAAAAAGCAGTTTAGCGGAAATCAGGCTGCTTTTAATAAAATTGTATTCGAAGATGTCTATCCGTTATTTGGGCAAATTGACATAAAAGGTTCTTCTGAAGCAAGAAATTGGGCTACAAAGAAAGATTTATCGCTACAATTAAATAAAGCAAGAGTTATTTTAGAAAAAGCATTGCGATTAGAAACGCTACCTATTTATGAGCAATACATCTATCAAATAAAAGTATTGTTAGATAAATTAAATTCCAATTTTCAGGTAGATAGTGAACAGCATATAAATGTTTTCTTTGAAGAAGATATAAATGCATTGTTTAAGTATGTTGCCGCTTCTAAAAAAGAAGTGTTAGGGATTAGAGAGTATTTTAATAGTCTTGATGGGAGATCTGGTATTATTTATAAACACCGGAAGGATTATGACGATACTGTAAGTCTCGTGAATAAGAAAATGGCAAGCCTACTAGATGAAAAGCAAGTAGAAGCACAAAATATGTACCCTCACTTTTTTGAACGTTTTAAAACAGATGGAGTAGAGCATAATATGTACATAGGAGAGTCTATAACTAAAGAGAAAAGCTTTAATCTTATTTATTTATATAATTTAAGATTGTGGCAGTTACAAGTTATGTGCGAGATGGAGAATGCTTATTATCAAATGCAGTCCGAGTTTCCTGTGGCGCTGGATGTTGCTTCAATGGTGTTGGTGTTTAGTCAGTCATTATCTATAAGTTTTAGAATGGATGAAAAGCAATTTGATGTCGATGGTACTTATAATGCGCGTTACGAAATTGTTAAAAAAAGAGTAGATAAGGCTTATATAAAAGGAACAAAGAAGCGGGTTACCCAAAAAGGAAAGATTGCGATTGTTTACTCCCAGAAAAAAGACGAGCGAGAATATTTAGGGTATATTGAGTTCTTGCAGTCTAAAAAATATTTAGGAACCGATGTTGAAATTGTAGAGTTAGAAGACTTACAAGCAGTAACAGGTTTGAAAGCCATTCTTGTAAGTGTACTCTATAATAGAACTAAAGGTGAAAAAGAATTTTATACTTACGACGATTTAATGAAAACGATTAAAGAATAAGAGTGTTTTCGGCCGATTTAAAAGCGATGCCAAATGCAATAACACTAATGATTATGCCAATCATAAAAACAGTATAAGTTATACGTAATATCTTATATTTTTTATCTAATACGATACCTAGAAAATATAAGTCTTTTTTCATTGAAGAGTAGAGGTAATCTCTATCTTTCATCATTTCTCCCATCGCCCATTCAAAATCAGGGAGACTCATTTTATGGAAATTACCAAAGAATAGTAAATTAACTTTTTTATTAGCAACATCTTCTTTAGTAAATTTTCCACTAGTAACATTAGGGCGGGTAGCAAGAACAGAAAGAATCATAGAGGCTACAGTAAAGAGGACGAAAATTAGCGTAGGCCAGATTAAATATTTGTTAGATGCATTGTCTAATTTAGAGACTAAGTTAGAAAGTACTAACGATACAATAATGGCGTTAACAGACAGGAGTATGTTTGCCTTTGTATCTGCAATATCACTTAATGTAATATGATTACGTAACGTTACACGAAACATCGTTTCGATACCGCGTTCGGGTAAAAAGGCCTTGTTTTTTTTCAAGGCAAATTCTTCTACTTTAGTTTTTTCTTTTTTTTCTTCAGCTTTCTGTTTTTTAAGCGTTTTTAATAGACTCGATAAGTTCCTGTATTTGCCTTTTTGCCAGTTATTGTTAGCAAAATCTGTATAAAAACGATGATGTTTAGTGAAAAATGAGATGTTTTCCTGTGTCCATTCACTATCTGTGTACACCTTTTTTTCATTAAGTTCCCATTCAGCACGCAGTAAATCGCTTATTTCTATATAATTTTTACTTTTAAAATGCGCAGAATCTGCATCGCGAATTATTTTTTCGCTTGTAGATGTAGGTTCAAGGGTCATTTTAGTGACCATAATTAATTTAGTGATTTCGGTAATATTTGAATCACTAACCTTATGTTCTTTTAGAAAATCAATAGCTAATTTTACGCCTTTCTCTTCATGATTAGTATAACCTTCTACACACCCAACATCATGAAACCAAGCAGCTATAATTAAATTATTAGCTTCTTTTTTAGCTAGTTTTTCAGCTTCAATAAGTTCTTTAGTAAATTTAACAACACGTTGTGTATGATTTAGATTGTGATATAAGAAATTGTGAGAGAGTTTACTTCTGAATAAAGACGTAACATATTTTTCGACTTCTAAAATAACAGTATTCATATGCAGTGGTTGTTTATTTAGTAAAAATACTAAACTTTAATTTAGTAAAACTTTATTTTAAAAGGATCTATAAACATAATAGCTAAAATAGCATCGTGTTTTCATTAATATCTAGTGTAATGTTTTAGAATAAATTCCGACTGTATTATGTGTTTAAGAGCTGCTACTGCTATGATAGAGCGCTAAATAAAATTATTATTCTACCCTAAAGTATGTCAAACGAAACAAAACAAACAGCGGTGTTTCAGGCACCCGAATTTAATGTAAGCCATTGGGTCAATGCCAAAGGAGATAAGATTGCTCCAATAACACTTCTAGATTTGAAAGGGCGATTTAAAATTGTCTATTGTTTTCAAAGTTGGTGCCCTGGATGCCATAGTAAAGGGTTGCCAGATTTAAAAAAAATGGTTGAAGCTCATAAAAAAAATGATAAAATTGCCTTTTTAGCTATCCAAACGGTATTTGAAGGTTATGAGAAGAATACTTATGAAAAGATGTTGGAAACCCAAAAACAATATGCTTTAGAGATTCCGTTTGGTCATGATGCTGGCTACGATGGTGAATCAAGATCTAATATAATGACCAGTTATAAAACAGGAGGAACACCATGGTTTTTATTTATAGATAAATATGATCGTGTTGTTTTTAGTGATTTTCATTTAAATGTAGATGCGGCAATAACTTTTTTAAAAACATTGAAATAATGAAATGCTTAGATAAGGTGTTTTTTAAAATTGTAAATTAGTATCTTAGAGTTGTTATGTGTTGCTTTGCGTGATTGCAATAGCATCGTTTTTGTAAATTATAAAATAGTTATGGTTAGTTTATAAGTTAGAAATTGAAAAGATGAAATCATTACTATTAGAAATTTCTAAATGCCAAGTGTGTGCTATTCACTTAGCGTTAGGTGCTAGGCCAATAGTCTCTGCCAGCGAATGTGCTAACATCATAATAATAGGGCAAGCCCCAGGAGCTATAGTACATAAAACAGGAATACCATGGGACGATAAAAGTGGTGAGAATTTAAGAGCGTGGATGGGGCTAAAAAGTAAAGCCTTTTATGATTTTAATAAAGTAAGCTTGTTGCCAATGGGGTTTTGTTACCCTGGAAAAGGAAAAACAGGAGATTTACCACCAAGGAAAGAATGTGCTCCATTATGGCATAATCAATTATTACGGAAAATGAATAAAGCAAAACTTATACTACTCGTGGGAAAGTATGCGCAAGATTATTACTTAGAGGAACGAGCAAAACAGACTCTTACAGATACCGTTCGTAATTTTAAAGAATACCTCCCTAATTATTTTGTATTGCCACATCCTTCACCAAGAAATAATATTTGGCAGTCAAAAAATGAGTGGTTTAAAAAACATGTGTTGCCTGAACTTAAAAAAAGAATACAGAACGCTTTAAAATAGAAAAAATGACTAAAATAGCATTTGGAGGAGGTTGTCATTGGTGTACAGAAGCTGTGTTTCAATCTTTAAAAGGCGTAACTATGGTTGAACAAGGGTTTGTATCTTCTATAGATGAGAATAATGCTTTCTCAGAAGCAGTAATTGTTTCTTTTAATGCAAAGCATATAATATTAGACACGCTAATCGAGATTCATTTACATACTCACAAAAGTAGTTCTAATCATTCTATGCGAAAAAAATACAGATCTGCTATTTATGTGTTTAATGCAAGACAAGACGTTGAGGTAGGAATGATATTAGATCGTTTCAAAAAAGAGTTTGAAGGAAACCTTATTACTAAAGTTTTGAAGTTTAATAAGTTTAAACCTTCAGAGGAACAATTTCAAAATTACTATTATTCAAATCCAGAAAAACCATTCTGTAAAGCATTTATAACTCCTAAATTAAAAATGCTTATGGAACGATACTCAGATCATTTAAAAGATTTTAGTCAATAAAATTAGCCAGTAAAAGAATTTGATTTGGTATATTTTCTTTCAAAATGAGTGACTTTCCCCTTAAAAAAAATTATTTTTACTATTACTAGTCAAAAACGTTTAATATGAAACTTAAGAACTGTGTTATTTTAAGTGCGGTGATATTTTTAGTGAATGCTTGTGCAAACTACAAGCCACAATATAAAAATGCAGAAACGCATAAAGCTCCCCAAGAAGGAAAAGAAATAGAACATTCGTTATATTTAATTGGAGACGCAGGGAATTCTCCAATAGGTTCAGAATCCGTTGCTCTAAAAGCCTTTAAAAAAGAATTGGAAAGAGCTAAAAAAAATAGTACAGCTCTTTTTTTAGGGGATAATATATATCCAAAAGGGTTTGTAAGTAAAGACGATAAAAATCGAGCATTCTCAGAGCATCAAATGAAAGTGCAAACAGAAGCTGCTAAAAATTTTGCTGGTAGCATGATATTTATTCCTGGAAATCATGATTGGTATTCTGGTTTAAAAGGTTTAAAACGGCAAGAAGAATATATAGAAGCTGCATTAGGGAAGAATACGTTTTTGCCGGAAAATGGTTGTCCCATAGATAAAGTGAAAATTAATGATGATATTATATTGATTATTATAGATTCTCAATGGTATATAACGAATTGGGACAAGTACCCAACAATAAATGCCGATTGTGAGATTAGAACTAGAGCCGCATTTTTTGAAGAATATGAAAGTTTAATAAAAAAAAACAGAGGAAAAACAACTCTAGTGGCATTACATCATCCAATGTATACAAATGGACCACATGGCGGCCAATATTCTGTAAAACAGCATATGGATCCGCTCCCTGTTTTGGGAACAATTAAAAATGTATTGAGAAGAACAAGTGGTATTACAGATACAGATCTTAATAACAAGCGCTATAATGCATTTAAAAAGCGAATAGTAACGTTGTCTCAAGAAAATGATAAGGTTGTTTTTCTGTCTGGGCATGAGCATAGTTTACAATACCTTGTTCAAGATAATTTAGTACAAATCGTAAGTGGATCTGGATCAAAAATAAACCCTACACGAAATGTTGGTGGTGGTCAATTTTCATATGGGGCTGAAGGGTATGCAAGGTTAGATATATATAAAGATGGCTCTTCAAATGTGCGATTTTACACAGCAAATGATAATAAAGTAGTATTCGAAACAGAAGTGTTTCCTAAAGATAAAAAAGAAAACATTATTTATGAAGCAACGTTTCCAAAGGAGAAAACAGCATCCATTTATACGAATGCTGAAACCGAGAAAGGCGGATTGTATAAATCACTATGGGGAAAGCGTTACCGAGAAGATTTTAGTAGGCCAGTAACAGTGCCTACAGTTCGTTTGGATACACTTTTTGGTGGATTAACACCTGTTAGAAAGGGTGGCGGTAATCAATCTAAATCACTACGGTTAAGAGATAAGAATGGGAGCGAATATGTAATGCGTGCATTACGTAAAAGTGCTGTACAGTATTTGCAAGCTGTGGCATTTAAAGAACAATATATAGAAGGTCAGTTCGATGATACTTATACAGAAGGGTTGTTACTAGATGTTTTTACGGGATCTCATCCTTATGCTCCATTTACAATAGGGACTTTGTCTGATGCCGTTGGGGTTTTTCACTCAAACCCAATATTGTATTACATACCCAAACAAGAAGCTTTAAAGCAATATAACGATGAGTTTGGAGATGCGCTATACATGATCGAAGAACATGCTTCTTCTGGTCATGGAGATAAGAAAAGTTTTGGTTTTTCTAATGAGCTTATAAGTACAAGCGATCTTTTAAAGCACTTAAAGAAGGATGAAAGCTATGTCGTAGACGAAGCAGCATACATTCGTGCGCGTTTGTTCGATATGCTGATAGGAGATTGGGATAGGCATGAGGATCAATGGCGTTGGGCCACGTTTATAGAAGATGAAAAGACAGTTTATAGACCTGTTCCAAGGGATCGTGATCAAGCATTTTCAATTATGTCAGATGGCGCATTGTTAAATTTTGCAACCACTATAATTCCTGCATTACGTGCAATGAAAAGCTACGATGAGGAATTGAAAAGTCCAAAATGGTTTAATCTGTCACCTTATCCTTTGGATATGGCTTTAATACATGAAGCAAATAGAGCTGTCTGGGACGCACAAGTTAACTATATAACGCGTCATTTAACAGATGCAGTTATAGATGAAGCCTTTAAATCGTTTCCAAAGGAAGTTGATGCAGATGTTATTCAAGGAATCAAGCAAAAATTAAAAGGAAGGAGAGCAAACCTTCAAAAAATATCAGATGCCTATTATAAAGAGATTAGTAAATATGCGGTAGTTGTAGGAACAGATAAAGATGATTGGTTTGAAGTTACAAGATTAGCTAATGGAGAAACAAAGGTTGAAGCTTACCGTATTAAAAAAGGAGAAAAAGCAGATGTGCTCCACTCTAGGACATATACAAATAAGGAAACCAAAGAGATATGGATTTACGGGTTGAATGATGATGATACTTTTAAAGTTTCAGGTACTGGAGATAAATTAATTCCTTTGAGGTTAATAGGAGGTCAAAATAAAGATACTTATACTATTGAGAGTGGTAAAAAAGTTCATATGTACGATTATAAGTCCAAAGAGAATTATTTCACTACAAATAAAGGAGACAAAAACCTTTCCGATGATTACGATACAAATGCTTATGATCATAAGAAACCAAAGTATAACTCTAATCAATTGATTCCTTCTGTAGGTGCTAATCCAGATGACGGTTTTAAGGTTAATCTTATCAATACGTTTTCCGTTTTTGGTTTCGAACGTGATCCGTTTACACAACAACATACTGTTTCAGCGGGGTATTATTTTGCAACAAGTGGATTTGATTTTAATTACAAAGGAGAGTTTGCTAATGTTATCGGGAAATGGAACTTAAGATTGGATGCAACTTTTACAAGTCCCAATTATAGCATCAATTTCTTTGGCTATGGAAACGAAACACCAAATTTGAATAGTGAGGATGAGGATAATTTTGATTTAGATTATAACAGAGTAAAAATACAAACTCTAGGGTTTGCACCGTCCTTAGTTCTAAAAGGTAAACTTGGTTCTGAAGTAAAGCTAGGGCTGTCTTATGAAAATATTGAAGTGGAAGAAACTGAAGGGCGATTTATAGATGAATTTTATGCTGTAAGTGGAGAAGATAATAAAAATACTTTTGCAGGAATAGAGGTGAGTTATATGTTTAAAAACAAGGATGATAATGCCTTTCCAACTTTGGGGATGGAAACCGATTTAAAACTAGGTTACAAGACTAATATAGATAATTCCAACGGATTTGCTTATGTTATGCCATCATTAGGATTCTATTATAAAATGATAAATAGTGGAAAACTGGTGTTAGCAACAAAAGCAAGTGCGCATTTTAATATAGGAGATGATTTTGAGTTCTATCAAGGGGCAAATTTAGGCGCAAGTAATGGGTTGAGAGGGTACAGGAATCAAAGGTTTACAGGAAAAAATGCATATGTGCAAAGTACCGATTTACGTCTCAATGTATATAAAGTAAAAACAGGATTGTTGCCAATAAATATAGGGGTTTATGGCGGAGCAGATTATGGCCGTGTTTGGTTAGAGAATGATAATTCTAAAACGTGGAATAATGCTTACGGAGGTGGAGTGTTTTTTAATGGGGCAGGAATGTTAGTTGGGAACTTGTCAGCTTTTAACGGTAGTGATGGGTTACGTTTGGATTTTAAATTAGGATTTGGATTTTAATAAGCAGAAGCTTAGAATATATTATTAAATGTAAGTTGTCTATTCAACTAACGAAAATAGCTTTGTTGGTGCATGTTTTCTTACAGAGTAGTGCTTATTTCAATGTAATATAAATTCATAGACATTACCACCGCTGCCTTTGCTATATTCATCTGTAATAAGTACAGTTTGATTGTTTTTAAAGCAAATACCTTCTTTTTGGGAAGTATGATTAAAAGGAAGCGTTTCAACGGCACCTTCAAAGAAATTATCCCCATCAAAATCTGTGACTTTCCATAGCTTGTCGTGGTTTAATAATACGATTGTTTTTTTGTCTGGACTAATAGCAGCGCTAGTAACCCGGTTTTTTTTGCCCTTAAAATTGAATTCGGTAACAAATTTAGCGGTGTGTATTCCAGTTTTATTTGGAACAGCTATAACAATGGTTTTTTTGTTGTTTTTGCTAAAAATGTAAAAATACTCATTGAGTAAGAAGAAGGCTTCAAAATCTTGATTCTTAATAGATTTAGGGAGTTTAAAACTAATAGGGCTTGTTTTTATTTTTTTATCAAGAGCAGTTACATTTTCAACCTTATAAATTGTATATGCTTCTCGTTTTTTAGAATTATTGCCAAAATCACCAATGTATATGTTGCCCTGGCTATCGCTTGTTAAATCTTCCCAGTCTACGTTTTTCGAATTATTAATATTTATGTCTTTGATAATGGTTCCCTTGGTATTTAAGCCGTATAGGTTATTTTTGTTTCCGGAGTCTTCAATAACCCAAATCAGGTCTGAATGAGGTATGATTTCTATGGCAGAAGTTTCTTTTAGGGCTTTAGGAATATCGACGATAACTTTTAATAGCCCTGTTTGGCAAGAAAAGAGCATAAAGCATAAAAGGAATAAAGAAGGAGCATAGTAACGCATAATCAATGAAATTAATATTAAATTTACGGAGATATTCTTTAGTATGAAAATATAAATAGAACAATGAAAGAACAGGTGTTGGTTATAGGGCATCGTGGTGCAGCAGGACACAGCCCTGAAAACACATTGCTGTCAATAAAAAAAGCATTAATTTATAGCGTAGATGGTATTGAGGTCGATGTGCATAAATGTAAAAGCGGAGAGCTTGTTGTGTTTCATGATGCAACTTTAGATAGAATGACCAATGGCAGTGGAGAGGTGTCTACAAAAACACTTAAAGAATTGAAACAACTTAGGGTTGTAAATGGGGAACAAATACCAACTTTAAGAGAAGTTATAGAATGTATTGATGGACGTTGTCTTTTAAATATTGAATTAAAAGGAAAACATACCGCTAAGGAAGTTGTAACCATTATTAAGGATCATGTAAATACAAATTCATGGAAGTATACCGACTTTATAGTCTCTAGTTTTCAGCAGCGTGAGTTGGAAATTATGTATAAAGAAGATGCGCAGATTCCATTGGCTGTACTTACAAAGGCAAATTTAGATGAGGCCATTGCTTTTGCAAAAACTATTGCAGCCGAAGCGATTCATCCTAATCATGCACTATTGAGCCATGATAATGTTAAAAAAGCAAAGGAATTAGGCTATAAGGTCTTTGTGTGGACAGTAAATGATTTTAATACGATTGAACGTATGAAGCAATATAAAGTGGATGGTATAATTTCGGATTTTCCAGATAGAATATGATAGAAAAAGATATTATAATAGTAGGAGGAGGTGCCGCAGGTTTTTTTGCGGCCATTAATATAGCTGAAAATAATCCAGGGTTGACAGTTGCTATACTTGAGCGAGGGAAAGAAGTACTTACAAAAGTGAAGGTTTCAGGAGGTGGACGATGTAATGTAACCCATGCAGAGTTTATGCCTCAAGAATTAATAAAAAATTACCCTAGAGGAGCCAAAGAATTATTAGGGCCATTTCATACGTTTATGACTGGTGATACCATAGCATGGTTTGAAGAAAGAGGTGTTGAATTAAAGATAGAAGATGATGGAAGGATGTTTCCGGTGTCAAACTCATCACAAACCATCATAGATTGTTTTCTGTATGAAGCCAAAAAACACAATGTTGAAATTCTTAAAAATCAGTCAGTAACAGCAATTAAAAAAAATGATGCGCTTTGGAATTTAGAAACGAAAGATAAAAAATTCGTTTGTCAAAGTCTAGTAATCGCAACAGGAAGTAACCCGAAAATATGGAAACTATTAGAGGTTATGGGGCATCGTATAGAAAAGCCTTTACCTTCGTTGTTTACTTTTAATATTGATGATGCTAGGATTAAGGATATTCCAGGGGTCGTTGTGCAAGATGTGGCAATTGAAGTACTTGGGACTAATCTGTTTTCTGAAGGGCCTCTGTTAATTACGCATTGGGGGATGAGTGCTCCATCAATATTAAAATTATCAGCTTTTGGGGCTTTGGCTTTGGCTAATCTTAATTATAAGTTTCAAATAAAAATTAATTTTATAAAACAATCTTTTGAAGACGTTGTTTTTCAGTTAAAGGAATTAAAACAGACACTTTCTAAAAAAACAATTATAAACTATTCGCAATTTAACCTTCCCAAACGATTATGGAGACAGTTAGTAATAGCGTCAAGTATTAATGCGGAGATGCGTTGGGCAGATGTTAGTAAAAACCAAATAGAAGTCCTCGCTGGTCAGCTAACAACAGCTACTTTTAATGTTAAAGGAAAAAGTATTTTTAAAGAAGAGTTTGTAACCGCTGGCGGTGTTAATTTAAGAGACGTTAATTTTAAGACCTTTGAAAGTAAGCAGCATAAAAGCTTATATTTTGCAGGAGAAGTTATAAATGTAGATGCTATAACAGGAGGCTTTAATTTTCAAAATGCATGGACGGGAGCTTATATAGTCTCTCAAAATATAATGAAAACATGAAAACATATATTGCGTTTTTAAAAGGAATAAATGTTGGTGGCAAAAAAAAGGTGCCTATGCTAACCTTAAGAGCTTTATTAGAAAAAGAGGGGTTGCTAGAGGTGCAGACCTATATTCAAACAGGTAATATTGTTTTTAAATCAAGCCTAGAAAAAGTAGTTCTATTAGAAGAGCAAATAAAAGAAGCGCTTTTTAGAACCTTTGAATTTGAGGTTTCTCTGTTGGTGAAAACACCCGAGGAATTAGAGCGTATTATTAATGAATGTCCTTTTTCAGAAGAAGAAAAACCAAACAGTTATTTTACCTTATTGCATAGTTTACCAAATGAAGAATTGGCTAAAATGACAGCTGTAGAGCGGTATGCTAACGAGACATTTGTAATAAAGGGGAAATGTGTTTATTTTTATTCCAGTATGGGTTATGGAAAAGCTAAGTGTAATAATGGCTATTTTGAAAAAAAACTAAAAACAGTGGCTACTACACGCAATTATAAGACTATGAAAAAAGTAATGACAATGATTGAAAATTAGTGTTCTACATATTTTACACTATCCCAAGTCATTCTTAAAGCACTTTTAATTTGCTGTTCATTCATCGGAAGTTCGTCCTTGAACTTTAACCTTGCAGCAGATATTACAGAACCAAAAGCCATTTGCATAATGAGCCTTAATTCTACATTTCTTAGTTCTTTTTTTAGGATGCCAGACAATACAAAATCTCTAATGTTTGTAAAGTGTACAATGTTTTTCAAGCGAATTTCAGGAGTAATGATTGGAGGGACTCCTACAAACTCCATGAATTTAAATGCCAGTGGATTGCCAACAAAATAATTGTATAAGTTTAACCACATGGCCTCACATTGCTTCTTATAGCTATCATCTGGGATGTTAGCGATTAAGACAACTCCAAAATCTTGACAGATCATCGAGTAAATTTCTTCTATAATTTGATGTTTATTGTCAAAATAGTGGTAAATTGTACCAACTGCTACATTTGCTTCCTTGGCTACTTGAGACATTGGTGTGGCGTGTACACCTTGTTCTACTACCAGCTCAAGCATAGTTAGTATAATCTTCTGTTTTTTATCCATTTTATTAGTCTTAGGGCATAAGCATATGCAGAGGATGGAGATTTTAGGAGACCCTCATTCAAGCAATGCTTTCTCTTTGTAATACATTTACATAACAATCATTAAATAGAAAACCTTTAGAAGTGTTAATTATCTAATATTCAGCAAACATCACTAAGTTGAATGATTTTCAATTCGTCGCTAATTTAGTAAATAATTTTTTAGAATTAAAAACTATATTTGTAAAAATTTGTTTTAAATGAAGGAAGCACAATTTCTGTTTAGAAATTACACATATAATATAGAAGAAGGAGTCGTAACTTGGGCTTCACCAAGTAATATCGCTTTGGTTAAGTATTGGGGAAAGAAAAAAAATCAAATCCCCGAAAATCAATCTGTTAGTTTTACATTAGACGCTTGTAAAACAAAAACCAAATTACGGTTTGTAAAGCGTAAAGAAAAAACAGATGAATTCTCTTTTGATGTTATTTTTGAAGGTCAAAAAAAAGAGGAGTTTAAACCCAAAATAGAAGCTTTTTTTAAAAGAATAGAAGCGTATTTGCCTTTTTTAAAAACCTACCACTTTACAATTGAAACTTCAAATACCTTTCCGCATAGTTCAGGGATTGCCTCTTCTGCTTCTGGGATGAGCGCCTTGGCACTCTGTCTTATGAGTGTGGAAAAGCAGCTCATGGCATCAGATAAAACCTTAAGCCTAGAAGAAAAGTGTATCGATGAAAAAGACTTTAATAAAAAGGCCTCTTTTTTAGCCAGATTAGGGTCTGGAAGTGCTTGCAGAAGTATTGAAGGTGATATTATAGTGTGGGGAGCACATAAAGAAATTAGTGGGAGTTCAGATCTGTATGGTGTAAAATATACAGATGAGATCCACCCCAATTTTAGAAACTATCACGATACTATTCTCTTGGTAGATAAAGGGGAGAAGCAAGTAAGTAGTACTGTAGGACATAATTTAATGTATAATCACCCTTTTGCAAAAGAGCGTTTTAAACAAGCAGAGAAGAACATTAGTAAAATAAAAACCATTTTTAAATCTGGGGATTTAAAGGCGTTTATAGCATTAATAGAAAGTGAAGCGTTAACACTACATGCTATGATGATGACAAGCATGCCGTATTTTATTTTAATGAAACCAAATACACTCGAGGTTATTAATAAAATATGGACTTTTAGAGCACAAACAGGATTGCATATCGGTTTTACATTAGATGCTGGAGCAAATGTACATATTTTATATCCAGAGCATGAAGCAGAAAGGATTTATAAGTTCATTAGTAAAGAGTTAGTTGCATATTGTCAAAACGGTCACTATATTTGTGATAGAATTGGTTTTGGAGCTTGCAAACAATAATAGTTGTAAAAAAAAGAATAACAAATTACCGACCAATAAGCGAATATTGATTTTATGAAAGGCCCACTTTTTTACTCAAAAATTCTACTCTTTGGAGAGTATGGAATTATTAAAGATTCCAAAGGATTATCCATACCTTATAACTTTTTTAAAGGTGCTTTGAAAATGGATGAAAATACTTCAGATGAAGCAAAAGCATCGCGTACGAGTCTTTTTGGGTTTGTTGATTATTTAAAGAATATAGATCCAGAACTTGTTGTTTTTGAAATTGAAAAATTAAAAGCAGATGTGAATGCAGGAATGTATTTTGATTCATCCATTCCTCAAGGTTATGGGGTTGGAAGTAGTGGGGCTTTAGTGGCTGCTATTTACGATCAATATGCAGAAAATAAAATTACGGTATTAGAGAACTTAACCAGAGATAAGTTGTTAAAGCTTAAAGCAATTTTTTCTGAAATGGAATCTTTTTTTCATGGAAAATCATCAGGATTAGACCCTCTAAATAGTTATTTGAGCTTGCCAATATTAATCAACTCTAAGGATAATATAGAAGCGACAGGAATACCAACGCAAAGCATATCTGGGAAAGGCGCTGTGTTTTTATTAGATAGTGGTATCATTGGGGAAACAGCACCAATGGTTAGTATATTTATGGAGAATATGAAGCAAGAAGGGTTTCGTAAAATGTTGAAAGATCAATTTATAAAACATACAGACGCTTGTGTTGATGATTTTTTAAAAGGGGATATAAAATCACTTTTTAGTAATACAAAGCAGTTGTCTAAAGTCGTGTTGAGCCACTTTAAACCTATGATTCCTAAACAATTTCACGCACTATGGCAAAAAGGGATTGAGACAAATGCTTATTACCTTAAACTCTGTGGATCTGGTGGTGGCGGTTACATCTTAGGATTTACACAAGATATAAAACAAGCTCAAGAGGCTTTAAAAGATTATAAATTGGAAGTCGTTTATAATTTTTAAAAGCATTATGTTATCTCGAAGACAAAAGCATATTTTACTTAAGTTTTTTAGTATGTTTTCTGTTGTACGAGGTTATAATATTCTTATTATAGTTATTGCGCAATATTTAACATCGGTTTACATTTTTGCACATAATAGGCCATTACGTCAAGTTCTTTTTGATTTAAATTTATTAATGTTGGTTTTAGCGTCTGGGGCTGTTGTAGCTGCCGGATATATCATCAATAACTTTTACGATTCAGAAAAAGATTTAATAAACAGGCCTAATAAGTCTATGTTAGATAAATTGGTTAGTCAAAATACAAAGTTATCTTTTTACTTTGTTTTAAATTTTGCGGCTGTAATAATGGGGAGTTATGTGTCTTTTAATGCGGTTGTTTTTTTTTCAGTTTATATTTTTGCAATTTGGTTCTATTCACATAAGTTAAAGAAAATGCCAATCATAGGCAATTTAACATCAGCAATTTTGACTATAACACCTTTCTTTGCTGTATTTATATATTATAAAAATTTTGATACTGTTATTTTCGTACACGCCACATTCTTATTTTTAATCATAGCAATTCGTGAGCTAACCAAAGATTTAGAGAATATTAAAGGGGATCTGGCATTAAATTATCAGACAATACCTATACGCTACGGGGAAAGTACTTCAAAGTTAATGATAAGTATTTTTACTCTTTTAAGTTTTGTGTCAGCATATTTATTGATAACCAAGTTTGAAGTTGGGCATATGTATTTTTATTTTTATATCTGTATTAGCTTACTTATTGTGTTTTTAATTTTAATATGGCGCGCCAAAACGAAAAAGCAATACCTTATTCTTCATAATATTTTAAAATTCATAATAGTGGTGGGCGTTTTTAGCGTTTTACTAATAGATATAAACTTGGTATTAAAACGTATTTTATAAATGAAACATTTACTTAAAATAGCAATGGCGCAAATAACGCCAGTGTTACTAAATAAAGTTGAAACACTTAAAAAAGTAGCGGCTTCTATTGTAGCAGCAGGGCAGCAGAATTGTGAGCTTATTATTTTTGGAGAAGCATTAGTTCCTGGTTATCCCTTTTGGTTAGCTTTAACAGGAGGTGCAGAATGGAATACTAAAGTAAATAAAGAATTGCATGCTGAATATGTAAGAAACTCTATACAGATAGAAGCAGGAGAGTTAGATGGTGTTTGTAAACTCGCTAAAAAATATAAAATAGCCGTTTATTTAGGGATAATAGAACGCGCAAAAAATAGAGGAGGACATAGTATTTATGCCTCGTTAGTGTATGTTAACGAAGAAGGAAATATAAAATCTGTTCACCGTAAATTGCAACCTACTTATGATGAAAGGTTAACATGGTCTCCTGGTGATGGTAACGGTTTAAAAGTACATTCTTTAAAAGAATTTACGGTTGGGGGCTTAAATTGTTGGGAGAATTGGATGCCATTACCTAGAACAGCTTTGTATGGTTTGGGGGAGAACTTACATATTGCAGTATGGCCAGGGAGTGACCATAACACTAAGGATATAACACGTTTTATAGCTAGAGAATCACGTTCATTTGTAGTGTCTGTCTCTAGTTTAATGACGAAAAGTGATTTCCCAAAAACAATGCCACATTTGGAACAAATTCTTAGTAAAGCTCCAGCGGTATTAGCTAATGGAGGTAGTTGTATCGCAGGGCCCGATGGCGAATGGATTATAGAACCTGTGTTACATAAAGAAGGATTGATTATAGAAACTATAGATTTTAATAGAGTATTTGAGGAGCGTCAAAATTTTGATCCCGTTGGACATTATTCGCGTCCAGATATTACTAAATTAATAGTAAATAGAGAGAGGCAATCTACAGTCGAATATGATGATTAATAGCGTTTTACTGGTCTGAAAACAAAAGGCTAAACAAAAACGAAAAATCTTAAATTATAAACTATCTTTGCACTCTCAAAACGGCTTAGCTGTAGTGGAGCTGTAAAAAGAATGAAACGATGAGTAAAGAAAGCGGACAACGAAACGGAAAATCTGCACCTAAAGGTGGGAAGAAAGACTACAAGAAAAAATACACAAAAGGAAATGCTCCAATAAAAAAGAAAACGACAGCTAAAAAGGCTGTAGATTCAGACGAAATACGTTTGAATAAATATATTGCCAATTCAGGGGTGTGTTCACGTCGTGATGCAGATGTACATATAGCGACAGGCTTAGTTACTGTAAATGGAAAAGTAGTAACTGAAATGGGGTATAAAGTAAAGTTAGAAGATGAGGTGCGTTACGATGGTGGGCGTATAAATCCAGAGCCTAAAACGTATGTGTTATTAAACAAACCAAAAGGGTTTGCAAGTACTACTAGTGAACATAAAGGAAAGACAGTTATGGATTTGGTAGCCAATGCAACATCTGTTAGGATAAAACCAATAGGTCGTCTAGGAAGAAACTCTACAGGCTTATTATTATTTACAAACGATGATAAAGTCGTTAATCGTTTTACAAACTCTAAAAAAGGTGTAGAACGTTTGTTTCATTTAGAATTGGATAGAAATCTTAAGTTAGAAGATTTAAAGCGTATTAGAGAAGGCATTAGGATTGAAGGGAGTATGGTAAATGTCGAGGAGATTGACTATGTTGATAACAGAAAAAATGAAATAGGAATTAAGGTTAAAAATACAGGAAATACAATTTTACATACTATTTTTAATTACCTAAAGTATGAGTTGGTTAGAATAGATTGTGTTGCTATAGCACATTTAACTAAAAAGGATTTGCCTAGAGGGCATTGGAAACATTTAACAATACAAGAAATAAATACTTTAAAAATGATGTAATTATTTTTATAAAAAGTAGAAAAACCACAATTATGCATTGTGGTTTTTTTTGTTTTTATCTTATAAAAATAACAACGCGATTTTATTTTAAATGTTATATAGACTCTAAATTGGAATATAAGAAAAGAATTGCCTTTTGTGTGATTAATAAAAGAGGCTTGTTAACAATAGAAAAATTATTTTGTATATTATAAAAAGTGATGAAAAAGAGTGTTTTCTAAAAAGAAGTGATAGCTAAAAAAATACAAGATGAAACTAAAAAAACTAAAAAGAGTAACAATGCCATTGTTGCTTTTATCCATCACTTTATCCTTCTTTTTAGGAAGTGCTTCTGAGGATTTGAATCGCTACGATGCGATAAAATCTAATCACTGGAAAGGTTCAGAAGAATCTTATTTTTGGAATTCCAAAAAGGAAGTATTAGACAATGTTTTAAATCCAAAAGTAAATGATAATGATACAGTGTTTCGCTGTGGAAAGAGTAAAATATACCATCCAACACTAAAACATGGTTCCTTTAAAAATTGTAAATCTGAAGTAACCAAATTATTGAAGTGGAAGGCAAAGAAACTAGGGATGAGACACTGTAAATGCCGTGGTTGATTTTTTTAAAATAACTTCCCAGATAAAAACGGTATAAACGATTACATATTCTAGAGCTATGATCCAAAGGTTCTCTGTATGCTCTGTATTTGCATAAGCTAAATAACTAATAATGACTATAGCACTCCAGACTAAAGCGAATTTATATCTGGTAAATACGCTTAAAACAAGTATTGTAGCAATATACCAAGGGTGTACAGTTGTACTCATAAATAGGTAAAAGGTAAAAGCAAATAACATTGCAGTAATGAGGCGTTTGGTTGAATCATTTTTTCTAAAAAATGCGACAGATATAACGAATATAAAAACCAAGGCAGGTGTGATCTTACCAATGATGGCAATTTCATTCCAGCCTCTAAATCCATAACCAATATATCTGGCAAGATAATAGATGCTTGCATTGAATTCAAAGTTTCCAAACCAAAGAGCAACTGTTTTAGAATAATTGTTTATGAATTCGTAAGAGAAAAAAGGCATAAATAATGATACAGTGGTTAATCCTATAATTGCATAAAATAAAATTAAGTTAAAAAGACCTTTAAAGCCTGGTTGTTTGGACATAAACCACCAAAAGAATAACGGTAAAAATATAAGAGGCACTAATTTTGTAGCAATGGAAAGGGCAAATACAACTCCAGCCCATTTCCATTTTCCAGAGTGTAGTAAATATAAGCTCCAAACAAGAAAGAAAATCATGACTCCTTCAAAATGTAAGTTTCCAGTCAATTCAATGATTATAAAAGGGTTTAAAATATACCAGAAAATATTAGATATAGGGAGCTTAAAATGTTCTAAAAGTTTTTTTCCAAAATAGAGTGTGCCAATATCTGCGGTAATAATAAGTAAACGCAATAGTATTGTAGAGCCTATAATACTTTTGCCTGCAAATAAAGCAGCTATACTAAAACAGAGTTGATTTATTGGAGGATAATTTGTGAAATGACTAGCATTTAAACGTTGCATACCTTCATAAAGTAGTTGTGCCTGGGCTACTGGAGCCTGTCCCATAGCTATAAAAGATTCTGGGGTGTATAGATAAGGATTTAAGCCTTGTAGAATCATGCGGCCATCCCAGAGGAAACGATAGAAATCTTGTGATAAGTTGGGAATAGCCAAAATAAAAACGAGCCTAAACAAGAGGGCGCTAATGGCTAGGAATTTAAAATAGTCTTTACCAATTTGTAAGAGTTTATAAAATAAAAAGAAGGCTATAGCATAAAGACTAATTAGTTTTACATAATCGGTTCTATGCAAATCATAAGCGAAAATAAAATAGAATATTAGCCCTAACGTGCATAGTAGCATTTGTGCTCTATTGAATTTTAGTAACGAAATGTTTTGCATTTACATATCGGGTATTTATAGGTTCCTAAATGCTATTAAAATAACTTTTAGTTAAGGGAATTTTTAAGAAAAAACTAAGCTTTTGAGGTTAATGATTTAAAAAACACATAACCAAAGCCTAAAAACAACATCAAATGAAATGGGAATAATCCAAAATCACCTCCTTGATTACCAACAACGAATGCGCTATACATACCAAAAGCAAAATAGAGCATTAGTATACCTTCAAAAATAACATTTAATGAAATATTCTTCTTTAAGTACTTATTGCCTTTCCAACTATCCTTTAAAGTACTGATGTTAAATTTAGGGGTGCGAACAAACTCACTACGTTTCCCCAGATGTCCCTCTAAAACGGCAATGGAGTTATGTAATGAAAAGCCCATAGCTATAGAGAAGAATGTGAAAAACATTATGATATATTGTACAAAATTTTTGAGTCCACCTCCATAAGAACGCTTGTACATATGCCAATAACAAATAAAGAATATAATAGTACTCACAACAAAGAAACTCATAACATAAAAGTATGGCTTTAAGTGTGTGTATTCATTTTTAATGTATAGCATTGGGATGCTTAAAATACCAACAATAAGTACATTTAGAAACATTGTACTATTTAATAAATGAAGTATACCATGTAGTTTCGTTTTGTTAGAAATGTTTTTATTGCCAAGGACACGCCACATCATTTTTCTAAAGTTTTCGGCTCCACCCTTATTCCATCTAAATTGTTGAGAACGCGCAGCACTAATAACCACAGGTAATTCTGCTGGCGTATGTACATCTTCTAAGTATTTAAATTTCCAATTTTTTAATTGTGCTCGGTAACTAAGATCTAAATCTTCAGTTAGGGTATCTCCTTCCCAGTTTCCTGCATCTATAATACATGCTTTACGCCAAATACCAGCAGTGCCATTAAAATTAATAAAATGGCCTTTACTATTTCTGCCAACCTGTTCTAAGGTAAAGTGAGCGTCTAGTGCAAAGGCTTGAATTTTTGTTAAAATGGAGTAGTTCCTATTAATATGGCCCCACCGTGTTTGTACAACCCCAATTTTTTTATCTTTAAAAAAAGGAATGGTACGCTTTAACCAATCTGGTTTAGGAAGGAAATCTGCATCAAAAATGGCTATAAACTCCCCTTTAGCAACAACCAATCCTTCTTTTAATGCGCCAGCTTTAAAGCCTTGCCTATTAGTACGGCATATGTGTACGATGTCTAAACCTGTTTCTTTTAGTTTAAGTACTTGAGATGCTGTGGTTTTTACAGTTTCATCAGTAGAATCATCCAGTACTTGAATCTCCAATTTATCTTTTGGATAGTCTATTAAAGCAATGTTTTTTAATAAGCGATCCATAACGTACATCTCGTTAAATACAGGGAGTTGTATTGTCACATAAGGTATTTCTTTTGTGTTTTCTAAATCAAATTTAGGTGCTTTATTTTGTTTTTTCTGTGCTGAAAGATAGTTGAACAGCAAGTTTAGTTGCGCTAATGAATACATAAAAATAAGTATTAATGCAACTGAGTAAATAACGATTATAATGGTTTCTAAAATCACTTTTTAAAACTGTATTTAAATATCCAACCTAAAATTTTAAATCCTGCAAATATAGTACCTTTAACTGTACCAGACACTTTTGAAACGCCTATTCTTTGTTTATATCTTACAGGAATTTCAATATAATTTAGTTTCTGTTTTAATGCTTTAAGTTGCATCTCTACTGTCCATCCGTAGGTTTTGTCTTGCATATTCAAGGCAAGAAGCTTATCATATTTTATAGCTCTAAAGGGGCCTAAGTCTGTGAATTTAGCATTAAAAAACAGAGACATTAAAAAGGTCGCAAGCCAATTACCAAAAACCTGTTGTGGGGTCATAGATCCTCCTTCTCTAAGCCGCTTTATACGGCTACCAATAACGAAATCCATATTGTCATTAATTATTGGAGCAACTAGCTTTGTGAGTTCTTCAGGATAATCACTGTAATCACCATCTAAAAATACAATAATATCTGGTTTTTGATCTTGTTGCTTTATATAAGACATCCCTTTTAGGCAGGCATAACCATAACCTTTGTTAGTTTCTGTTAAAACTGTAGCGCCTGCTTGTTTTGCATTTTTTACAGTATTATCTGTAGAGTTGTTATTAACTACAATAACTTCTTCAACAAGCTTAGGGATATCGTTAATTACGTTTGCTATAGAATCTTGCTCATTATAAGCAGGAATGATGACTTTTATTTTTGTCATTTGAGATCGCTAAGTTTATTTTCTTTTTTGAAGGAAGACAGGTCTGTCCATTTTTTTATTTTTTTTCCTTTGGTAAATTTTGTTGCTGCAACCAACTTTTCATTTTCATACATTAAACAATACCCATTTTTTTGATTGTCTTTTAATTGGCATTTGTGATTTATTTTTTCCATGGTATCATAGAATAGCCACCAATTAGATTTTTTACCCTCTACAAAGTGCCCTTCACTTTCTTTGTTTCCATTGACACGGTAAAATTGCCAATAATTTGTGGTTTTCCCATCTTTATAGGCTCCCTTTTTTTGAATTTTACCATTTTTATAGTAAAATTTCCAGTAACCATCCGCTTTGCCGTTTTTAAAAGGACCTTCTTGCGAGAGTTTTCCGTTATCATAATAGGATTTCCAATATTTCGATGGAACTCCATTTACAAATGCGCCTTCTTTTTTTAATTTTTTATTACTGTAAAAGTACTTCCAAAAACCCACTTTTTGAGCATTATTGTAATGACCAAAAGCTTTAGAGTTTCCGTTTTCGTGATAAAATGACCAGTAGTTGGTTTTTTTTCCATCAAGGAACCACCCTTTTTTTTCTATTTCCCCACTAGGAAAGTAAAAGATCCAAAAATCAGTTTTTAGGTTGTTTTCCAACCAGCCTTCAGCTTTAAGAGTTCCGTTGTCATAATAAATTTTCTTATATATTTTTTCCGAAGGTGTAATAAAACTTATAAACGATATTATTATAATTATAAAATGTTTCATAGTTGCTTTCTATAAATGAGGAAGTCAATTAAATTATATACCAATAACAAGCCCCAATTGTTATTGATAATAGAAACGATTTAAAGCGATATGTAATATTTGTTTTTTATTTCATAAAAAATTATTTTTTATTTCATAAAAAATTATTTTTTATTTACTAATGCCATTAGGTCTACATCATTACCTAATAATACTTCAGTCGGATTAATTCTGCCTTCCATACTATCGTTTTCTAATTTAAGAACACCACGTGGACAAACAGCACTACAAACACCACAACCAACACAACTAGAGCGCACAATATTTTCTCCTTTTTGCGCATAAGCACGAACATCTATTCCCATTTCACAACTATTGGAACAATTACCACAAGAAATACATTGTCCACCGTTTGTTGTGATTCTAAATTTTGAGAACATGCGTTGTTGGAATCCTAAAATAGCAGCCATTGGGCAACCAAAACGACACCAAGATCTACTTCCTAATATAGGATAAAAACCTGTACCTATAACACCTGAAAATATAGAACCTATATAAAGACCATAAGCAGATCTAAGATTAGCTGCTTTAATAAAGAAAACGTTTTCTGTAGATCCCGTAAAATGCATTATTAAAAGTAATGCAATAACAACAAAATAACCAATAGCTCCATATTTTGCGTCTTTACCAAGTTCATTACGCTTAAAATACATAATTATAAGGAAAACTAGCGTTAAAAAACCAATGACTAGTCCGATAAATAAACCTTTGGTTAACCAGAAATTATTACTGTCGTAACCTAAATAAGTATAAACCATCGCTACTGTCATCACAACCGAAAAGACAAGAACAGTATGTATTAACCAGCGTTCTAATTTCCAAGCAGACATTTTTTTAGAAGATAATTGTCTGAAAGCGTCTCCTGCTGTTTCGGCTAGGCCTCCACAACCACAAACCCATGAGCAATACCAACGTTTACCATATTTGTATGTAAGAATAGGAGTGATAACAAAAACGGAAAGAATTCCGAAGACAATCAAAGCTAATCCTATATTTCCATTAGATAAAAATCCTTTTACAGACCATTCATCAAAAATATAATAGTTAAGTGGCCATACACTTTTTAAGTCATAATAAGGGAGGTTTGAATTCATTCTATACATGAATTCTGGAATTAAGAATGCAAAAGCTAATTGAAAAAACATAACCGATATGGTACGTATTTGTTCATAGCGATTGTGACGGTATTTTAAAATGAATTTATAACCAAAGGCAAAAATAGCTACAGTATATAGCGTGCCATAGACAAACCATTGACTAGCAGGTCTACCGCTTAGTAGGTTGCTTAAAGGATCGAAAAGCGCAATTAAACCTGTATTTGCTTCGCCATTTGCTCCAAGTCCTAATAATTCAGGAAAAAAGTAAAGTACAACATAAAAGGTGGTTAAAACAACGCCGGTTATCCAGCCCCAAGCACCTCGCGATGATATGGACTTAAACCATACACCATCATTTTTAATGCCTTCTAATTTTGTAAGATATGCCTCTCTAGAATAAACGACTGTACCTATAGTGATTAGGCCTAATGATAAGGTTAAGAAAAGTGCTTTATTAGGGAAATTGGTGTTAAAAAGTGCTAATATTAGTATAAATAATCCAATAATACCTGCTGCTAATGCAATTTTTTGTTTTTTCGAAATGTCTTGCGGGTCAGGTTTTGCCAAAGACATACTATTATTTAATTTATTACTCATGTTATTGTTTTGGATTAAACCGTTTGTAAAGTTTTGTTAAAGGCCGATAAGATGTCCTTTTCAAAATGAATGTAGAATTCTGGATCAAAGTTAGCTTCATTCAAGTTTTGTATCACATAATCAACATTTCGTTTTTCAGTTAACCAGCGATCAAATATTTCATGACGCATGCGTATACCAAAAGTATTTATGCCTAAAAAGGTATGGTCTGTTGTGTTGTAGCACACTGTAATACATTTAGTATCATCTTTATGTATCCAATGGAAATGCGTTTCATGTGCTCTAGGTTTAGCAAATACCCAACCATAGGTTTGATATTCTATGTCTAAAAATTTCGCAGAGTTGAACCAATGTCCAGGCTTGTATTGTGTCGGGTTGTCGCAAATGGTCTGAGCTAAGGCTTCACCCATCATCCTTCCTGTATACCAGACCGCTTCTATTGGTCTGCGTTGTCCAATAGCCTCGCGTTGTTCTGCGCAATCTCCAATCGCAAAAATATTTTTAATATTAGTTTCTAAATGTCTGTTCACTAAAACACCACGATTTGTTTCGATTCCAGAGTCTTTTAAAAAACTTATATTTGGAGATACACCAGCGGTTAAACCTACGAGGTTACAGTCTATTTCTTCCCCCGTTTCAGCCACTACTATAGATTTTACTTTGCCATTACCATCAGATTTTATTTCTTTTAGGTTAACACCAAGCCTCAAGTCTATATGATGATTTTTAATATGTCTGTTAATCATTGCGCTTTCTCCTTCAGGTAGGACACCATTCCAAAAGCTCTCTTCTCGCACTAAAAAGGTTACTGGAATATTTCGTGAGTTTAACATTTCTGCTAACTCGATACCAATTAAGCCACCACCAACAATTACAGCGCGTTTACATACTTTATTATTGGGAGCGTTACGTTCTAAGGTATCGAGATCTTGTTTACTATATAAACCTTGAGCGCCTTCTAAATCTTGACCAGGCCATCCAAACTTATTTGGTTTGCTTCCTGTAGCGATAATAAGTTTATCATACGTTAAAGTGTCTCCTTCAGCAAAGTGAAGCGTCTTAGAATTGGTTTCGATAGAGGTTACATATCCTTTTTTAAGATTAATTCTATTCTTTTCCCAGAACCAATTTTCATAAGGCTGTGTATGTTCAAATTTCATATGTCCCATATATATGTACATAAGTGCCGTTCTTGAGAAGAAGTAATCCGTTTCAGTAGAAACGATAGTAATTTTTTTATCAGATAGTTTTCTAATGTGCCTTGCGGCAGTTACTCCAGAAATTCCATTTCCTATAATAACAATGTGTTCCATAATATTCGTGGTTATGTAGCGGTTTGTCGTAATTAAATATAATAACTTAAATCTGTTATCGTATTTAGAATAGATATAAATAGCGTATGGATAAGAGCAATTGGGTTAACTAATATGTAGGTCTATATTAAGTTTTTTTAAGTTTTTTGAAAGTTTAAAGGGATAACAGGGACTTATATGCTTGTGAAGTACATTTAAAATTTAAAAGCATGAAAAAAATAATCATCATACTAGCAATATTTATAGGGAGTATTCCTGTAGACGCACAAGATTTAAATGCCTTTTTTACTAAGGCAGATGCGTTTTTCAAGGCAAATGTTTCTAATGGAAGAGTAGCTTATTCTGCTATAAAAAAGAATGAAGGAGCATTAAAAGAGGTGTTGGAAATTGCGGAAGGCATTTCTGTTTCTAAAAATCAAGCAGAAAAATATCAGGCATTTTGGATTAATGCTTACAATTTGTCTGTAATAAAAGGGATTGTAGATAATTACCCAACAAAGTCTCCTTTAGATAATAAGGGGTTCTTTGATAAGGTGAAATATAGTTTGGGCGGAAAGAAGATAACCTTAAACGATATTGAACATAAATTATTAAGAGCTCAGTTTAAAGATGCTCGTTTTCATTTTGTATTGGTGTGTGGAGCGATAGGATGTCCGCCTTTAATTAATAGCGCTTATATGCCAGATACTTTAAATGCTCAGCTAGAAAAACAAACCTCATTGGCACTTAATGGCGATTACTTTATTAAAGTAAATGCTAAGAAAAAGAAAGTTTTAGGTTCTAAAATTTTAGAATGGTATAAGAAAGATTTTACAATGAATGGGCATACAGAGATCGCATTTATTAATAAATACAGAACAAATAAAATTCCTGCAAAATATAAACTAGGGTATTTTGCTTACAATTGGAATGTGAATAAACAATAAACACCCTTTTTGAATGTAAAAGGAGTTTATGTATTAAGCAATTTTAAAAATTAAATCAAAAACAAAACGAAGTTTCCAATAATTTTAAAAGGAGGCTAAAATTAACAATTATGAAAAAAGTAGCAGTATTGGCCATAGCATTGACTGTCGGTTTTATGGGGTTTTCACAAGACGAAGATGCAAAGAGTAACGTGCAGGAGTACACCCCTTCAAAATTATTAAAAAAGGGGCAGTGGGATATTAAATTCTTTAATAGTTTATATACACAAACGAAAGTTACAGGTGAAGGTACAGGTAAGTCTATTGACATTGACAGAGAGAATTTCTTTACAAATACTACAGAAATTTATACAGGTGTAAGTGAAAATTCGAGAATTAATGTTGGTTTAGTTTTTCAAGTTCGATCAAATACTTATGGCGGTCAAGATGCTTTTAGTGTTTTTAGCTTTGAAAATAATGGGAGAGATTCTCGTAGCGGTTTAACGACTATTGCACCATCTATTAGAGTACAACCATTTGCTAGTATCGCTAATTTCTCTATTACGAGTTCTATTTATCTTCCAATATTTAAAGATGAGCCCAATTTCGCATATTTAGATAAGCGTAGTACTTTTTGGGAAACTAAATTTTTCTATGACAAAACTTTTGGAGGTGGCGATTGGCAAATCTTTACAGAAGCTGATTTAGGTTTTAATTTTGGAGAAAAAGGAGAAGATGCCGATCCTACAAATGTTAATGTGGGAGAGCGTTTTGCAAACAATAGTTTGTTTTTGCCTGTGAGCGCTTTTTTAAGCTACTTCCCGTCGTCTGAATCAACCATTTTTGTTAATGCTCAGCAAGCTTTTTTAATAGATCTAGGAAATAATTTCGAACAAAATTATACACAGTTAGGATTTGGTGGTAAGTATCAATTAACAGAGGCTTTAAACTTGGAAGCTTCTTATGGTAAAATCGTAAGAGGAAACAATTTTCAAGGTTTAGGAAGTACTTTTAGTATTGGGTTAAGAGCTTTATTATAGTATAAATAGTAAATTAGGAGTTTAATAAATAATCAACACGATGAAAAAAATTAAACTCCTATTATTTCTTATTTTGATTCAATCATGTACTGGGCAAGCGCCAAAAATAAATGGAGTAAGCTTTGTCGCATCAAAGGATCCAGTTAATGATGAACATGTTAATCCAGTAGTTGAAATCAATGCTAATTATGCAGCAGTGATGCCTTTTGGTTTTATTGAAAATTTAAAACATCCAAGTATTGTTTTTAATACAGAACGGCAATGGTTTGGAGAAACTAAGGCAGGAGTAAAACAGTATGCAGAAGCGCTTAAGGCTAAAGACATAAAAATAATGCTGAAGCCACAAATTTGGGTTTGGAGAGGTGAGTTTACTGGTTATATTAAAATGGAAAATGAAGCCGATTGGAAAACATTAGAACACTCGTATTCTAAATTTATATTAGAATATGCAACTTTAGCAGAAGCTATAAAAGCGGAAATTTTTTGTATTGGTACAGAACTAGAACAATTTATAGCCAATCGTCCAGGGTATTGGAAGAGATTGATCGTTGAAATAAAGAAGCGTTATAAAGGTAAATTGACTTATGCTGCCAATTGGGACGAATTTAAACGTACTCCATTTTGGAATCGTATGGACTTTATTGGTATAGATGCATATTTTCCTGTTAGTATGAGTAAAACACCTACTGTTGCAGAATGCTTAATAGGGTGGAAAACGCACAAGGATGTTATAAAAGGGCTCTCATTACAGTATAATAAACCTGTTTTGTTTACAGAGTTTGGATATAGAAGCGTAGATTTTTCAGGAAAAGAACCTTGGAAATCAGACCGAGATATGACAAACGTAAACTTGGAAGCACAAACCAATACCACAAAGGCTTTGTTCGATACTTTTTGGAAAGAGGATTGGTTTGCTGGTGGATTTTTATGGAAATGGTATCATAATCACAATAAATCTGGAGGTAAAGAAAATACTAGATTTACACCGCAGAATAAACCTGTAGAGACTGTAATAAAAGCACATTATGCATTGTATTAAATGAAATCTGTAAAGCTTATAATTCTTTTACTGTTTACAGCAGCATGCTCAAATTCGAGTGATGATGAGGCAGTCGTTACTTCATTGACTTTAGGCGAATATGTAAGTGGTCGTGCGATAGAAACTGGGGCTGTGATCGCGTGTGCAGCAAGTGAACAAAATACAAAAACGCTTTTAACTTTTTTCTATCCCGAAGAAGGTGCTACAAATATTCAATATTTTGAAACAGAGGATCTGACTACTGAAAAGGACAACTTAAACGCTTATACTGCAGTTAATTTGAAGAGTGCGCCCTTTTTTAATGGTTATTTAAGATGTTTTAAAAATAACATATCCATTGAAAAATGGATTATTATTACTTATGAACATGATGGGCTGGTAAAAATATCTAATCCCATTCGAACCAAACAAAATGATAAGTCTACAATTTGGAATGATGTGGTAGCTATAGACCAAACGGTTTCTTTAATGCCTGAATTTAGCTGGGAAGCCAATGCTTTTGGAGACAATGCTATTTATTTTCAGGTAATTTCAAATTCACAAAACGACTTGATTTCAGGAACTTATACTTATGAAAATAAATTTCAATATTATGATACAACAAATGTGGTATTAAACATAACTCAAGGAACGCCTCCTAATTTGGTTAGTAACTTGCCATATAATTTTACACTAATGGACGTTAGCGCAGATAACTGGGTTAATTTGGTTGTTCAAAAACAGTTTATAGCACAATGATAAAGTCAGTCTTGTTTTCATTTTTTTTCATGAGTTTAACCTTCATTGGTTTTAGTCAGAATAATGTTATCGATGATTTAAAATTTCAAGGGAATAAAAAGATAAAAACAGCATTCTTAAAGAAAATAGCGAGAATAAAACCTAACGATGTATTAGACTCTGTGGCTATTGAAAATGATATTAAGCGTTTAAAGCGATTGCCTTCGGTAGCTCATGCTTATTATCAAGTATTTCATTCTCATGATAATGCATATAATGTGTTTTATAATATTGAAGAGAATTTTACAATTATTCCTTCTGCAAACATTTATACCTCTAACGACGATGAGTTTGCGTATAGATTAGGGCTCTATGATTTTAACTTACTGGGGAGAGGTATCAGCTTTGGTGGTTTTTATCAAAATGATATTTATAGTAGTTATGGAATTAGCTTAAGAGCACCTTATTTATTTACTAGGAAATTGGGTTTAGCTATGACTTTTCAAGACTTAACGACTCAAGAACCTGTTTTTTTTAATAATACTACTGCCGATTATAAATATCGAAATAAATCATATGAAGTTTTAGGACTCTATGAGATTAACTTTAAACATAGATTAGAAGCTGGAATTAACTCCTTTTCCGAGGTTTATGAGTATAAGTCTGGCGCAACTAGCGCAGATGTCCCTTTAGATTTAGATGTGAAAAAATTATTATATAAGTTTATTTATGAGTACAATAACTTAAATTACGATTATCAATACGTTTCTGGGTTTAAGAGTACTTTTAATTTTCAATATGTTACTTCTACGAGTGAAGATTTACCTGAGTTTGCCATTGGTTGGAATGATTTAAATTACTATGCAAGAGTCGGATTAAGAGGGAATTGGGCTAATCGATTGCGTTTAGGGATCTCTAAAAATGATGACACACCATTTGCTCCTTTTTCAGTAGATAATAATCTAAATATTAGAGGGGTAGGAAATATTATAGATCGCGGTACAGGAGTAATTATATTAAATACAGAATATAGATACACGCTTTATGATAAAGGCTGGTTTGCATTACAAGGCAATGCCTTTATTGATGCTGGAACATGGCGTAATCCTGGTGGCGATTTTGGGGATTTTAGCCAATCGCAAAACGTACGTGTGTATCCAGGTGTTGGACTTCGATTTATACATAAGCAAATTTTTAGTGCTATTTTTAGAATAGATTACGGTGTTGGAATCACACCAGATGCTACGCATGGTTTAGTCTTTGGAATCGGTCAATATTTTTAAAAACAACTTTTTACTTTATTTATAAAGCTATAAATTTGTGTTATAAATACACAAATAATGGGAGTCCTTCAAAATATAAAAGTAGCAGTAGATGCTGTTGTTTTTGGTTATGAATCTAAAAAAAATCTATCAATACTCTTAATACGTAGAGGAGTAGCTCCCTTTAAAAGCAAGTGGGCTTTACCTGGTGGATTAGTATTAGAGAATGAATCTCTTGAAGAGGCTGTAGAACGAGAATTACAAGAAGAAACCGGTGTTAAAATTGATTATTTAGAACAGCTATATTCTTTTGGTAATCCCAAACGAGATCCTAGAAATCGAGTGGTGTCTATAAGTTATTTTGGGTTAGTTAAACCCAATCACTTTAAAATAGAAGCGGCTACAGATGCAGCAGATGCACAATGGTTTCCTGTAAATGACATACCTGAATTAGCCTTCGATCATCAAGTCATTTTAGATTTAGCAAAATCTAGATTAAAATCTAAACTGCATTATCAACCTATAGGTTTCGATCTATTAAATAAATCCTTCCCTTTTTCAGATTTAGAACACCTATATACTACTATTTTAGAAAAGGATATCGATCGAAGAAACTTTCGTAAAAAACTAATGAGCTTTGGGATTATCGAAGAAACTGGAGAAATGAGTCAAGCATTAAGTGGTCGACCAGCAAAATTATTCCGTTTTAATATTAGTAAATACAATGCTTTAGCAAAAGAAGGCTTTCATTTTGAAATAAAGTTTGTGTAATATTTACGCAAAATATTTTGTCGCTTTATAATTATAATCTACATTTGTGTAAAAACAACGCAAATGTATTTAAACTTAGATCCTCAGTTTACGCCTTTTGGTTTAGAAAATAATATTTCATTTCAATCGTTTACTTTTTCTGGAGGAGAACCCCATATAAAAATAAACAAAGATTTATCTGCGATAAAAGAAGTAACGGTTACTACACGAGTAAGGTCTTTTAACGATTTTGGTTTGTTGCTATTGACTATTGATGCTTTAAAGCGTTTTTATTTAGAAAAGATAAACGTTTTTATCCCTTATTTCCCAGCAGCAAGACAAGATCGTGTTATGGTTGTGGGAGAGCCATTGTCTTTAAAAGTTTATGCAACTCTTTTAAATAATCTAAACTTAAGCAAAGTAACTGTTTTCGATACGCATTCCGAAGTTACTTCTGCAGTATTAAACAATTGTGAAGTAATAACTAATCATAGTTTTATAAAACACGTAGTCGATAGTATTAATGAAGAAGTTGTATTGATTTCTCCAGACGGAGGGGCGTTAAAGAAAATTTATAAAGTCTCAGAATATCTAGGAGGAGTGCCTGTAATAGAATGCTCTAAAAAAAGAAATGTGAAGAATGGAAAACTAGAAGGGTTTAAAGTATACGAAGACGATTTAAAAGGAAAAACATGTTTAATAGTCGATGATATTTGCGATGGCGGTGGTACCTTTTTAGGGTTAGCAGAAACATTAAAAGAAAAGAATGCTGGCGATTTATATCTAGCTGTAAGTCATGGAATTTTTAATAAAGGATTAGAAGCTTTAAATGAAAAATTTAACAGGGTATTTACAACAGATAGTTTTAAAACGGTTGATACAAATCAAGTTGAGCAAATTAAATTACAAGAATTAAAGAATAATGAAATACAATAGAGAAAAGTTAATCTCAGAATTTCAAAAAAAGAAGCGAGTTAAATATCTTTTCTTTTGGGGGCATACGCCTAATAAATACGGAAGTATTGATAAAAGTTGTTTTAGTCAATGGTGGCAAGTACCATTTAGTGTGAATAATATGGTATATAAAACAGCTGAACATTGGATGATGGCAGAAAAAGCAAGGCTATTTAAAGATGCTAATTGTTTAGAGCAAATTATTAATGCTAATACTCCTGCTGAAGCAAAACAATGGGGGCGAAAAGTGATGGATTTTATTTCTGAAGAATGGGATAAGCATAAATACAGAATAGTGGTAGAAGGCAATAAACATAAATTTTCACAACACCCAGAATTAAAAACATTTTTAGTAAATACAAAAAATAGAGTGTTAGTAGAAGCAAGTCCCAGGGATCGGATATGGGGAATTGGATTAGGGGCTTCTAATGAGAAAGCAGAGAACCCATTATTATGGCGAGGTGAAAATCTTTTAGGATTCGCTTTAATGGAAGTAAGAGATGTATTAAATAAATAGAGTCGTTTTAACGGAGAGTAAATATGAAAACAGTAAGATTATATAGGCCGATTGGAGAAAAAGAACTGATTTTAATAGCTGAAAGTGGTTTTAAATATTTTCCTCCAAGATTAAAACAGTAACCCATATTTTATCCTGTTTTAAATGAAGAATATGCAACAGAAATAGCGTCACAATGGAATACAAAAGATGCTTTTGGTAATTATTTAGGGTTTGTTACAGAGTTTAAAATAACAGAAGAAGAATATTTAAAATATAAGGTTGAAAATGTAGGAGGTAAAATTCATAATGAATTATGGAGGCCAGTAGAAGAGTTAGAAGGCTTTAATAATGGTATTGTTGGAGATATTAAAATTGTTAAGGTGTGTATTGGAAGTCAATTTAAAAAAGTGTCCCATCCATTAGTACAGTTAGAAATTGATAAACGGAACAAATAAATAATAGAATGAAATTTTATTTAGCATAATATGAAACTAAATATAAAATTATATAAAGAGCAATTAAAAAAGTGGCCAGAGAAAAACCATCATATCATGGCACAATACAATGATGACGAAATTATAGTATATCAGTCATATAGACCTTCAATAGGGCGTTTTGCAGTACAAAATCAATATTTTGGAGGTGATTTTAGGTATAGTAGAATGACATGGATTAAACCTAATTTCCTTTGGATGATGTACAGAAATGGTTGGGGAACAAAAGAAGGTCAAGAAGTGATATTAGCAGTACATTTAAAACGAGACGCTTTTGAGCGTTATTTAAGCAAAGCGGTCTACTCTAATTTTCAAGAAGATATATATACTAATGTAGCCGAATGGAAAGCCGAAGTGAAAAACTCGTCTGTTCGATTACAATGGGATCCAGATCATGATCCTTATGGTGTAAAATTAGAACGAAGAGCTATTCAAATAGGGGTTAGAGATGAGGAGATAATAAAATATGCAACAGAAGATATTATAAAAATAGAAGATATCTCCGAGTTTGTAAGAACACAACATCAACACGTTTTAAATAATGAATTAGACAAGTTGGTGGTGCCAGAAGAGAAACCTTTTTTTAGCAATAATGATGAGGTGAATAAACGATTACGGTTAAAATGAAAACAAATATAATAGAAGCAACATTTTTAGGATTGGCAGTTGGAGATGCTTTAGGTGTGCCAGTAGAGTTTAAAAGCAGAGCCTATTTAAAACAATTTCCTGTATCAGGTATGATGGAATATGGAACACATCATCAGCCCAAAGGAACTTGGAGTGATGATAGTTCTTTAACCTTTTGTTTAGCAGAGAGTTTATGTAAAAGTTATAATTTAAATGATATTGCAGTAAAATTCGCCAAATGGTATAAAGAGGAGCTTTGGACGCCTCATGGTAAAGTGTTCGATATTGGTATAGCAACTAATCAAGCCATTAATTGCTTTTTAGAAGGTCGCCCAGCGACTATGTCTGGAGGAACAGGAGAGTTCGATAATGGTAATGGTTCACTTATGCGTATCAGTCCAATAGCGTTTTATGTAAAAGATATGCCAATAGAAAAACGCTATGATATTATTAAAGCTGTATCCTCAATAACGCATGGTCATATACGATCTATAATAAGTTGTTTTATATATGTTGAGTATCTGTTAGAATTGATAGAAAGCAAAGACAAGTTAGATGCTTATCATAACATGCAAAAACGAGTAAATCATTTTCTAAACACTAATTCAATATGTTCTCAAAATGAGATGAATAAGTTTTGTCGCATTTTAGAAAACCCTATAAATGATTCTGCGACAGAACCAGTACATTCTCTAAAGGAAAATCAAATTAGTAGCTCAGGTTATGTATTAAATACTTTAGAAGCTAGTTTGTGGTGTTTTTTAAATAATGATAACTACAAAGAAATTGTTTTAAAAGCAGTAAATCTAGGGGGAGATACAGATACAACAGCATGCGTGGCTGGGGCATTAGCAGGATTATACTACGGCAAGGCTAATATCCCAAACGATTGGATAGAGTCATTAGTAAAAAAAGAAGACATTCTTAATTTAAGTAAAAAGCTCTCAAGCACGTTAAAATTATGAAAATAGAACTAATAAAAGTAGATATAACAAAACTAGAAGTAGACGCTATCGTAAATGCTGCTAACTCTTCGCTATTAGGAGGTGGCGGTGTCGATGGCGCTATACATCGCGCAGGCGGAAAAGACATTTTAGAAGCTTGTAAAGTTATTAGAAATAAGCAAGGCAAGTGTAAAACAGGAGAAGCAGTAATAACAACTGCAGGGGAATTGCCAGCAAAAAAAGTAATCCATACGGTAGGACCAGTTTATAATAAAGGAAGCAGGCTTGAAAGAAAAAAAGAATTACTTGCTAACTGTTATATAAATAGTTTAAAATTATTAGAAATGAATAATTTAAGCTCAATAGCATTCCCTAATATAAGTACAGGTGTTTACCGTTTTCCAAAAACATTAGCCGCAGAAATAGCAATAAATACCGTTATGCAATACAAAAGTAAAAGTATTACAAGAGTTGTATTTGTATGTTTTGATGATGACAATTTTAACTATTATAAGAATATTTTAAATGACAGTTGTAGAGAAGTAAAATAGATATTAGTCATAAAGAATCTATTTCAACATCACATATAAAGTAAAGGCTAAAAAAATAGAAGTAATAACAACATTAAAAATAGAGCAGAATAAAACTTTTGTTTTCGAAGAAATAAAATGAAACTAACATTACACGGTTACTCAACAGCATTATTTGCAACATGGTATTTTATAGAAGAATTAGGACTTCTCTTTGATGCAGGAGATGGCTTAGTATCTAACCTTTTAGGAAAGGCTGGGAAAATAAGAAACGTATTTATATCGCATGCCGATAGAGATCACTTAACTGGATTGTTTCAGTATAATCAATTGTTTTCAAAACCAAATTTAAATATGCATTATCCAAAAGATGCAAACTCGTTTAGATATTTAAGTACGTTTTTAGAGCGATTTGATCCACACATAAATAAAGCGAACTGGAAACCGTTACAAGATGGAGAAACGATTACAATTAAAAACGGGTACTCTGTTCAAGGGTTTGAGAATAACCATATAGCGGTGTCGGGTCAGTTAAAAAGTTTATCCTACAAAGTTATAGAAACTAAGCATAAGTTAAAAGCAGAATTTTCAAATTTAAGTTCAAAAGAAATAATAAAACTTAAACAAGAAAAAGGCGGTAATTATATAAAAGCAAAAGAACAAACAAATATCTTAATCTATTCTGGTGATACACCAGTATTCGATTATTCAAAATACGATAACTGTAAAACCTTAGTTCATGAAGCTACATTTTTAACCAAAGAAGAAGCACAAACAAAAAACAATAAAAACAAACATAGTTCTTTAGAAGAAGTACTAGAAATGGCTGCAAATATCTCAATAGAAAAAATAATATTAGGGCACTTTTCATCTAGATACGATATAAACGAAATAGACGCAAAAATAAAAGAAGGGATAAAACACTATAATATTAAAATACCAGTATATAGAATGCCAATAGGAAGAATGCAGAACGATATACTAAATGGAAAACCTATAAATTAAAATGAACGATAAAAATAAAAAGCGTATAAGTAAATTCCTAAGTTTAATATTGAGGCATAATCCAGGTAAAATAGGGTTGAAATTAGACGATAATGGTTGGGCAAACGTCAAAGAACTAATTGAAAAAGCAAACAAACGCAATGTGAAGTTCTCAATAGAAACATTAGAAAATATTGTAGAAACCAATGATAAGAAACGCTATGCATTTAACAACGATAAAACAAAAATAAGAGCAAACCAAGGACACTCAATTACAACAATCGATTTAAAATTAGTGCCAATAGAACCACCAGAATATCTATATCACGGAACAGTAAGTAAGTTTATACCAGTCATAAAAAAAGAAGGTTTACAAAAAATGAGTAGACAGTACGTGCACTTAACTAGCGAATTAGAAACCGCAATAAAAGTGGGGAGTCGGAGAGGACAAGCCATTATTTTAACCATAAGAGCTAAAGAAATGCACGAAAAAGGCAATCCGTTTTACCAGTCGGAAAATGGTGTTTGGTTAACAGATACTGTGCCAGTAGAATTTATAGAATTTAAAGCTTAAAAAATATAAACACAATATGTTTTGCGTTAAAAAAGAGCGCTTTTTTATTAAAGTGATTTCCTTTTTTTATGGAAATGAAAAGAATACCTTCAATGAAAAGAATAGAACTACACCCAACCATATTCCTAGTAGAAGATTTTTTATCGCAAGAAGAATGTGATAAGTATATTGCGTTTAGTGATACTAAAGAGTTTGAAGAAGCTAAAATAAACAGTGGCGGACAGCAAGTAATGAATAAAGGTGTGCGTAATAACGATAGAATCCTGTTTTTTAATAACGAATTAGCAGAGAATCTTTGGCAACGCGTACAACAATATGTGCCAGAAGGCATGGGCTTGTTTACAGGATACGGACTAAATGAAATGTTTAGAATATATCGCTATACCAAGGGGCAACGTTTTAAAATGCATAGAGATGGAAGCTACCATCGTAATGATAAAGACTGTAGCTTTTTCTCGCTAATTATTTATTTAAATGATGATTTTGAAGGAGGGGAAACAGAATTTAGAAAACTATTTACAGTACAACCCAAAAAAGGGACAGCATTAATATTTCATCATCCACACAGACATGAAGGTAAAGAATTATTAGAAGGTATAAAATATGTATTGCGAACAGATATAATGTATAAAATAAATTAGATAATTACTTGAGTTAATATAGATAGAAAGCAGGCTTAGAGAAAAGTATTTTCTGAAATGAGTAATATTGAAATTATAAAAAGGATATTATTAAAATAGAATGTAGTAGTTAGTCTTGCTAAATATTTAAGCGAAGGAATTTAAATATCAATAAATGAAATACACAATAAAAATTAATACCCTACATATATGAACCCATTATTATTTACAGACGGCTACAAAGTAGACCACAGAAGACAATACCCAGACCAAACCACTTTAGTGTATTCTAATTGGACACCAAGAAAAAGTAGAATAGCAGGTGTAAATGAAGTTGTGTTTTTTGGGTTACAATATTTTATAAAAAAGTATATTATAACGGATTTTAACACTAACTTTTTTGGAAAACCGAAAGCTGAAGTTTGTAAACGCTATTCAAGACGTATTAATAATTATTTAGGAGCTAATCAGGTTGGAATCAAGTATATAGAGGATTTGCACGATTTAGGTTATTTACCAATGGTAATAAAAGCCTTGCCAGAAGGTGTGGCTGTTCCCATTCGTGTACCTATGTTAACTATGTATAATACTAAAGCCGATTTCTTTTGGTTAACTAATTATTTCGAAACGATATTATCAACCACATTATGGTTACCTTGTAATTCGGCTACCATAGCAAAACAATACAGAGGGATACTAGACTTATATGCGGCAGAAACTTCGTCTATTCCAGAATTTGTAGATTGGCAAGGACATGATTTCTCAATGCGTGGTATGGGTGGATTAGAATCGGCAATATTATCTGCTGCAGGACACCTGTTAAGTTTTACAGGAACTGATACCATACCTTCTATAGATTTTTTAGAACACTATTATAATGCAAATTCCGACACTGAATTGGTAGGAGGCTCTGTTGCTGCAACAGAACATTCTGTAATGTGTATGGGTACCAATATAGGAGAACAAGACACTTTTAAGCGCTTAATAACTGAAGTCTATCCTAATGGAATAGTATCTATAGTTTCCGATACTTGGGATTTATGGAAAGTACTTACAGAGTATCTGCCAAACCTTAAAAGCGAAGTGTTGGCAAGAGATGGAAAAGTAGTTATTAGGCCAGATAGTGGTGATCCCGTAGATATTATCTGCGGAAACCTTATGGGGAAAACCGAAGCAGAACAAAAAGGCGTTATCCAGTTATTATGGGAAACTTTTGGAGGGACAACAAATACCAAAGGATATAAAGAATTAGATGCGCATATAGGCGCCATTTATGGAGACAGTATAACGCTTGAACGTGCTACACAAATATGTGAACGCTTAAAACAAAATGGGTTTGCTTCTACTAATATTGTTTTAGGAATAGGCTCATTTACTTACCAATATAATACTAGAGATACGTTTGGTTTTGCTATGAAAGCAACTTATGGGGAGGTTAGAAGCGAAGGGAGAGAAATATATAAAGATCCAATTACAGATGATGGTACTAAGAAATCTGCTAAAGGCTTAATTAAAATTGTAAAAGAAAATAAGACTTATAAATTAATAGATCAAGTATCTTGGGAAGAAGAAGCACTGGGAGAATTAAAACTAGTCTATAAAAATGGAGAATTACTAAAAGATTGGTCTTTAGAGACTATTAGAAAACGAATAAGGCAATAATTTTACTCTAAGTTAAATTAGGAGACGGTCAATTGAGATGTCCTTTTAATGCTAAAAAAGTATTAAAAATAATTCAAGTGACCGTTCCTTTATTGTATTAAGCTATATGTTTCAGATAGTAGTTGTATAAATCTTCGGCAGATGCACCAAACCATTTTTTTATATAAATGGCCCAAAAATGGTATTGAAGTTTCCAAATACCATGTTTTTCATATAAGCGTGCGGACGTTTTAATTTTTTTATTAATCACAACAAATGCTTTACGCTTATAGAGTTCATTTATTAAGATGTTGTCTTCGTAAATGGTATAAGACTCATCAAAGCCGCCAATATCATTAAATAACGTTTTAGTAATAAACTGGCTTTGGTCTCCGCCACGACAAGCCCTCCAAGAAAATTGAGTAAGCCAACTGGCTAAACGTAACCACCAATGAGAATTATCAAACTGTAATCTAAAACACCCTGCAAGATTACCTTTTTGTATTTCATTTAGAATAGATTTATCATAACGGTTTGGGGGAAACGAATCGGCATGTAAAAAATAGAGAATATCCCCTTTTGCAATTTTTGCGCCTGCATTCATTTGCTTCGCACGCCCCTTTTTAGTTTTAAGTACAGTAATATTTAACCCTAGTTTTTTTACAATACCGATGGTGCCATCTGTACTACCACCATCTACGACAATAATTTCAGAAAGGGTTTGTAATGATGCATTATCAATTAAATGGTTGATTAAAGTTTCGATCTGTTCTGCTTCGTTTAAAACAGGAATTATAATAGATATCTTTGTTTTCATTAATTAATAATACCTGATTTTTAAGAAGAACATTACTTTTTTAGTCATTTAAATTCCAATTATAATCTTTAAAGCTTTTTTTTGCTTTTTTAGAGATTTTAATATCTGAATATTTGTTTAGAAAATCAATGAGAGTCCCCTTTGTTTTAAAGTCTTTAGCAAACCATTTAAATATTTTAGATAGCTTTATGTTTTCTGAAGAAATGGTATTTCGTTCTGGGTCGTTTATAAAGTCTTTTGTCGCGTTTAAGAGTAATGTGTTTAAGTTGTTTGCAGTAAAGGCCTTATTAAGTAATTTAGGGCAAGAGTATGATGCGCAAACAATACCAAAATGAATTCTAGGCTCTCCCATTTTACGTAAAATATGATGTTCTATTTCATCTAGATTATACCATTTGTTACCTAATTTCCAAAGACGTTGTTCCCAAGGTTTATTAATATCTTTAATGCTTTTTAAAGGATAATTTCTTAATATAAGATCTACAGTCATTGCATTATAGGCGTTTATCCAATAGGCGATTTTATCGGTTTTTAACCAAGTGTCGTTAGGCATATTTTTTCCTAATGCAGTGATATATTTTGTAAGTATTCTTCTGTCGTTTTTAAAACCGGTGTAGTTTACATTTCCTTGATTAGAAACATATTTTTTTAATAAATCATTCCATAGCTTATGATCAAATTTTTCAACCAGAGCTACAATAGTTGGTTTAGAGTGCGCGTGTTTAGCGTCTTTAACTATAACATTTGCAGTTTTTTGTTTTTTTGATGACGCAAGCTTGATAGTTTTATTAATAGTGTTTTGTGGTGTTTGGGATGTTGTTGGGCTAACAGCCATAGCTCTACCAGTAGCAAATAGTAAGGGGATCCATATTATAAATGAAAAAGGTCTCATGGTTTATTTTTTTAAAGGGTATAATTCTTGTGTTAAAAAGTGTTTAGGAAATGTTTCATCTCCTTCAAAACCAAGTGCTATATCTCTTCCATTATGCGGAATGTAATTGGTTTTAAAAAGGTAATCCCAAAGGCTAAGCGTAATCCCGAAATTTACACCATATTTTGTGTGTTTAGGCAATTCTTTCGCATGGTGCCAGATGTGCATTTTGGGATTGTTAAGAATGTATTTTAATAGCCCATAATTCCATCCTAAGTTAGCATGGTTTAAGTGTCCTATAGTAATACTTAAAAAATGAACAATAGCGACTTGTTCTGCATCGAACCCTCCAATAATTGCTATGGGAATGTAAAGTAACGTTTTATAAACTATAGGCTCCATCCAGTGGTAGCGTAAATGCGCAGCAAAGCCCATTTCTTTTACACTATGATGTACTTTGTGAAAGTTCCATAAAAAGGGAAAGCGATGGAGTAATCGATGTGTATTCCATTGTATAAAATCACTAACTAAAAAAAAGATTAATAAGCCTAAACCTATTGGGAGATTACCTATGTCGAATAATTGAAAACTGGAAATGGATAAACCTAGAGCCTTTAAGAGGTCGTTTAACGCAGAAGCTGTGGTTTCAGAGAGCGCAATGAGTACAATTAAATTTAGAATAAAAAAATTGAAAAACATATAAAAAGCATCTAACCAAAAGTCTTTTCTAAAGATAGATTGTTCTTTTCGCCACGGGAATAGAATCTCTAGACACCATACCAATAAAGATATTAAAATCAAACCATAGAAATAATTATCCCAGTGGTTAACCTCTATAATCTGATTTTTAAGGTAATTCCAATAGCCTACGTACGCGTTTTGTATTGTGTTTATGTATTTTTCCATCTGTTATTTGTCGTTAATTAACACTCGCAATACTCATCTTGTAAATAGGTTTTCGTCTGGTTTTTTTTAGGGCTGCAAAAGAGTTGTGTTTTAGAACCAGCTTCAATAAGTTGGCCATCACACATAAATATTAATTGGTCAGAAATACGTTGTGCTTGTGCTATGTTATGTGTTACTAAAATAATAGAATATTGCTTTTTTAGTTCTATCATTAGTTTTTCTATGGCTCTTGAAGATATAGGGTCTAAAGACGATGTCGGTTCATCTAATAAAATGACCTTTGGCTCTACTGCTAAAGTTCTAGCAATACAAAGACGTTGTTGTTGTCCAATAGATAATGCCTTTGCAGAATCATTTAACCGAGAAGCCACTTCATCCCATAAGGAAACAGCCTTTAAATGAGTTTCTGCAATTTTTAGTTTTTCATTTTTTGAAAGTTTTTCATGTTGTTGAATACCAAAAACGACGTTTTCTAATATAGATTTAGGAAATACGCAAGGGCTTTGAAAAACCATACCAATATCTTTTCGCAATAATGTAAGGTTTTTTTGCTTATGAAAAATGCTTTCTGCTTCAAAAATAATATCCCCAGAAACAGACATAGACTTGGTGTCTTTATTTATTCTATTTATACTTCTTAAAAGGGTCGATTTCCCACTGCCAGAAGGCCCAATGATACAGTTAATCTTATTTTTTAAAAAATCAACAGAGATATTTTTTAATACTTCATATTTATGAAAAGAGACATTAAAATTAGAAATAGTTAACACCTTTTCTTGTTCATACTCTGCTTTAGCGATCGTATTTGTTAGCTCTTGTGTTTTCATTAATAGATGACTTTATGAGATTTAATCCTTCTAATTAGAGCAAAAAAGCTCAGTAATATAACCAATAATAACAAAACTAAACTGGTTCCCCAAGCATTTTGTAAGGCCACTGGATTTGTGGCTTGTTGCGCTAATGCTAAAATATGGGTTGGTAAACTACTAACGGGTTCGAAAAAACTTGAAGGAAATGTAACTCCCGAAAAAGCAGTAGCAATAAACATAATAGGAGCTGTTTCTCCTATAGCTCTAGCTAATCCAATTAATAAACCTGTAAAAGCACCGTTTATGGCTCTTGGTAAAATAACAGAAATAATTACTTGCCACTTTGTTAGACCTAGCGCTAATGCATTTTCTCTAAAAGAAAATGGAATGCTTCTAATAGATTGGTAGGTAGCAATGATAATAGTTGGTAAAATCATTATAGAAAGGATAATACTACCAACAAACCATGATACTCCAAAATTTAAAATATTTACAAAGAAAATGAGTCCGAAAATGCCGAAAATAATGGAGGGAATACCATTTAAGCTAAAAATAATAGTTTCAGTTGTGCTTTGAAACCATTTACTTTTAATGTATTCACTTTTATAAATAGCAGTACCTAAAGCTAAAGGAACACTAATAATTGCGGTGGACACAATTAATAAAATGCTTCCTGTAATTTGATAAAGTATACCGCCAGAAGCACCAAAATTTTGAGAAGGAGTTGTAAAAAAATCAATACTTAGGGCCGAAATTCCTTTCCATACAAGCACACTAATTAAAAATAGCAGTGTACCAATACTCAGGATACTAGCAAACCATATTAAAATTTTAAAAAGGTTATTTTTTAGTGCTCTATTCATTTTATGTAGTATCCCTTTTAAAATAGATTTGTGTAATAACTGTTATGCTAATAACAACGAGTAATAAGGTGAAACCTAAGGCATTTAGAGCGCTAAAATGAAGAGAGCCAAAGGCACTCTCTCCAATTTCTCTGCCTAGCTTTGAGGTAATGGTTTGACCAGGAGATAAAACATTATGAAAAGGAGTAGGTATTCTATCTATGCTACCTATAAGTAACATTACTGCCATTGTTTCTCCTAGCGCTCTACCTAGGGCTAGGAGTATTGCTCCAATAATATCTTTTTTAGCAATGGGTAAAATGGTTTTTAGGATAATTTCGTAAGAATAAAACCCTAAACCTTTAGAAGCTTCTCTATACTTATTTGGTACGTTATTAATGGCATCATCACTTAAGGTTATTATCGTGGGTAATATCATTATAGATAAAAGAATACCAGCAGTTAAAAGCGTTCTTCCCGATGAAATATTGAAAACAGATGCAACCCATGTGCTAAAAAAAGCAACGCCTATAAGGCCGTAGATTATAGACGGGATTCCAGCCAATAGTTCTATTGCTGATTTTACATAAACGCGCTGTGTAGAAGATAGTATTTCTGATGTGAAAATGGCTGTTAAAACACCAGTAGGAATTGCAATAGTTAAGGCTATTAGAGTAACAATTGCTGTTCCATATAGCATAGAGAGAATTCCAAACTCGTTATTTGATGGATTCCATTGGAGTGAAAATAAATGCCAACCTATTTGGTTAAAAGCGTCATAACTACTTAAAAATAATACAATAAAAATAAGAAACGTAATGCTAATACTTACATACGTGCTAAAAAAAACATACCCTTTCCCTATGTTATTGTAAAATGCTGACATAGCCATTTTTAATCACGATTTCTTGTCCTTCTTTCGAAAGTATAAAATCCATAAATTGTTTTACTTCTCCTTTAGGTTCCCCGCTGGTTACTAATAACAAATCACGTGTTATAGGAAAACTACCATTAATAATGTTTTTATTGGTTGGTGCAATGACCGCGCCATTTGGCATAATTATAGAGATGCCTTTAACGTCATCATTTAGCCATGCGTTAGATAACATCCCAATAGCAGCATTACTTTGTGCTAAGGCTGTTTGTTCTTCATTATTGGATCCTAAAACGAGATCTGCTCCTGGGGCATCACTTTCTTTATTTCCCATTACAACGGCCATAAAAATATGACGTGTTCCTCTAGATTTTTCCTTGTCAATAACAAGAATATCTATATCAGGACCGTTTAAATCTTTCCAGTTTTTAATGTCTCCTTTGTAAATTTTTGCAATTTGTTCTAAAGTAAGTGAAGTGATTCCTGCATCGTATATTTCAGATGAAACTACAGGAACAACAGCGTCTTTTCCAATGGCATGTGTTTTAAATGTAGTATTTGGATATAGTTCTATTTCTTTAGGAGTTATAGCTCTGGAAATCATTCCGATTTCTATTCTTTTACTTCCTACTTGATTCACTCCAACACCAGATCCACCAGCATTAACAATTATTTTAGCTGTTGGATGTTGTTGTTTGTATATTTCAGATGCTGTTGATATAATTGGTAAAACAGTCGTAGAACCTGAAATGTTAATAGTTGAATCCTTTGGTTTAGAGCAACTATAAAGGCTTATAAGAAGGCTTAAAAAAATGAAATTTCTCATTGTTTTCTTGAAAAAAATATAGGTATAACACAAAATAGAGCTTTTTTAGGCTCTATTTTGTGTGTTTATAATGTCTTTGAATTAGCAACAACCACCACCATCATAATGGTATGTAGATTCTGAAAAGTAAATATCATCTCTACTTAGATCGGCTAAATCTTTTGCTGTTTTATCGCAAATGGCAAGGGGTTGATTTTTAAGTAGAACATGTCCTTTCTTATCATCAAAATAATCTTCATCACCATAATAAATAGCTGCTTTTCCTGTGAAAATACAGGGGCCATCTTCAGGCATAGGATCTTTAATTGCGGCTACTTCAATAGATTCTATATAAATTAGCTCATCGGTAGGATAGTTTTTAGGATCTAAAATACGATAAGGTTTACGAGCTCTAATCTCAATAGTTCCAAAGCCAGCATCTGTTAATGCTTTTACGTATTCGGCGATTGGTAAACTTCCACTTAAACATAATGCCCTTAATCTATCGTCGTTTCTTAAGTCGTCATTTAAAGGCTGCTCACAAGTTGGGTCACTCATTACTAAGCGTCCATGTGGTTTTAAAACACGATACATTTCTGCGATAGCTTTCTTTAAATCTTCAGCTTTAAAAATATTAAATAAACAGTTTTGCGCTGCAACATCAATACTATTATCTTCAACAGGGAGATTCATAGCATCTCCTTTTTTTAAGTCTACAAATTCACTTTTAAACCAAGGGTTTAATGCTTCTGCTTCAATAAAGTTTTTACGAGAAGCTTCTAACATTTCATCGACAACATCTATCCCTACAACGCCATTTTTTACACGATTAAAATACGAGAATTGTAATAATTCCATACCGCCACCAACGCCTACATAAAGCATTTTTGGGTTGTTGGTTAAATCGCGAGCATGTACAGTACTTCCGCAGCCATAATTCATTTCTTGCATGATTCTAGGAATCTTTAAACCAGGTAATTCCCATATAGGATTTGTTGTGCAGCATAAGCCTACATCTGGTGTTAAAGCTGCTTCTTTATATACGTCGTGTGTGGCGTCTAGATAACTCATAATTTAAATTTTATCATTTTCCCTTTACGGTATCTTGTTGCAAAGGAATTTCATTTTACTTAGTGTTCTTTAGTTGTAAAACCTTTCAATTGTTTTGATTTTATTTTACAACAGTGTTTTATTTGGTTGAAAAATAGCGAGTTAAATGGTTTTTTTAGAAGATATTGTGCTTGAGAAGTTTACAATTGTGTTATTAATTCCTTAAATAGAGCAATCATATTGGGTTCTGCTTTTGAGGCCATTGCTATAATTTCGTCGATATCTACTGGTTTTAAATGATCAGGATCACACTCATCGGTTAAAACAGATACGGCACTAGCTTTTAAATTTAAATGTTTGGCAACAATTATTTCTGGAACGGTACTCATTCCTACAGCATCTGCTCCCATTATTTTAAGCATTCTATATTCTGCTCTAGTTTCTAACTGAGGGCCAACTACACTGGCATATACTCCTTTGTGTAATTTAATATGCTTTGCTTTAGCAATGTTTTCGAATTTAGAATTAATTTCTAGATCATAAGGTGCACTCATGTCTATAAAGCGTTCACCTAAAGCTTCAACACCTTTAAAAGCTAAAGGAGAGCTTCCTTGAAGATTTATATGGTCTTCAATAAGCATTAATTCACCTTTTTTAAAGTTAAGATTTATAGCTCCCGCGGCATTGGAGACAAGTAAAGTGTTAATGCCTAACTTTTCCATAACTCTAACAGGGTAGGTTACTTCTTGTAGAGAATAGCCTTCATACATATGAAAGCGTCCTTGCATTACAATTACTTTTTTACCTGCAAGAACACCATAAATTAAACGCCCTTTATGAAACTCTACAGTTGCGGTAGGAAAGTGAGGAATGTCATTATAACTAACTTCTGTTATAATTTCTACTTCATTGGTTAGTTGCCCTAAACCTGTTCCTAAAATAATTCCAATTTCAGGACTTTCAAAGCCTTTAGTCTTTAAAAAATGGGCAGATTCAGTTATATTTTTTAACATATGGATTCGGATTATTTGTCTTTATAATTGTTTTTTGCTACGCTTGGATGGTTGCGTTTAATTTCGATTAAATATACATCAGAAATTAAATTTAAATAAAGAAAATATTTCTTTTTTTAAGGGGATTTTATTTCTGTATTTTGAATATAAATTCGGGTATAAAACACCAGAGTTTAGTTGTTATTTTATTTGTTTTTTAGGTATTGTTTAAAAATGGAATACGGTTCTAAATCTTCGACATGATCTATGTCATTAAGTGTTTCTAAAACGGAAATTTTTTTTCCAGATAAATTGTTGATCGTTTCTTTATAAACTGTTTCTGTACCCCAATTTTTGTTTTCAAAAACGGAAGTGTATAGCGTTTTCATTCCTAAAAGATAATAGCCCCCATCTTCCGCAGGACCAATAACGACATCGTTTTTTTCTAGTGCTTCTATAGCTTGGTTAATATGTTTAGGCTGTAAGTCATATAAATCGCTACCTACAATAATTATTTTTTCGTAGTGTTCATCAAAACCTTTTTGAAACGCATTTAGCATACGCTTACCAAGGTCGGTCCCAAATTGTTGATGTTTTTGAAAAAGAGTTGTATCCCAGATGTCATTTTCTCTAATTTTAACAGAGTAGTAAACGGCTTTGTCAGCATTTATTTGTTTAAGAACGCTTTCTGTGTGTTCTAGTAATTTTATATAAACCTCTAAGGCGCCAACAGTTCCTATGCCTTTTGCTAGTCGCGATTTTACTTTGCCTAATTCTGGGTTTCTAGTAAAAGTTATAATAAGTGTTTTTGAATTCAATGTGATGTTGTTTTGTATAGCGTTTTAGTGTGCAAACAATGTAATAAAATTACAGGTTGGTTTTAGATTATGGGATGATTATTCATTTGTGCTTTTTTTAGGAGCTTGAGGGGAGTTATATACTTTCTCTCCTTTTTTAAGCCATTGACTCCAATCTTTATTGAAGGGGTGTATTTTATCGGTAATATTATTTGTTGAATCTACGACGATAAAGTCTTTGTTTTTCCATTCAAAAATTCCGCCATACAAATTGTATACATTAGTATATCCCGCTTTTTTCAGTTTTTCCCCAATAGTTTCAGAGCGAATGCCTAAGGAACAGTATACCACAATCATATCGGTTTTATTGGGGTATGTTCTTTTTATAGCATTAAGATCAAAATTATCGTAACCAACACAAATAGCATTTTTTAAATGACTAACTTCGAATTCTTTAGGTTCTCTGGAGTCAAAAATAATGGCTTTTGTTTTGGGCATGGCCAATACTTCGGCACTAATATATGGAATGCTATTGGTATTATGTTGTTTTAATAATTGAGATAAGGTTTCTTGTGGATAACAGGATATTGAAATTAAAAGGAGTAAATAGCGTACAAATTTTTTCATATTTAGTTAACAATTTATGCAACAACACCTTGGCAACTACTTCCTGCTCCTGCGGTACAGCCATAACAGTGCTGAGAGATAATTATTTTTCTGTCTTGTAATAATTCTTCATTATATTCACTAATGTGTTTTACTTTACTATCTACTTTTAAGTTAAGCATTTGGTTAAAATCACAATCGTATAGCCAGCCATCCCAACTAATAGAAATAGTATTGGTACACATTACATTTTTAACAGCATTAGGGTTGTAAGCTTCAACTAGCGCATACATATAGTCTTCATAATTTTCGGAAGCAATCAAATAATCTAAAAAACGCGCTATTGGCAAATTGGTAATGGCAAATAAGTTGTGAAATTGAATATTGAAATCTTCTTTTAAAGCTTTTTTAAAATCTTTTTCCATAGCCATTTGATCACCAGGTAAAAAAGCTCCAGAAGGATTGTAAACTAGATCTAAGCGTAACGCGCTGTCAGGCATACCGTAGCCTCTTTCGTTAAGTTCTTGTAATGCTTTTATAGACTTATCGAAAACGCCATCACCACGTTGTTTGTCTGTTTTTCCGCGTGTCCAATGCGGCATAGAAGAAACGACATGTACATTGTGTTTTTTAAAAAAATCTGGAAGGTCGTAATATTTTTTATTGGCTCTAATAATGGTTAAGTTAGAGCGTACTATAAAATCTTTTATCCCTGCCTTAGATGCTTCTTCTACAAACCAACGGAATTCTGGGTTCATTTCTGGAGCGCCTCCCGTTAAGTCTAATGTGTGTGCTCCTGTTTTTTTAATAACGTCTAAGCATTGCAACATTGTTTCTCGTGTCATGATCTCTTTGCGATCTGGTCCAGCGTCTACATGGCAATGTTCGCAGACTTGATTGCACATATACCCGAGGTTTATTTGAAGGATCTCTAATTTGTTGGGTACTAGTGGGAACTGATTTGTTTCTGCTATTTTATCTTTAAAAGGAGGTAAGGCTCCATTGGCGAAAATACCATTGGATAAAATACTTAGTTGCTTGTTGCTATTTGCTAAATCGCTGTCACGTTTTTGAAGTGACTGTGTTTTTACTTTCGCCATCTTGTTATTTACTATAGTTCTTGTATAGGTTATATAAAAACTAAATTAAGAGATTGTACTTTGTGTTTTGTTTGTGAAAAGCGTGTTAGAGTTTTATCACAAACGCTAGTTTGTTACATTTCTAATTTATTTACCTTGTTCATCATTTGTACACCATGAACTAAAGTGGCGCCACTTTTTATAGCAGCTCCCACATGTAACGCTTCCATCATTTCTTCTTTTGTAATACCGCGTTGCAAGCCGTCTTTTGTGTATGCGTCAATACAATAAGGACATTGTTCTGTATGTGCTACAGCTAAAGCTATAAGCGATTTTTCTCTTGCAGAAAGGGCGCCCTCTTCAAATACTTTTCCGTAATACTCAAAAAATTTATCTCCTAATTCTTGATTCCAATCGCTTATTTTTCCGAATTTTTTTAAATCCGATGGGTCATAATATGTTTTTTGCATGCTATTTAAAATTTTGGACTAAGATATAAATCTAAGTACTTAAGTCGTAAACATTCTCATTACTTAACATGAATTTTTAAAAATTACTTAATAAGCTTTATCTTTAGTATTAAACCGTATCAATATGAATGAGTATTTTTCTGTTATTACCGTGTTAATTGTTCTTTCCGCTCTTTTTGGGTATGTCAATGTTCGTTTTTTTAAACTACCTAACACTATAGGCTTAATGTTGATTTCTATCCTTTTTACTTTGGGAGTTTTGGGATTAAGCTATTTTGATACCACTTTGTTGGATGCAGAACGCTACATCATTGGGCAAATCGATTTTAAGACTGTGTTATTAGATGTAATGCTAAGCTTTTTGCTATTCGCAGGGGCATTACATACTAATTTTCAGCAATTAAAAGTGCAACGCTGGCCTATTTTAGTTTTTTCTACTTTTGGGGTTTTGGCTTCAACTTTTTTAGTTGGTAGTGCTGTTTTTATGGTATTAAAATGGATTGGTTTGGATGTTCTTTTTATACATTGTTTAGTGTTTGGAGCTTTGATTTCTCCTACAGATCCTATTGCTGTTTTAGGAATTTTAAAAAAAGCTGGAGTTCCTAAAAAATTAGAAGCTAAAATTGTGGGAGAATCATTGTTCAATGATGGTGTTGGAGTTGTGGTATTTTTGACTGTTTTTCAAGTCGCACTTTTAGGAGCTGAAAAAGTAGAAGTTTCTCACATTTTTAAATTATTCGGACAAGAAGTTTTTGGAGGTGTTTTTCTGGGAGGTGTTTTAGGATGGGTTACCTATAGGTTAATGAAGTCGATTGATGATTACGATATTGAAATTATTATAACTTTGGCAGTCGTTATGGGTGGAACTATTATAGCGCATAAGCTACATTTGTCTGCTCCTTTGGCAATGGTTACAGCGGGATTGGTTGTAGGGAATGATACGGTTAGAGAATCTGCTATGAGCAAAATAACGGAACGCTATGTAGACAAATTTTGGGAATTAATAGACGTTTTGTTAAATACTATTTTGTTTGTGCTTATAGGAATGGAGATTGTGGTGCTTACTTTTAAAACTGAATATTTTTTTGCAGCATTAATTAGTATTCCGGTTATTTTGATTTGCCGTTACTTGTCGTTAATGTTGCCTATAAACTTATTTAAGAAACGCTTAGATTTTGTACCTAAAACGAACTTAATTATGACTTGGGGAGGATTGCGAGGTGGTATTTCTATTGCTTTGGCTTTGGGTTTAACGGAGCATATGGAGCGCGATTTGTTTTTGGTAATCACTTATGTTGTGGTAGTGTTCTCTATAGTCGTACAGGGGCTAACGGTTGGTAAGCTTGTTAAGAGCGTAACGCGGAAATAGCTCTAATAAGTAACTTCTTAATTTAAAATGCATAAAAGTATGTTGTGTATTTTAAATTAAGAAGTTGTTTATTCTAATCTTGATTATTTTAATAATTTAAGACCTACTTTAAAGAAAGCGCTGTTCTCAGGAGATAAATCTAAAACACTGTCTCCATCACCATCTAGCCAATCTAATTTATTTCCAACAGTAACTCCAGCTGCTAAATTTAATTTTACTTTTTTCATTATTTTCATTTCATATTCTGGTCCAATATTGACACGGGTGTACATTAGTTTGTCTAAGTCTAATGCAGGGCTTATGTTGTTGTAGAAATTGTAGTTGTTACCATTCGCGCTAATCGTTAATCCTAGCTTGCTAGTTTTAAAATGATAAAACTGACTTAAATAAGCGGGTAAAACAGCAACCGTTTCCCATTTGCCTTTTCTGCGATTATATTGAAAAAGAGGTAATACTTGTCTTTTTCCAAACCGAGTATTGTATGAAATTCCAAAGCCATATCCTGTGGTTTCGTTAACTCTTTTGGAAAACATAGTTGAAGCTTGGAAAACAAAATCTTCTGAGGAAACATCTTCTTCAAAGTCGGAAGCTAACGTTGGTTTTGCCGATACAGTGTATTTCCAGCCTTTTGTACCTAAGGGGTTGGTGATTGTTAAATTGTAGGCAATAGAATAAAAGCTTCTGCTTACAGATTCGGAACTGAAATCGTTAGAGAACGTTGGTTTTAATGTGTTGAATTCTAGTATGTGAAGTAGGAAAGTTTTTTTGTTTTTAAGAAGTTTAGGGAGTGATAATGAGGCTCTAATTTCAGTAAAAGAAACTTTTGCATCTTCATTGTCTTCATCAATATTGGATTCGGCATAATTTGTATAACTTACATTCGCTATAGTGAATTCGTCACGTCTTCTTTTTTTTTGTTGTGTACTATCTTGTACTGCTTCTGTTTCCTCTTTAAGAGTGTCTTCAGGGTTTTCATCTAGAGCTTCTTCTGTGTCTCCTTCAGGGAACTCTTCAGCAGATGTGTCTTGATTTTCAGGGCTTTTATCCTGTGTTTTTTCTGTGTGCTCATCTAAAGTGTCTTCAGGAGTTTCATTTTGAGCTTCAGGAGCCTTGTCTTGGACTTCTTCTTGAGGCGCTTCTTGAGTGTCTTCTTGAGCATTTGTTGTTGTTGCAATGAAAAAAACTAACAAAAATGCTATCATTGAAATTTTAGTCATATTGAAAAAAGTTTAATGTTGGTTGTTTATTGATTTGTACGATAGTTATGTTAATATACGATGAATTTTCAACATTTAATACGGTTTGAGTTAAAAACATTGTATTTAATGTGTTGAAAACCTGTTGTGTAGGTTTGTTTTTTTGTAGTTGTGAATCTGTCGATTTAGAGGTTGTAACCTGATTCGTTCTTTACTAGTGAGAATTGTTTTTATAGATATTGAATAGTGTTATTACTCGTTTAACCAATTTTTAACGTCGTTGGCTTTTGCTTTACTAGCTATAATACGTTCGTTAAACGGTGGATTTACGTTAATAATAAGCTTGCTATTAAAATAAAAATTAATAGAAGTAATGGCATTTTTATTAATAATAAATTGTCGATTAACCCGATGAAAATCCGTAGGGTTTAATTTGTTTTCAATATCTTCTAGTTTTTTATTTATAATATAGGATTCATTTGAAAATGTTATCGCTCTTACTACGCCTGTATCAATATAAAAATAGGCGATGTTTTTAGTCTTTATAGGAATTAGTTCGTCCCTTTTTTGAACCAAATAGCTCGATTTATAAGGTTTATTGCTATTTTGTATAAAGGACAACATATTTTCTAATTGGTTGTTTTGGGATGTTGTATTTGAGTTTTTCTTAAATTTTTCAATAGCTCTAATAAGGTCGTCTTCGTCTATGGGTTTTAATAAGTAATCGATACTATTTACTTTAAATGCTTGAATGGCGTATTGATCGTATGCTGTGGTGAAAATTACAGGGGTGTTAATAGTCGTGTTTTCAAAAATTTCAAATGAAATGCCGTCTGCCAAATGTATGTCCATAAATACTAAGTTTACTATTGGAGATTTTGAAAAATAATCTATTGTAGATTTTACAGAGTCTAATGTTTTTAATATTTCTATGTTTGGATCAATAGAATTTAAAAGGTATGCTAGGTTTTCACTAGCGGCAATTTCGTCTTCGACTATAACAACTTTCATAATATTTAATTTAAAGGGAGTTGTACTTTAAAAATGAGGTTTGTTTTTTTTATGATAATATGTTTTGCTTTTAATAAAAAGTAACGCTGATTAATGTTTTCAAGACCATGACCAGTGCTATCAATAAAACTTGTTCGGGGTTGTATTTTGTTTTCTACAATTAAAAAATGATTTTCTATGTATAATTTTATTAGTAGAGGATTGTCTTGAGATATTTCGTTGTGTTTAACAGCGTTTTCAACAAGTAGCTGTAATGATAATACAGGGATTTCTTTAGTTAGATGTTCGTCATCAATGTCTATAGTAATATGAACTCTATCACGATACCTTGTTTTGATTAAATAAATATAACTTTCCAGAAATCTAAGCTCTTTTTTTAAAGGAATTAAATCTTGCTGATTGCTTTGTAAGATGTAGCGGTACATAAAGGAGAGTTTATTTACAAAAGTAGTTGCTTCCTTATTTCCCCTTATCAATGAGTTTAATGAATTAAGCGAATTAAATAGAAAGTGTGGGTTTATTTGATTTTTTAAAGCAGACAATTCACTTTGAAGATTTTGTTGTTTTAATAATTCTTTTTCTGCGATATCTTCTTGATGTATTTTTTGAAATCGTAATATTCTAGAAGTAAAAAGGAGTATAAGAAATATGATAAAATAAATAAAATAAGTCAAACTTTTATCTGCGTTATTCATAACTGCACCAGTAGCGGTTTGATGAATAAAAATAAATAGCAATATGGCAGAAAGCAATAAGAATGCATTTATAAGTACAGTAATAGAGAGTCTTAAATAAGGATTGCTTTTTTTATAGAAAAGTTTCCAATTGGTATTAAACTCAAGAATAACCCATGAGAATAAAAACATAAACAATATCCGGACGATCACGTCTTTTATAGAGGCGGTAGCAAAAGGCTCGGCTAAGGCATTAACGATATTGAATAACTGTAGTACTCTAGGTAAATTAATTAAGCAAGAGACTAAAGTCGCAATACCGAGGATAACAGATTGACTTACGCTTTTAAACATTCCTGTTGAGAAAAAAAGGGTTGGTTTGTATTTGTTAAATTTAAGCAAAAAAATCTAGTTATTAAGTTGTTGTATAGTTAATTATACGTTTTGTGCAAATGTAGTTTGTTGCGCTATTATAGGTGTTTAATATTTAAGTGAAGCGCCTAAAATTAATGGTTAAATAGTGTTTTTGGGTTATGAATTTTTAGATAATTCATTGAAAAAAGTTGTTTGTAATTGTTAAAAAACAAAAGATAATGTTATATCTTGCTGTAAGAGAAGTATGTATAAAGTTAAATGCTTATGATTATGTTTAATCGGAATTGGTATAAAAATATTTTAACATTTACAGTCGGTTGGTTAATTTCTTCTTTTGTGTGGAGAGGGATACGTCAAACAGATGTAGATGTATATGTGGCTGGATTAAGTCAGGAATTTCCTGCGCTTAATGGGGTTGTTTTTTTGCTTTGTTTTTCTTTAATATCAGGAATTATTTTTGGGAGTTTACAAAATTATAATGAGCGGTATTTGAGTCAGAAATCATCGTTTAAAATGTTGCTTTTTAAGGCATTGATAACACATATTGTTATTATGGTCTTTCTTTATTTTTTGGTTTATATAACAACCCTTTCTGAAGAGGAAAGTGCAGAGGTTTTGTTTAGGGATTTTTTAAAAAACCCATTAACAATGATTAACTTATTGTATTCTATGCTTACTAATGGATTAATAATATTCTTTATTCATATAAATAAGTTATTAGGAAAAGGAAACTTAATTAAATTTATTACAGGTAAATTTTATAAGCCAGCTGAAGAGTTTAGAGTTTTTCTTTTTTTGGATTTAAAATCCTCTACCGCATTAGCAGAGAGTTTGGGGCACATAAAATATAGTAGACTGATACAAGATTGTTTTTATGATTTATCGGTTATTGGAAAAACGAATGTTGAAATTTATCAATATGTTGGTGATGAGGTTGTGCTTACAGTTAAATTAGGAAAAGGGGATGTTGTTGATGATTGCTTAAAAGCTTTCTTTTTATTTAAGAGTAGACTGGCGTTTAGAGAACGCTACTATTTGTCGGCATACGGAGTGCTGCCTGTTTTTAAGGCAGGAATGCATCTTGGGATAGTTACAGTAGCTGAAGTGGGGAGTTTAAAGCGGGAGATTGCGTATCATGGCGATGCTATAAATACCGCTTCTAGAATTCAAGAACAATGTAATATTTATGGCAAAAGCTTTTTAATATCAGATGAGGTGCTTCGTTATATTAAAAATAGAAGCCTATTTAAAATAGAAAAGTTAGAAGAAATAGTTCTTAAGGGAAAAACAGAAAAGACGACTTTGTTTAGTCTTGAAAAAATAAAAAAATAAATGACTTATCTTATGTTTTAATGGGGAGATTCTGTTGCTATAATACCGAAAAAGACTGCCAGATGCGGCAGTCTTTTTTTATTTTATTTATAAAAACTATAAAACAAATTTACATGTTATAAAAGTCGACTAAAACAAATAGTTTTATAAATGATTGTATAGGGCTTAATGTCGCAATGCGTACCCTGCTTCTGCAGCTAGTATTTCAAGTTTTTTGTTAAAGACACTAAAGTATTTGTTTGCTTTAAGCCTTGCATTAAAAAAAAATAACTCAATTGATTTGCTTTTTTTTACGGTTGCAGGAAGCTTATGATTAAGTTTTATACGTTTACTCTCCATAGTAATATTTATTTAATCTTATTGTAAAATTATAACAGAACTATAGTGGGTAAAAAGAATTGTAAGTGAAGTGTCTAAATTAAGAGCTGAAGTATTTTGTTTTTAAAGTGAGTTTAATATGTTTTGATTAATGGGGGCTAAAGGTTTTTTAGAGATCTATTGTTTGTAGAATTCAGCTGATTTTACATTGCCTTCCCTAAGAATTGTAATGGCTACTTTTTCGCCTTTTTTCAAGGATTCTAGCTTTTGTTTAATTTCATGTCTAGAATTTTCATCAATGAATTTTATTCCAGCTATTTCTAAAATAATATCACCGCCTAGTAGTATGTTTCTTCCTCCTATTTCTGAAGGAATATAACCTCCCGTTAAACCTATTTTAGCAGCAATACCTTTGGTTGAAACGTGTGTGATAAGTAAGCCAGATCTTTGGGGTACATTAAGTAATTGTGCGATTTCTACTGGTAAAAGAAGGGACTCCATTCCTGTCCAAGCGCCTTTTTGATTTGATAATATTTTTTTCGCTATGTTTGATGAAATTGCAAAGCCAATCCCGTCAAAACCTCCAGAAACTGAATATATTCTACTGGCTATGCCTATAACCTCTCCCTTCATGTTAAACATGGGGCCACCCGAGTTTCCTGGGTTTATGGCTGCATCTGTTTGTAGGAATTCTACTTTTTCAAAATTATTACTAAGATTATCAGGGGAGAATCGCCCGCTAATAATCCCTTTTGAGAGGGATTGTTTAAAGCCATGAGGCGCGCCGATAATAAAAATATCATCACCAATGGCGGTGGCATCAGAGTTTCCTATTTTGGCTGGTTTTTTTCCTTTATTATTAAAAACGCCAATAATTTTAATTAAAGCGACATCTGCATTGGTGTCCGAGATAAGGACTTCGGCGTCATAGATTTCACCATCGATAAACTCTACTGTTATATTTTCAGCCGTTTGTATTACATGGGATGCTGTCCAGATTAGTCCGTCATCAGAAATTAAGACACCAGAACCTAAAGAGGCTTCTTCGGTATTTATCATTTTATTAGAATCAGCTTTAGCGTAATCATAGCTAACAATATCTATGTAAACGACAGAGCTACTTACCTCATTGTAAAGCTTTGGTAAATTTTGAGCGATTATACAGGAACTAAAGAGAAGGATTAAATAAGTGATTTTTTTCATTTTGATTCTGTTTATTTGTTTAGCGAATTTGATTGTAAAGAAAATAAGAACATCTTCATTAAAAATGGTGAACTCTAAGATAATAAAATCTTATTTAATAATTGATAATTAATGGTTTATGAGTTGTTTTGTCGTGTTTAATTAATTGTGTTAAGAAAGTCGAGTTGATTTTGTTAGGTATTTGGATTGGGGGTAAGTGCTTGATTAGCGGCAGTAGTATAGTGTTCCAAGTTATAAGTAGAAACGTAAAATATATGTGTTATTCAGCTTTAAATGCAGTACGATTTTTGAATAAACATAACAATTGGTATTGATCCACTTTTATTCGAATGTAATATGCAAGGTAAAGGTGCTTCATATCGTTTTTGTAAATCAACTTTAATATCGAAACTTCTAAATCTTAATTTCTCTGAAGCTTCACTTAAAACTAATAGGTTGCCTTCTGATCTTGTGGTTTCGCTGATTGCTCGAAGTTTTTGTATAGAAATTGTTTTTTTAAGTACTTGTCAATAATTTTTAAACAGGTTAGACCGTAGTCTTTGTGATCTCTTTGTTATAATGTGGAAAAAAATAATCATTCTATTTTTAGATTTCTAGAAATGATTAAGTTGTTTTCGGCATCCTTTAAAATCAACTGATATTCACCTAGGGGCAATTTAAATGTATTATCTTCATTTGCCTTAATTATTTTATTCAAAATAGGAATACTATTTAATTTATATTTTGAATATTCTTTATTTAAATAAAATGAAACTAATAATTCTTGTTCATTATATTTCTTTAAGGTTTCATCAATCAAGATAAAATCTTTAATATTTTCTTTACCATATAAATTCTCTAAACTACACTCTAAGTTATTTACTAAAAAATAATCTACATTAGTATTAATTTTTTTTACGCTTTCTAATAATGTTGATTTAAAAAAAGTAAGATTATTTAATGTGTCATTTACAATTTCAACTTGGTCAATTGTCAATGGATTTATATTGGTTAATTCATTAAAATATTCTGCCATTCTTTTAGTGTTAGTATTCTTTTCTAAAATATGGTCAATTCCAGCATATACAAATATCTTGGCATTAGGGTCTTTATCAAGAATTTTTTTCAGATTAATAGCTTGTGTCTTTTCTCTATTATCAGAATTAAAATCATCATATCCAACAATATGATAATTTAGCCTTAAAGCCTCTCTAATAAAGTGACCAAAATAAGCCTCTCTTGCGTAATAACCATTTGTCTTAGTTGGGTACTTTCTATAATTTAATATGCTATCGTATTCTTTATTTAAAGCCTCTAATGCCAAGTATTTAAACCCATTCTCTTTTAAGATTGGTAATAATTTTAAAGCTGCTATCCTATGTTTAGGGTGCCAATGCATTTCATTAAGCATGATAACCTTTTCATCCTTTGAAATTTGGCTTATTTTCTTAAATACGTTTTCGTTTTCAAATATTTCTTCAGCATGTATTTGAAATATTGAATCCGTTTTCTCTTTTATGAATTCTTTTCTTTTCCTCTCAAATTTAGTTATTAGGCTATCATATTCTTTATAAGTAGGATCATTTGACAGGATAGTTGTTAGTAATTGGAACTTAATCCAATCATTTTTCTTATTCTTTTTTATTGGAGCATTATTTAATTTACTTTTCACAAATAAAAAATTATCTTCTTCTTTAAGATTATTAAATATTTTCATATATGATAATTCGTTCTTTAACGAATTATCGAATCTAATGGAATTAATTATTGATTTAGCATCTTCTATTATTGATAAATTTGACCTATGCTTACCTATTGCTTTTATATAAATATATGCAGTCTTTTTTTTGTTACTCTTTTTAAATGCTACAACACCATTAATGGTATCGTTTACTATTTGTTCAACTAAATCAATCTTTGAAGTAGTCTTAGTGTTTATATGTTTTTTATAAAAGAATAGTATATCATATTTTGGTGAGGAATAAGCTTTACCTTTTAATAATAAATCTCTGTATTTGAAAATTTTGCTCTTTTGAATTATGTCTTTAAAATTATTTTTATTAGGCAAAGAATATGTTATATCACCAAAGAATTTAGCACTAATTTTTAAGGGCTCATTATAAAATTCACTCCCATTAAAATAATTATGTTTTCTATTGTTTTTAGTAGAACTGCATGATAGTAGACTTAGGAAAAGCAATGATTTTATTAAAGAAATCTTATTAATTCCAATTAGTTGTTTTAGAGTCATAATTGCATCTTGTATTATGAGTATATAAGTTTTTACTATTATTTTTAGAAACAGGTATTCTGTTGTCTGAGCATAGGTATCTAAATTCGCAAGAATTGCAAGTTTCTATTTGGTCTTTAGTAATATTCCATAAACGTTGAAAAGATTTTGTTTCAATTATCGAAATGATATTATCTATCGAAAAATTTCTTCAGTATTAAAATAGTTTTTTATGTTACCTTCATTATCTATATAAACTTTTCTGTTAAAAATAGATTGTGATGAAGACTTTCAATATAGGTATTTTGATTTAAAATAAAATCATTCACGCTAGTTATTCTTTTTGTTAAAATATTTTTGATTTTATCTTGATTAAAAATGCGGTAATTATCTTCACTTTTAACGATTTTAGGACTCTGAAAACAACTGTTCTTTCCATAGTCTTGTGATTCTTTTTGCTAATGATGTAATACTGAATATGGAATGTCTATTTCTTTACATACCTGTTTTGTGTTTCCTAGGGAATAACATAATTCTACAGCCTTTTTCTTAAAGGACGAACTGTAGCTTCTGTACTTTTTTTCATGGTTCAAAGTTATATTAAGCAACTCTGGATCTCGCAACATAATGTCCAGTCCAATATAGTAAGTCCACAAGGATTAAGCAACATATTCAATACTACCATCTCCATTAAAAGAGCCTGCACTAAATTAGCACATTGGTATAAAGATGTAGAAGAAACAGGATTTAAAGCTTTTAATACAATTTGCCAGCACAATAACCGTAAATTATAGCGCAATACTGAGCTGTCTTATCAATTGAAGCGCCAATAGCTTCAGTAGAATCTTTTAATGCTCAAATTAAAGTGTTTAGCGCCTTGTTAGAGGTGTGAAAAATGTAGAATTCTTCCGCTTTAGATTAACCTGAATTTTTGCTTAAACACAACAATAAGGATTGATCCCAATTAATCTTGAAGCTGTATTAATATATAAAATTAAAAAACCCTCAAAACGAATGTTTCAAGGGTTTTATGGTGGTGCCTCCAGGAATCGAACCAGGGACACAAGGATTTTCAGTCCTTTGCTCTACCAACTGAGCTAAGGCACCAGTGCTAATTGCGGTTGCAAATATATAACCTATTTTAGTTTCTGCAAAACAAATTTTATAAAAAATCGTTTTGTAATTTTACGTTTTTCAAATTTAACTATGAATTTAATCATCGATGTAGGGAATACTAATGTCAAACTTGCTGTTTTTGAGTGTGATAGATTAGTGTCAAAAGAAACTGTAGAAATAAATAATTTTTTAAAAAAAATTAAAAAAACTTTAAAAAAATATGAGGCCATAGATAAATCAATCATTTCTTCTGTAGGAAAAATCAATCAAAGTGCATTAGATTACCTTAAAAGTAGTGTTGCGCTTCAGGTTTTAAATCCCAAAACGGCAGTCCCTTTTAAAAATTTGTACACTACTCCAAAAACATTAGGTATGGATCGTGTCGCTTTAGTTTGTGCTTCAATAGGGGGCTTTCCAAATAAAAACGTTTTAGTTATAGATGCAGGAACTTGTATCACTTTCGATTTTATAAATGCAGAAAATGAATATTTAGGAGGGGCAATTTCACCAGGAATACAAATGCGTTATAAGGCATTACATGAACAAACAGCTAATTTGCCGTTATTAGAAATGGAATGTCCTAATTACATTATTGGAACGTCCACAGCTACTTCAATTCATTCAGGTGTAATTAACGGGGTATTAAGTGAAATAGATGGAAATATTAATACTTATGAAAAGAAATATCGAGATTTAACAGTTATTTTAACAGGAGGAGATGCTAAAATGTTGTCTAAACAATTAAAAAGTAGCATATTTGCGAACTCAAATTTCCTTTTAGAAGGACTAAATTTTATTTTACAATTTAACACAGACTAATGATAAAAAAACTTGTATTAGTTTTTATTGCATTTTTTGCAATTCAAAGTTATGCCCAGCAAGGCACAGCATCTCCATATTCTTTTTTTGGAATAGGAAGCTTGAAATTTAAAGGCACTGCAGAAAATAGAAGTATGGCTGGATTAAGTATCTATAAGGATAGTATACATATTAACTTAAGGAACCCTGCTACTTATGGTGGTGATAATTTAGCCGCATATAATAATGAAACCCGTCCGGTTAAATTTTCTGTTGGCGGTGGGCATTCTAGAATTAAGTTAGAAAGTAGCGGTGGTAGTGATCGTGTACAATCTTCTACGTTCGATTATTTAGCGCTTTCAATACCTATTGGTAAACTCGGTTTTGGCTTTGGTTTATTGCCATATACTTCTGTAGGCTATAAGTTAGAAACAGCGAAAGAAAATGGAGATTTGGATACTAAGTATGATGGCCAAGGCGGCGTGAATAAAGCTTACTTTTCTTTAGGTTACCAAATAACAAAAGGGCTTAGTTTTGGAGTCGATGCAAATTACAATTTTGGTAATATCGAGAATAGTACTTTAGAATATGTATATAATAGTGAAGGGGAACTGTTGCAAGCACAATCTAAAGAGTTTAATAGATCAGATTTAAGCGGTTTAAATTTAAACTTCGGATTGCACTATCAAACTATGGTAACTGATAAATTAGAATTGCAAACTGGATTTACATATTCTCCAAAAAGTGATTTAACATCGATTAATGAGCGGTCATTTTCAAGTTTAACTGTTAATTCTAATACAGGTTCAGAATTTATAATAAATACAATTGATGTAGATTTAGCAGCACTTGGTTTAGATGAAACCAGTATAACATTGCCTGCTAAATATTCCTTTGGGACAGGAATTGGAACGCCAAGAAAATGGTTTGCAGGAATTGAATATTCGTTTCAAAAAAATAGTGATTTTTCAAACCGATTGAATGACAGTGAAGGAACGACTTATGAAAATGCAACAGCTTTAGCATTAGGAGGATTTTACATTCCAAAATATAATTCTTTTTCAAGTTACTGGGATCGCGTGGTTTATAGAGGTGGTTTTCGCTTTGAAAAAACGGGTTTAAACGTAAATAATGAATCTATTAAAGAGTTTGGCATATCTTTTGGGGTAGGGTTACCAGTAGGTACCGCGTTCTCTAATGCAAACATCGGGGTGGAAATGGGAAGAAGAGGAACTACAAATGAAAACCTTATCCAAGGAAATTTCGTGAATTTTCAGGTGAGTTTATCGTTAAACGATAGATGGTTTAGAAAAAGGAAATATGATTAACAGCATTAAAATTAAGATTATGAAGACTAATATCACATTACTATTTACATTATTATTTTTAGGTCTCAACCTAAGTTTTGGACAAGAACAGGAAGCTTGCTTAACCCAATTGTCTATAATGTCCGAGTATGCTAAAGCGAAAGATTATGAAGCGGCATATAAGCCATTTATGGAGTTAAGAGAAACGTGTCCTAAATACAATAAGGCAATTTATACCTATGGTGAGAAAATATTAAAATATAAGATTAAGAATTCAAAAGGAGAGGAAAAAGTTGCTTTTGTAAATGACCTTATAAAAATGTGGGAGCAAAGAGCTGTTAACTTTGCTAGTAAAACACCTAAAGGCGAGTATGATGCTAAAATATGCCAGTTAAAATACGATAATAAAGTAGTTTTAGGGTTAAACGACACACAGTTATATGACTGTTTTGATGCTGCTTTTAATGGCGATAGAAAAACATTTAAAAACCAAAAAAGCTTATACATATACTTTAAGTTAATGGTTAAACTATACGATGCTGGTAAAAAAACAGATCAACAATTATTTGATAAATATGATGATGTTGTTGAGAAAATAGAAGTGGAAGTTGCCGATAACTCTACGAAACTGAATACGCTTCTTGCTAAAGAAGAATCAGGGACAGCTTTGTCTAAAAAAGAAGGGAAGTATAAAGTGTTTTATACTAAAACATTAGCTGCTTTTGATAAGATATCAGGGAGTGTAGATAGAGCGTTAGGTGATAGAGCAAATTGTACAAACTTGATTCCTTTATATGAAAAAGATTTTGAACAAAACAAAGGAAATGCAGTTTGGTTACAAAGAGCAGCAGGGAAAATGGCTGAAAAAGATTGTACTGGAGATGCCTTATTCTTTAAGTTGGTAAATGCTTATCATAATTTAAGTCCATCAGCAAGTTCTGCATATTATTTAGGGATTTTAAAAGATAAAAAAGGACAGTCTAGTGAAGCTTTAAAATATTATGAGCAATCTCTAGCATTACAAGATGATAATATTAAAAAAGCGAAGCTATATAAGAAAATAGCAAACAAGCTTAAAAAGAAAGGGAGCTTAAGTAAATCTAGAGCATATTTTCAAAAAGCATTGCAATATAATCCTGCCGATAAAAGTCCGCACACCTATATTGCTGCAATGTATGCAGCAAGTGCAAAAAACTGCGGAAAAGATAGTTTTGACCAAAGAGCAGTATATTGGCTAGCAGCTAAAGAAGCTGCCAAAGCAAAAAACAGTGCAGCTGTTAAACGATATAAAGCATTAGCGCCTACTAAATCAGATATTTTCACTAAAGGAAATGCGGGCGCAACTATTAAAATAGGATGTTGGATAGGAAGAAGTGTAACTGTACCAAAAGTTTAATGCGAAATAGAACAAAACATATCATAAGTAACGGAGTCATGGCATTAGCTATGACTTTGTTGTTTTCATGTAAGAACAACTTAAAAGAAGTACAAAGAATTGGTGTGCCAGCTAATAAACCTATTGCTGAAGCAGAGGATATTGATTCAAAACGTACAGATTCAGGTCGGGTTTCTGCAAATCTTTTAAGCCCCAAAATGCTGGATTTTGGAAATAGAGACTTTGGTTATTCTGAGTTTCCACAAGGAATTACGCTCTATATTTATGACGATAAAAATCAAAAGAGTACTGTTATTTCAGATTATGCAATTCTTTATAAAGTAACCGATTTAATAGACCTACAAGGCAATGTTATTGTGGCGACACCAACAAAAGACACACTCTATGCCGAGCAGCTATACTTCGATCAAAAAAAGAAATGGATGTTTACTAATTTACCAGTAACATACAAGTCTGATGATTATATTACACATGGAGCAGGTTTTGACTCAGATAAGGACTTTACCAGCACAGAAGTATTAGGAATTAGTGGCCAATTTCTAGTGTCTGAATAGCTAATAAAGCACTACACAGTCGTAAAGTGTTGATTTTTTACATATCTTTACTGTATTAAAATACACAGAATAGTGAAATACTTAAAAATAACACAATATATATATTTAATAGCTGGCGTTTACTTTCTGTACGAAGCCGCTACAAGTTGGAGTTCAGATAGAGGGCACGCATATCTTTCCTTGTTTTTATTCGCTTTGGCTATATTTATGTTTTTCTTTAGAAGGAAATTCAATAAAAAATTTAAAGACAAAGAACAATCTTAATTAAATGATAACAACACATATAATAATCATAATTATAGTGTCGTTATTGCTTTCTGCTTTTTTTTCAGGAATGGAAATCGCTTATGTTTCTTCGAATAAGATTCATATCGAAATCGAAAAAAAACAAGCCGGTTTTTTAGCCAATATACTATCTAAAATTACAGTTAAACCTTCAAAGTTTATTGCTACAATGCTAATTGGTAACAATATAGCGTTGGTGGTTTATGGTTTTTTTATGGGCGATTTGTTAATGCTTTGGTTTAAAGAATTACTACAAACAACAGAGTCGGGTATCCTCATTGTGTTGCTTAACGATTTTAGCCTATTAAGTCAAACCATAATTTCAACATTGCTAATCTTGTTTACAGCAGAGTTTTTGCCTAAGGTGTTTTTTCAAATCTATTCCAATTCTTTAATAAAAGCCTTGGCGTTCCCAGCCTATATTTTCTATGTCTTGTTCTCATGGGTATCAAGTTTTGTTATTTGGATTTCAGATGAGCTGTTAAAGCGATTTTTTAAAACAGATGGCGATCAAGTACAGTTGGCTTTTAGTAAGGTCGAATTAGGGAATTATATTAGTGAGCAAATGGAGGCTATCGATGTACATGCAGATGTTGATAGTGAAATTCAAATCTTTCAGAATGCATTAGAATTCGCAGAGGTTAAAGCTCGTGAGGTTATGGTGCCACGAACAGAAATTGTAGCAATGGAGCTTAATGATTCTATAGAAAATTTAAACCTCTTATTTACAGAAACGGGGTATTCTAAGATTTTAATTTACAAAAATACCATTGACGACATTTTAGGTTATGCTCATGCTTTTGAGCTTTTTAAAAAGCCTAAAAGTATAAAAGCAATGATGCTCGCTGTAGAGTATGTCCCAGAAACTATGCAGATAAATGAAATACTTAATGTGCTTATAAAAAAACGTAAAAGTATAGCGGTAGTTTTAGATGAATACGGAGGTACATCGGGAATGATGACTGTAGAGGATATTGTCGAAGAGTTGTTTGGAGAGATTGAAGACGAGCATGATACGGTCGTCTTAACTGAAGAAAAAAAGGATGCCCTTCATTATGTGTTTTCTGCCCGCTTGGAAGTCGATTATTTAAATGAAACCTATAAGCTTAATTTGCCAGAAGGAGAAAACTACGAAACCTTAGGCGGGCTTATTGTTGATCATACTGAAGAAATACCACAGCAGAACGATGTCGTTAACATCGATAAATTTAAATTTCAAATCCTCGAGGTTTCCGATACTAAAATCGACCTAGTAAATCTTGAAATAATAGTAGAAGACTAAGCTATTATAATTAAATTTTTAAGCTTTAATTAAAGAAAAGTAATACACATTTTTTAAATATTGGAATTAATGATAAATTCTCCTTTTATTATTAAATAGAAAATGGTATTTTCGCCCACTATATTTCATAAAATCTATTTCAACAGATGGCAATTTTAAATAAGATAAGACAGAAAACGTTCGTACTGATACTCGTAATAGCATTAGCATTATTTGCTTTTATATTATCAGGACTTTTTGATTCTAATGTAAGTTTTGGTGGTAAGTCGCCTAATGTGGTGGCAACAGTAAATGGAAAGGATATTTCTAGAGAGGCATTTATGGCGCAAGTAGAGGCTAGAAAAAACCCAAATGCAACAGCAACACAAATAATGAATCAAGTATTTAGTGCTGAGGTGAATAGAATGGTTATGGAAAGCGAATTTGAAGCTTTAGGCTTAAGCGTAGGAAGAGAGCAAATGATAGACTTATTAATGCCTAACCTACAGAATAGCCCAGAATTTCAAAACGAAGCAGGCTTATTTGATAAAGCGAAATTAAATACTTATATCGCTAATTTAAAAGATTCTCCAAATAAGCAAGCCTACCAACAATGGATTAATTATGAAGTGTCTGTTTCTGCAAGAGGATTGCAAGAAACGTACATGAACTTAGTTAAGGCTGGAACTACGGCAACATTAACAGAAGGTGAGTTGGAGCATAAATTAGAAGGCGATAAAGTAGATATTAAATTTGTTCAAATTCCTTTTTCTTCAATTGCCGATAGTACAATAACGGTTTCTACATCTGAAATAACAGCATACATAAACAAAAACAAAAAGAAATACGAAGTAGAAGATTCACGAAATATCCAGTATGTTAAGTTCGATGAAGTTGCTTCAATAGAAGATGAAAATACAATAAAAGCAGATTTAGCAAAAATTATTAACGATACACCTGTTTACGAAAACGGTAAAACCGATACTATCGTTGGATTTGCTAGAATAACTAATGATAAAGTTGCTGGGTTTGTAAGTGAATATTCCGATTCCGATTTACGATATGCTGATAATTTTGAATTTGCAAATGCTTTACCTGCAGCAATAAAAGATACCATTACAAAATTAAATGTTGGGAGTGTTTATGGACCATATAAAGATGCGGGTAATTTTAAATTAACAAAATTAGTAGCGACAGCGCAATTGCCAGATTCTTCAAAAGTAAGACATATTTTAATCCCTTTTGTAGGAGCGCAAAGAGCGGGAGCAGATGTTGTAAAAACAGAGGGACAAGCTAAAGCTACGGCTGATAGTATTGTTGGGTTGTTGACATCGCGAAGCGCTAAATTCACAGATTTATTAGAATTGTCTTCAGATAAAGTTAGTAATGAAAAGAATGGTGAAATTGAAATGGCTTATGCTTCTCCTTTTGCTCAGGAGTTTAAAACCTTCTCTTTCGAAAATAAAAAAGGAGATATAGCATCTGTTAAAACGGCATTTGGATACCATATTATTGAAATATTAGATCAAGGAGAAAAAGAAACGGCTTATAAATTAGCGACTGTTGAAAGAAAAATAGAAGCCTCTTTAGATACAGAGGATAAAATATTTAGAGAAGCCTCTAACTTTGAAGTGGCAACAAGCAAAAAAACATTTCAAGAAGCTGCTAAAGAAATGAATGTTACGGTTAACCCAGTAAATACAATTAAAGCTTTAGATGAAAATATACCTGGTGTAGGTAATCAAAGACCAATAGTACGATGGGCTTTTGAAGAAGATGCTAAAGTTGGAGATGTAAAGCGCTTTTCAATTAGTGGAGGCGGTTATGTGGTTGCTCAAATTACAGCCCAAAATGAAGCTGGTTTAATGAATGTAACAGACGCTTCTGTTACAGCTTTACCAGAAATAAGAAAAGAGAAGAAAGCAAAATTAATTAAAGATAGAATTGAAGCAACGACTTTAGACGCGTTAGCATCTGAAGAAAATCAAACCATTAAATCTGCATCTGCAATTAATATGAAAAACCCTACTATAGCTGGAGCAGGAAGAGAACCTCTTGTTGTTGGAACAGCTTTTGGTTTAGCTGAAGGTGCTACTTCAAAAATGGTTACAGGAACAAATGGTGTTTATATGATAGAAGTGATAAAAAAGACACCAGCTGTAGCATTAGATAACTATCAATCGTATGCAAATAGACTTAGAATTCAGAAAGAGAATGCTGTTAATTCAAGATTATTACAAGCATTAAAAGATGCTGCTGAAATAGAAGATAATAGGGCTAAAACAGTTCAATAATTAAAAAAATAAGCATAAAAAAAGAGTTCGTAATTTACGAACTCTTTTTTTATGCTTATATTTTTGTCTAAAAGTAGTGAAATACTCAAAACTGTATTAAAACTAAAAAAATGGGCAAGGCATGTTTTGTTGAGGGAATTATTATAATACCATATCCTTAAAAGGGATAATCGTGTTATAACCCTTAGCGTTAAAATACTGCATGACATAATCGCGTTCACCAGTGGCTAAGATAAAATCGCCACCCCAAGCACCTAGGCTTTTTATGGTATTGTTATAATCCTTAAAAAGGCGTTTTTGTATGGGGGTTTGATTGGTGATTTTACTAATTAAAACTTCATGATTAGCGATTAATTCTTCAAACGCAGTAAGAGTGTTAGCCTTATTTATTTGCTTGGTAATATGCTCTATTTTTAGCAATATATCTGGAGCAAGGGTTTTATTGCTTTGATATGTTTTAATGGCATCTCTACTATTTCGTTTTTCATTTAAGTGTACAAAATGTAATTGCGTTTTAAACTTAGGGTTAAAGTCAGTGCGTTCAATATTAGGAAAGCTGTCTTTAAGAAAATAAAAAATAGGCGTATTATAGGACGCGCAAGCAATGTCATAAGCACTACCTCCAAAAGTTGCATTAGAAAGTTTAAAAGCATCTATTTTTGCCCACTGTGCAATGTTATTCAATAGGGTTGACGAAGAGCCTAGACCCCAATCCCTAGGGAAATCTAGCTTGGTGCTAACCGCAAGGCCCTTTTTAGTGTTTAAAAAATTAGGGTTGAATGTTTTAGCGGTGTGTAATATTAAGAGTAATTGCTTAGCGATTTTGTTTTCAATACTGGAAACACCTGTTGAAATTTCGTTAAAGCTAAAAGCCGTTTCTAACCAGATAGAGCCATCAACAGTGTAACTCTTCCAAGTAATTATTGGTTTTTCAATAGGTTTTATTATTAATGATTGTCCATATTTGGTGGGTAGCGCCAAAGCTTTAACACCATCAAGGACAACATATTCACCTGTAAGTAATAATTTTCCGTTGCTATAAAAAGTATGCACTGTTTAAAATTAATGATTAAAAATAAAATTATTGTTCATGGCGTAGTTCATTTATAAGGTTTACAACAGCACTGTGTGTTACTGGTTGGTTTTTAAAGTGATCTACTATCGTGTTTTTTTCTTTGTTGGTAACGCCAAATTGATTTAAAATATTCATCAAATGCATTTTCATATGCCCTTCCTGAATTCCTGTTGTGGTTAAAGAGCGTAAGGCAGCAAAATTTTGTGCTAAGCCTGCTACAGCGACTATTTGCATTAAATCTGAAGCCTTAGGGTTTCCTAGTATATCCAACGCAATTTTTACAAGTGGGTGTAAGTTTGTTAAGCCTCCAACGGTTCCTAAAGCTAAAGGGATTTCCATCCAAAAACTAAAAATGCCATTTTCAATTTTAGCGTGTGTCAAACTACTGTATTTCCCATATCTAGCAGCATAGGCATGCACTCCAGCTTCAATAGCTCTAAAGTCATTTCCTGTGGCCAAAACAACCGCATCAATACCATTCATAATGCCTTTATTATGCGTGACAGCTCTATGAGGTTCTACTTCAGCGATATTTACTGCCTGAACGAATTTTTTAGCAAAAATATTAGGATCTACATCACCTTCTGTTAATTCCGAAACTTTACACGAAACTTCTGCGCGAACAAGGCAATCTGGAACATAATTAGAAAGAATGCTCATGATGATATCTATAGAACCATCTAATATTTTTTTTGCTTCAGATTTAAAAGTTTTAGAAAATTGTTCTAAACAAGAGTTTATAAAATTAGCTCCCATTGCATCTAGAGTTTCAAAAGTCGCATGCAATTGATAGTACCCTTCTATGGCTTCAGTTTTGTCACGTAATTCTATATCTAAAATACCGCCACCACGTTTGTCCATATTCTGTGTTATGGGCTTCGCCGTTTCAATGAGTTTGGATTTTATAGTGTTAAAAAAAACTTGTAAATCTGCTAATTCTCCAGGATACATAAAATGCACTTGACCAATTTTAGTGGTAGAAATTACTGTCGTTTTAAAGCCACCACGATCCATCCAAAATTTAGCCGATTTACTAGCAGCTGCAACAACAGAGCTTTCTTCTATAGCCATAGGAATAGCATAAACAGAACCGTTTATTAAAAAATTAGGCGCAATACCAAGTGGTAAGTAATAATTAGAAATCGTGTTTTCTATAAATTCATCGTGGAGTTGTTGTAGTTTTTTATCGGAATTAAAATACTGCGTAATAGTCTTTTTTGCAATAGTAGAATTAGAAAGGTATTTGCTTACGATCCAATTTATTTTTTCAGATTTTGAAAGTTTGGAAAAGCCAGTAATCGTTTTACTCATCAGTGCACATTTTATGAAGCAAATATACTATTCTTGATGGAAAGAATGTTGCTTCGCTTTTAGGTTCAAATAATTTGTAATAGGGAAGGGAAATAGGCGCGCGCAAATTGTTAAAAAAACGCAGACAAGGATTAAATACAAGAAACAGCACTGTAAAGATGGAAATAACTGTTAATAGTTGGGGTTTTTTGCGTATTTTTTAGTAAACTTGGCATTATTTTGTTTAAAATTACTACCTAATGAAAATTTGTAAACTCTTACTGCTTACTTTCTTTTTTGCAACTACTTTAACATCAGCTCAAACAAAAAACATAACTCTCGAAGAAATTTGGGGTGGCGCTTTTAGAACAGCTGGCCTCGATGTATTGCATTCTATGAATAATGGAAAACAATATTCGGTTTTGAATTTTAATAACAAAACAGGAGCAACAGCTATAGATATATATGATTATAAAACGCTTAAGAAGGTAAAAACACTTGTAAATTCTTCAGATTTGGATGCGGTTAAGTATTTTTCGCATTATAAATTTAGCAAGGATGAAACACAAGTATTGTTAGCTACAAATGAAGCGTCTATTTTTAGACGTTCGACCTTGGGGCATTATTTTGTTTTTAATACCAAAACAAAAACCGTTATTCCTGTTTCAGAGCATAAAATTCAAGAACCAACCTTTTCTCCAAATGGAACTAAAGTGGCTTATGGTTTGAACAATAATTTATATGTTAAAGATCTAAATTCAGGGGAAACGATTCAAATAACATTTGATGGTGAAAAAAATAAAATTATAAATGGTATTACAGACTGGGTTTATGAAGAAGAGTTTTCATTAGTACAGGCTTTTGAATGGAATGCAGCGAGTGATAAAATAGCGTTTGTACGTTTTGATGAAACTCAAGTGCCAGAATTTTCAATGGATGTTTATGGAGAAAACCTTTATCAAACACAAACCGTATTTAAGTACCCTAAAGCAGGAGAAGCTAATGCAATTGTATCACTGCACATCTATGACTTAAACAAAAATAAAACAGAATCAGTTAAAATAGAAAAAGACTATAACGATTTTTATATTCCTAGAATTAAATGGACTCATAATCCTAATGTTTTAAGTGCTCAGTTTATGAATCGTCACCAAAATGAACTTGACCTTTGGATGATTGATACTAAAAAAAATAGCGCCTTTATAGCCATAGCTGAAAAAGATGATGCTTATATTGACATTACAGATAATTTAACATTTTTAAAAGACAATAGCTTTATCTGGACAAGTGAAAAAGATGGTTATAACCATATTTATCATTATAATAAAAAAGGGAAGTTGATAAACCAAATAACAAAAGGAAATTGGGAGGTAACCAATTATTACGGTTTTGATGCTAAAACAAAACGAATATATTATCAATCTGTTGAAAATGGATCCATAAACAGAGACGTATATTCTATAAAGTTAAACGGTACTGACAAAAAGCGTTTAACAAAAACTTCTGGAACTAATAGCGCTGCTTTTAGTACAGATTTCACCTATTTTATTAATACCTTTTCTAGTGCAACAACACCTCCTGAATATACTTTAAATAATGCTGCAACAGGAGCCGTAATTAAAAGTATTAAAGACAATGATATATTGACTCAAAAACTTTTAAATTATAAAACATCTAAAAAAGAGTTTAGTACAATTAACGTTAATGGCAATGATTTAAATATGTGGATGATAAAACCTGCGAATTTTGATGAAACAAAAGAATATCCTTTGTTTATGTATCAATATTCAGGACCTGGATCGCAACAAGTGGCTAACCGTTGGAACAGCGCAAACGATTATTGGTATCAAATGCTGGCACAAAAAGGTTATATAGTGGCTTGTGTAGATGGCAGAGGAACAGGTTTTAAAGGAGCCGATTTTAAAAAAGTAACACAAAAAGAACTAGGGAAGTTAGAGGTTGAGGATCAAATTGAAGCTGCTAAGCAATTAGGAACACGTTCTTATATAGATGCCAGTCGTATAGGGATTTGGGGATGGAGTTACGGTGGCTTTATGAGTAGTAATGCTTTATTTAAAGGAAACGATGTGTTTAAGATGGCAATAGCTGTAGCACCAGTTACTAGTTGGAGGTTTTACGATTCTATATATACAGAGCGTTACATGACTACGCCTCAGGAAAATGCGAGTGGCTATGATGATAATTCCCCAATAAATCATGTCAATAAATTAAAAGGAGATTTCTTATTAATTCACGGAACAGGAGATGATAATGTACATGTGCAAAATACTATGAGAATGGTTGAAGCATTGATCCAGGCAGATAAGCAATTCGAATGGATGATTTATCCCGATAAAAATCATGGAATCTATGGCGGCAATACAAGATTGCATTTGTATAAGAAAATGTCTAACTTCATAGATAGAACTTTAGGGGATAAGATTAAGAAACCTAATGAGATAAAAGAAGAAATAGAAATTAAAGGATAATAATTTTTACTAACTAATAATAAAATTATGGCTGCATCAGGTGCAATTAAACAAAAAGAATTATTTGGACATCCAGTAGGATTGTATGTGTTATTTTTCACAGAAATGTGGGAACGTTTTTCATATTATGGTATGAGAGCAATATTAGTACTGTACTTAGTGCAGGCAACAACAGATGCTAATGCTGGATTAGGTTGGACCAAAGGAGAAGCCTTAGCTTTATATGGATGGTATACTATGTTAGTATATGTGGCTTCTATACCAGGAGGTTGGATTGCAGATAAATTTTTAGGACAAAAAAAATCAGTGCTATATGGAGGGATTCTTCTGGTTGCTGGACATAGTGTTTTAGCAATTGAAGTAATGTGGGCTTTTTATACTGGCTTAGGGCTAATTATAGCTGGTGTAGGCCTATTAAAACCTAATATTTCAACAATGGTAGGAGGTTTATACAAGCAGGGAGATATTAGAAGAGATAAAGGATTTACAATATTCTATATCGGTATAAATGTTGGCGCATTTTTGTCTAGTTTAATTGTTGGTTATGTTGGTGAAGTACATGGATGGCATTATGGTTTTGGATTAGCAGGTATAGGGATGGCATTAGGATTATTACAATACATGTTAGGTCAAAAACACTTAAAAACAGTTGGTAATTTTTTAGGAGCTTCAGAAAATGAATCTGATATAGATGCTATGAAAAAACCTCTCACAAAAATTGAAAAGGATAGAATCATCGTTTTATTTGTTTCGTTTATGCTTGTTATTGTTTTTTGGGGAGCGTTTGAACAAGCAGGCGGACTTATGAATATATATGCTAAAGAAAAAACAAATAGAATGCTAATGGGCTGGGAGGTTCCTGCGTCATGGTTTCAATCATTAAATGCAATGTTTATTATCTTTTTAGGGACAACAGTTGCAGCATATTGGGCGGCTAGAAAATTAAAAGGAAAAGTATCTACGTCATTGTTTAAAATGATAGTTGGACTTATTATTATGGGAACAGGATTCTTTTTTATGACAGCAGCAGCAGGGCAGTATGAAAGCGATGGAGCTTCTGCAATGTATTGGTTAGTGTTGGCTTATTTATTCCATACTGTAGGTGAATTATGTATTTCTCCAGTTGCATTATCATATATAACAAAATTAGCGCCTGTAAAATATGCATCGTTAATGATGGGAGTTTATTTTGCTATGACTGGTTTTGGGAATAAATTAGCCGGTTTGTTAGGAGAGGCTTCTGAAAGTTTAGGGGAATTTACGATTTTTACTGGTATTGCTGTTTTTTGCGTTATTTTCGGAGCTTTAGTTATGGTATTTAGAAAGAAACTTGAAGTTTTGACGCATGGTGCAGAAGATAATGAAAGAGTGATAACCGATTAAAAGAAGATCTAAAATTAGTAAACACGAACTAAACGGAATTATACTATGAGTACTGATATTGAGAATATCTTTAAAGATAAAGTTTTAGGGCATCCTGCGGGATTATTTGTGCTGTTTTTTACCGAAATGTGGGAGCGTTTTTCATATTATGGTATGCGCGCTTTATTAGTAATGTTTTTTACAGCCTCATTGACTGATGGCGGATGGGGTTGGCCAAGAGAGCATGCATTTGCTATTTTTGGAACCTATACATCATTAGTTTATTTATCAACCTTATTAGGAGGTTATTTTGCCGATAAAATTATCGGGTTTAGATGGGCTGTACTTGTTGGAGCTTTGCTAATGACTTTAGGACACGCCTCGATGGCTCTAGAAACTTCATTTTTCATCTATTTAGGGTTAGGGCTTCTTGTTTTTGGAAGTGGTTTTTTTAAGCCCAATATGACTTCTATTATATCTGAAATGTACAAGAGCAAGCCAGAGAAAAAAGATGGTGCTTATACTATTTTTTATATGGGAGTAAATGCGGGAGCATTTTTAGGAATTTTACTTTGTGGCTATCTAGGAGAGGAAGTAGGTTGGAGTTGGGGATTTGGTTTAGCCGGTATATTTATGCTGTTTGGTTTATTACAGTTTTGGTTGTCACAAGATATTTTTGGTAAAATAGGTTTAAAACCTGAAAATAAAAATGAAAAGGAACTTAAGCTTGGAGACGATGAACCTAAATTAAATCCTTTTACAAATTTTCAATTAGCTATTATTGGTATTTCATCTCTACTAGGTTTAGCTTGGATTTTAAATGATCCAGTGGCTAAAATATCTGGAGGAGAATATAATTTATTCGATTTTAATTTATTTGGTTTAACAGGAGCAAGTGTGATAATTTTAGTGGCTCTATTTTTGTTTATTCTTTTGCTAGTAATTCGTATTCCAAAATATGATATTATTACAAGAGATCGAATGTTAGCTGTTATTTTCTTTGCATTTATTACAATTTTTTTCTGGGCGATTTTTGAACAAGCCCCAAGTTCTTTAACTATTTTCGCTAGAGATTATACTCAAAGAGTTTTAGAAGGGAATGCTGCTTTTACTTTTAAGATTATTAATTCTTTAATGACAGTTATTCCTTTAGGTATTATAACATGGGTATTATGGTTATTATTTAAAAAAACTTTTTCAAAATATGGTTTATCAAATATTATACTAGGGACGAGTTTTATCATTATATGGGCTATCGCAATCTGGATGTTGTATAATGAGTTTGTTAAAGATGTTGCAGAAGTTCCTGCATCTTGGTTTGGGGTGTTAAATTCATTATTTATAATAGCCTTTGCTCCTCTTTTCTCTAAGTGGTGGGAAAGTAAATATAATCCTAATGCAAATATGAAGTATGCTATAGGAATGGTATTATTAGGAGTTGGAATGGCCTGTGTGGCAATAGGTGCTTCATCTATACCTGTAGGAGCTAAAACAGCTTCTGTGAGTATGATTTGGTTAATATTAGTATATTTCTTTCATACTATGGGAGAGCTATGTATTTCACCTGTTGCTTTATCTTATGTTAGTAAACTTGTACCAGGACGAATGATTGCAATGATGTTTGGTATTTGGTACTTGGCGGTAGCTATAGGAATGAAGTTGGCAGGAGTATTCGGAGAAGCTTCAGAAGGGATTGCGAAAACCGAAGGGTTAAGTTATTTTTTCTGGTTATTAACAGCGGTCGCTGTAGGATTAGGAATTTTATCAGCAATATTATATCCTTTTATAAAAAAACTAATGCATGGTGTTAGATAAATAAAAATAAAAAACGTCTCATAGAGGCGTTTTTTTATTTTTTGTAACTTTGGAATACTATTTGCGACTTATGAATAAAAATTAAACGAATTAAAGAATGAAAAAGACTATCATTTTATTACTGCTTACAGTACTAGCTTCTATATCAATTTCCGCACAAGAAATTAATTGGGTAACTCTAGAAGAAGCGGTAGCGCTTCAAAAGAAAGAGCCAAGAAAAATTATTATGGATATGTATACGAGTTGGTGTGGTCCATGTAAAATGTTAGATCGAAATACATTTCACAATAAAGATGTCGCTGATTATGTAAATAAGAATTACTACGCTGTAAAGTTTAATGCAGAAGGGAATGAGGTTGTTAATTTTAAAGGACAAACTTTTTCAAATCCTAATTATAATCCTAAAAAAGCGAAAAGAAGAAACTCATCACATGAATTATCTAGGTATTTTAGTATAAGATCATATCCAACAATGGTATTCTTGGATGAGACGGGGGAATTTATTTCTCCTATAGTAGGATATAAAACACCGCAACAATTGGAGTTATATCTTAAAATGTTTAAAAATAACGATCATAAAGGAATGGATACTCAAAAAGCATTTGATGATTATTATAAAAAATTTAAAGCAGAATTTTCTAATTAATTCATACGTTAGAAGGTTATATTTAAAATGGTTTAGTCCATTTCTATAATAAATGCGCCCTTTTCACCAGTATAGTGGAAAGGGCATTTTTGTTTTTTACAGGTCGCTTTCCAACGTTTCACATACGATTTGTAATTACTTCCATCCGCAATTATAAGTTCTGGGTTTAAAGTCGCTATGAGTCTTTCTAAGTTAACTTTTGGTGAATCTCTTAGTAATATATAATTAGGGGTAAATGTTTTGATGTTATAAACCCCTAGACTATCAATAATAAAAAGATATTTTGTTCCTATTTTGTAAACCGATTGTAGCGTGTCTTTTGTCAAAACATTTATGTTATTGGCAATCTTGTAATTGTTTAGCATTCTGTATTGGTTTGCTTTCTCCAAGTTTGAGTTTAGTTTTAGAGTCGTATTCGTTTTTAATCCAATAATAGTATATCTACTTTTATGAAAAATAGTAAATAAACGAGTGTTAAAATTATCTTTTGTTAAGATTAAAATACCTTGAAATAATGCTATGGAAATTAGCACTAATCGTAGTCTTTTATAACTTTTATTAAGGATAAATCTTGTTAAAGTGATGATTAATAAGTATGAGAAAATGACTTGAATGGCGCTAAAGGATAAGTCTTGAAAAAGAAAATGTTCTTGTAAAGAAATCCATTTAATAAAGCGGTTCATTGTGTTTATAATCCATCCAAAAAAGCCAGCGAATAACGTTGGTAATGCATTGCATAGCGCTAGTATTATTATAAAAAGACCAAGGCCTAGAATACAGCCTAGAAGCGGAACAATAATAAGATTAGATAGGAAGAATAAACCAGGGAATTGATGAAAGTAAAATAAGCTAATTGGAGTTACACCAAATTGAGCCGCAAGGGTTACAGTGAACGTATTCCAAAAAAGTTTACTAATATAATGCTTAGGAAGCCATAGTTTAGCAAGTATAGGCTGAATTATTACGATAGCAAATACAGCAAGATAACTGAGTTGGAAACCGATGTCAAATAAAAACAAGGGTTTAAAAAGTAATAATATAAATATAGAAGTTGTTAGTGTGTTATAAATGTTTGTGGGGCGATTTAGGTGCATGGCAATAGCCACAATGCTAAACATTGTAACTGCGCGTGTCACAGAAGCTGATAAACCAGCAATAATAGCAAAAGCCCATAGTATTAGTACGATAAGAAATACTTTTATTGTTTTTCCATACTTTAAGTATTTTAAAGGTGAGAATAAGGCGTTTAGTATTACGAGTAGTATACCAATATGTAAGCCCGATACTGCAAGAATATGAATCGCTCCTGCATTAACATAATTGTCTTGCAATGCTTTACTTATATCTTGGCGTTGCCCTAATAATATTGCATTAATTATAGCTAAAGCATCAGAACTAAAGGAGTATTGCTTTAGTTTAGTATTAATAATATCTCTAAGGAGCTCTGCATAGCCCAAAAAAGTATGTTTTTGAGTACTAACACAGAGTAACTTCTCCCTTTCAGTATGCATTTGGAAGAATACATATTGCCGTTCCAGATAGTTTTTATAGTTAAATTGATTTGGGTTTTTTGGAGAGTCTAAAACTAAAAAAGTTTCCGTTGTTAAATAGATATCATCTATCTTTAAACTACTGTTTGTACTGTCTTTTTTAAGATTTAATAGCGCTTTACCTAAAACACTTTTATTTTCAATTTTAAGTATATCAATGATGTATTTTTGGTTATAGTTTCCTGACTTTAGGCTAGATCTAACTCTAAAGGTGATTTGTTTTTCTTTAAGGTTAAATTGGGAATAATGTTGTGGAAGTCGCTTTTCATTATTTAGCGTCGTAATGAAAACACCAATAACACCCATTGTTATAAAGCTAGTTATACCAAAGGATATAATGACAAGGTTATTTTGTCTGGGAATAAGGAGGAATAAGCTTAATACTGCTAGTAGTAAAATAAGGACGTGTAAAGCGCTAGTTAAAGGAATGTTATAGTAATGTGCTGTAAATATTCCAAGAACCAAACAGATCGTTAGCTTTATTATGTTGAAATTAAGGGCTTTCAATAGCCTAATATAGTGAATATTAGGCTATTTGTTTTTTAAAGTAAGCGTCTAGCCTGTACAAAAGCAAAATACCAATAACGTTCAGCGAGGTTAGATATAATAACTCCTTTACTGGTTGAAGCATGAATAAATTCAATATTCCCAGCTCGTGCAGAGGTTACCAAGCCTACGTGATTTACTTTGCGACTATTTTTTTTTGTCGAAAAAAAGAGTAAATCTCCTTGTTTAACCTTTTTTAAATCAACCCATTTACCTTTTGTAGCCATAGCACTTGAAACTCTAGGAAGTGTTATACTTTCCTTTTTAAACGAAGTGTATATTAACCCAGAACAATCTATGCCAGCCTTAGTTGTGCCTCCATACTTGTAGCGTGTACCTTTGTATTGTTTTGCATGTTTAACAATAGCCTTCGCTACAGTGCTTGTACTGGCATTACTTGATGACGTTTTAGTTGTTTTTTTTACGGTTTTGCTAGTCTTAGATTTTTTTGTAATAACAGCGCGTTTGTTTTTCGAGGAACCACAGGCCGTTATGAGTAATAATAGTAGTAGGAATAGTAGTTTTGGAGTCGTTTTTGGCATCAATTAGAGGAATTGTTTATAGATTTATATATTAATTTAGCAGTTTTATTACTGGCGCCTTTACCTCCCAATTTTTTCTCTAAACTATAATAGTCAATAAAAAATTTAGTCCGTTCATAGGCGTCAAGTAAAAGGTCTAATTCTTTTTTTAAACGTTTGGGATTGAATTCATTTTGAATTAGTTCCGTTACAGCTTTTTTGTCTAGTATTAAATTTACTAGAGAAATATAATCTAGTTTAACAAGGCGCTTACCAATTTGATACGATAACCAGCCTCCTTTATAGCACACTACTTGTGGAACTTTAAAGAGACCAGTCTCTAAGGTTGCTGTTCCAGAGGTTACTAGAGCTGCTGTAGAAACACTAAGCAAGTCGTAAGTTTTATTGCTAATGAAATGAACATTAGTCTTTTTTATAAATTGCTTATAAAAATTATAATCTTGACCAGGGGCTCCAGCAATTACAAATTGATATGCTTTGTAGTTGTCAACTAAACTCAGCATAACAGATAGCGTTTTTATAATCTCTTGCTTTCTACTGCCAGGAAGCAATGCAATAATAGGCTTGTCACTCAATCCATTTTGAGTTCTAAAGTCAAATTCATCAACTTGTACTCTGTCAGCGATTGCATCTATTAACGGGTGACCAACAAAATGTACAGGGAAATTATGTTTGTCTTCGTAAAATGGTTTTTCAAACGGAAGAATAACATACATTTGTTCTACATCTCTTTTTATAGCTTTAATTCTGTTTTCTTTCCATGCCCATATTTGAGGTGAAATATAATAGTGGGTTTTATAAGCCTTTTGTTTTGCCCATTTTGCAATGCGCAAGTTAAAGCCAGGGTAGTCAATAAAAATAATAACATCTGGATTGTAGTTTTCGATGTCTTTTTTGCAAAAAGCAAGATTTTTGGTAATCGTTCTTAGATTCATTACCACTTCTAGAAAGCCCATAAAGGCAAGTTCTCTGTAATGTTTAACAAGTGTTCCTCCAACATTTTGCATAAGGTCACCTCCCCAAAATCTAAAATTTGCATCTACATCTTCAAGTAATAAAGACTTCATTAAGTTGGAGCCATGTAAATCGCCAGAAGCCTCTCCTGAAATAATATAATATTTCATAATATTTAAAACTTTTTCATTATAAAAATAATAGCCACTATTATAATAGCCATTATTACGCCTTTAGCGTAATCTTCTTTTTTTTTATGTAAAAAATAATAAAAAACAGGGAGGTTTAATAGTACGCCAATACCAGCATATTTTATAATCACTTGTAACGATAGTAGCTTTTGTAGAGTTTCTTGACCTTCTAAATCTAGCTTTGTTGCTAGATATAATGTATATAGTGAAACCCCTATTAGAGTAATAAGCAATCCGATAATAAACCCTGTAACAATTTCTTTTTTATTCATTAAAACTCCAAGTGTTTAATTCTTTAATACAGCGATGTGCTGTTAGGTCAAATTGCACAGGGACGATAGATACATAGCCATGCTCAAGGGCCCATTCATCCGTATCTTCACCGTCGTCGTAATTTTCAAAAATACCAGAAAGCCAATAATAATCTTTTCCTTGGGGGGTTTGTCTCTTATCAAATTCTTCTTTCCAATTCGCTTTAGCTTGGCGGCAGATTTTAACACCATTTATATTTTTATCCTCTAGGTTAGGAATGTTAACATTTAAGACAATGCCTTTTTCTAAACCGTGTTCTAAAACATTTTTTGCTATCGATTTTGCATATTTTTTCGAGGCTTCAAAATTAGCTTTCCAACTGTGGTTTAAATTAGAAAAACCTATGGCTGGAATCCCTTCAATACCAGCCTCTATGGCAGCACTCATGGTTCCAGAATAAATAACATTAATTGAAGAGTTCGAACCGTGATTTATGCCAGAGACACAAAGATCTGGTCTACGGTCTAGAATTTCATTTACTGCAATTTTAACACAATCTGCAGGCGTTCCCGAACAGCTGTATTCTTTTAAGCCATTATTATTAGTACTTATTTTTTGTATGTGTAATGTAGAATTTATTGTAATAGCATGCCCCATACCACTTTGTGGACTGTCTGGCGCTACAACTACGACATCTCCAATTGTTTTCATAGCATCTATTAAAGCGCGTATGCCAGGTGCAGTGATACCATCATCATTGGTAATTAAAATAAGCGGCTTTTTTGTCATTTCTCGTTACTGTATTTATAGGCTAAAATACATAATTTATGATGGATTTTATGAATTTCTCTTGTTTAACAAAAAATTAGCTCCAAATGCATTTATTGGCACAGTTTTTTCTTTATTTTAGTAGAAATTATTCCTAATTTAGATTAATGCGAGATAGAAAATTGTTGAATCGGATGCGTTATTTAATTTGATCTAAAACGGATTGAAGCGATAACAAAAGGATAAGCATCCAGCTATTAAAAAATAAAAACAAGTAGATGAAAAAGAAGTATAATGTATTAATGCTAGTACTATTATTAGCATTTGGCTCTTGTAGCTTTACGACAAAGGTAGATAATGACCCAGACAAGGACCGATTATTAATTCAAATTATAACGCTAGCTTTAGAACAGTTACATTTTCAACCAAAAGATTTTAACGATGATTTGTCTAGAGATGTTTATGCAAATTATTTAAACAGAATAGACCCTTTAAAACGGTATTTTTTGAAATCGGATATCGATGAGTTTAAAGATTATGAGACCGAATTAGATGACCAGTTAAAAGCATATGATATTTCATTTTTTAATTTGGTAAACGAACGCCTTATTCAAAGAATGAATGAAACTAAAGAAATCTATAAAGCGGTTTTAAGTAAACCTTTTAATTATGCTAAGGATGAAGAAATAGATACAGATTATGAAAGCCATAATTATGTTAGAAATAAAAAGCGACTTAAAGAACGTTGGAGAAAACAGCTTAAGTTTAGAACAATAGCCACGTATGATGCTTTAATTACAGAGCAAGAAGAGGGAGATATGGCTGGTTTAGATGTAGATGAAGCAAAGGTTGAAAATGAAGAAGACTCAGCAAAAAAATCGCTTGCAGCATTAGAAGAGGAGGCTAGAAATGAAACCTTGAAAAATCTAAATGTGTACTACACCGATTTTATCGATGACATGGAACGTAAAGATTGGTTCTCTATGTATATTAATGCTATTGTTGAAGAGTTTGATCCGCATACAACTTATATGGCACCTACGGATAAAGATCGTTTTGACCAGCAAATGTCTGGGCAGCTAGAAGGGATAGGCGCAAGACTACAAAAGCGTATGGATTACACCAAAATCACAGAGCTTATTTCAGGAGGCCCAGCTTGGAGAGGGAAAGAGCTAGAAGTTGGCGATATTATTTTAAAAGTGCGTCAAGAGATGGAAGATGAGTCTGTTAGTATTGTTGGTATGCGAATAGATGATGCGATTAAACTTATAAAAGGTCCTAAGGGAACAAAAGTGTTTTTAACGCTTAAAAAAGTAGATGGATCTATAGAAGAAATTTCAATCACCAGAGATATTGTTGAATTAGAAGAAACTTATGCTAAATCATCAACAGTTAAGAAGAATGATAAAACCTATGGTGTTATTAACTTACCGAAATTTTATATCGATTTTAAAGATTACGATAATAGAAATGCGGCTTCAGATATTAAGAAGGAAATAGAACGGTTAAAAAAAGAAGGTATTGAAGGCTTGGTTTTAGATTTGCGTAATAATGGTGGTGGGTCACTTAAAACAGTGGTCGATATTGCAGGGCTGTTTATAAAGGAAGGCCCTGTGGTTCAAGTAAGGTCAACAGGAGAGCCTAAAGAGGTTTTGGAAGATGAAGATAAATCTATTGTTTGGGATGGCCCATTGGTAATAATGGTTAATGAATTATCGGCTTCGGCATCAGAGATACTTGCAGCTGCAATGCAAGATTATAAACGTGCGATTATCATTGGGAGTAAACAAACCTATGGAAAAGGAACGGTTCAAAACATATTGGACTTAAATAGAATGGTAAGAAATAGTTCTCATGGTGATTTGGGAGCAATAAAAATTACAAGGCAAAAGTTTTATCGTATTAATGGTGGTTCTACTCAATTAGAGGGTGTAAAAAGTGATGTTGTAGTGCCAGACCGTTATAGTTTTGTAGATATAGGAGAACGCGATCAAGACAATCCATTAGCATGGGATAAAATTGATGCTGTAGATTATGAGTTTTGGGGAAGTTATTATGACTATGATGCGACAATAAATAATAGTAAGGTTCGTATGCAAAATAATAAGCAATTAGCCCTTATTGAGAAAAATGCCAAGTGGATTAAAGAACAAATAGATGACAATACATTCTCTTTGAATTATGATGTTTATAAACAAGAGTTAGATAAAAATGAAAATAAAGCTAAAGAGTTTGATGCTATTTCAGATTACGAGACAAATTTAACCTTCTTGTCTTTGCCTTACGAAGAGAAGTTGTTTTTAAAAGATAGTGTTTTAAAAGAAAAAAGAAATCGTTGGCATAAAAATCTGAGTAAAGATGTGTATATGGAAGAAGCTTTAAATGTACTCGAAGATTTAAAAATGACCTACGGCATTAAAAAAGTAGCTACAGTAAAAGACTAATAGTATAGATGAGTAAAACAACAAACTCATTACGAGAGCTAGCGCTCCAAAAGTTTAAAAAAAACTTTTGGGGCGTTTTCAGTTTCTACTTTATTCTTTTGGTAGGCGTCGTTGCTGTTTTTGCTTACGTTTTCGCTCCAGATAACTCTCAAAATGCAAATCAGATGCATTTATCCATTCATTCTAAAAGCCCTGGATTTAAAACACTCATGTTAACATTGCCATCTCATACGGAAAGTGAACAAGGGGTTTGGAGTAAGCTCTTTTTTGGAACAGTAAATACAGAAACCGAAATACCTATTACAAGTTACACTATAAACGGAAATGCCATTACATATACAGCCTACGCTTCAGATGGATTAGAAGGTTTAAAAAAAACAATTATTATTACAGATGATGATAAGCCAATAGAAACATTAATTAATGAAAGCACATTTTATTTAGGAACCGATAAGTATGGTAGGGATCTGTTAAGTAGAATATTGATAGGTGCTAGAATTTCTTTTTTTATAGGATTTGTAGCTGTTTTTATTTCTTTGCTAATAGGACTTTTTATGGGAAGTGTTGCAGGGTATTATGGGGGGAAAGTCGATGCTGTTATTATGTGGGGTATTAATGTAACTTGGTCTATTCCAACCTTGTTGTTAGTTATTGCTATTACATTGGCATTAGGGAAAGGGTTTTGGCAAGTATTTATTGCAGTAGGCTTAACCATGTGGGTTGAAGTTGCTCGAGTCGTTAGAGGACAAGTTATAAGCGCAAAGGAATTACAATATGTTACAGCAGCTAGAGCCTTAGGTTTTAATGATTATAGAATTATAACAAAGCACATACTGCCAAATATAATGGCGCCAGTAATTGTAATTTGTGCAGCAAACTTTGCAGCCGCTATTTTAATAGAAAGTGGACTTAGTTTTTTAGGAATAGGAGCGCAACCCCCAATGGCAAGCTGGGGAGCAATGATAAAAGATCATTATAATTATATTATTCTAGGAAAACCTTACTTGGCTGTTATTCCTGGGGTGTGTATTATGACTTTAGTTATGGCTTTCATGCTTATAGGGAATGCTCTAAGAGACGCCTTAGATGTTAAGGGTTAAGCTGTTCTATATCGTGCTATAATGTGCACATTTATTTATGTAATATTTTCTAAGTTGTAAGTTTACATGAAATATTAAAATATTGGCTTCCTATATTAGTGTTTTAAAAGAGTGTTTATATTCATTTAAAATAAAGGTTTATAGGATGTTACATCTTAAATAAAGCTGTGAAATCTCAGTATTATTAGAAACAACAATTATTGTAATATATAAGGTATAGAAAATTCTGTGTTTCAAGAAGAAGCGTTCAATATTGCTCAAAGCAAATATACGCAAGGGTATCTTAGTTCTTATGAGTTTCTTGAAAGTAAATCGAATTACATTCAATCTCAATCTGAGCGTATTCAAGCTAAATACGATTACCTATTTAAAATTAAGGTTTTGGAGTATTACAAAAATGAATAACGCTTATTATAAATTCATATTGTTATTTAACCCATCAATATAGCCAAGCACCTCGTGCTTTCCAATACTTTTTGAGCTAGAAGAGACAAAGTAATTAGGCATAGCCTCCCAAGTTTCTAAGAGAATGCTTTTGTAGGCTTCTATATGACTTTCTATGGCCTTAGGTTTTAATTTGTCTGCTTTTGTAAAAATAATAGAAAAAGGAATGCCACCTTCTCCTAAGTATTGCATAAACTCTAAGTCTATAGGCTGTGGTTTATGTCTTATATCTACTAAAACAAAAGCGCTAACTAGCTGCTCCCTATGTTCAAAATACTGCGTAATAAACTTTTGAAATACTTTCTTTGTGGTTTTTGAAACACGAGCATAACCATAACCAGGAAGATCTACAAGGTACCATTCGTTGTTTATAATAAAATGGTTGATAAGTTGTGTTTTTCCAGGGCGACCAGAAGTTTTGGCTAAACTTTTTCTGCTAGTTAGCATGTTTATAAGTGACGATTTCCCAACATTGCTTCTCCCTATAAAGGCATATTCAGGAATCATTCCTTTGGGGCATTTTGCCACATCAGAATTACTCATTACAAATTCCGCAGATTTAATTTTCATAATTGTCTCCCTTAGAATGGGTGTTTTTTTGTTGGTCAGACTGTTTAAAGCAAGGTGTTAAAGCCCTCTTTTTTGTAGCCAGTCATATAAAATCTGATTAAACGTATTGGGATGCTCCATCATCGCGGCATGCCCACATGCATCAATCCAAAATAAATCGGAGTCGGGGAGTAACGCTTTAAATTCATGAGCTACTTCTGGAGGCGTAACATTATCATTTTTACCCCAAATAATGCAAACAGGAACATTCATATTTGGTAAATCAGAAGCCATGTTATGTCTTATGGCACTCTTGGCTATGGCAAGTGTTTTAATGAGCTTGTTTCTGTCGTTTACAGTCTCATAAACTTCATCAACTATCGCTTTGGTAGCAATAGCAGGGTCGTAAAACACATCTTGCGCTTTTTTCTTGATAACCTCATAATCCCTTCTTTTGGTATAACCGCCGCCCATGGCGTTTTCATACAAGCCAGAGCTTCCTGTTATTACCAAAGCTTTTACTTTGTTAGGGTGCAGTTTTGTATGGTAAAGGCCAATATGGCCTCCAAGGGAATTCCCAAGTAATATAACTTCTTTAAACCCTTTAAATTCAATGAATTCGTTAAGGTATTTAGCGAAGGCCTTCACATTGGTTTTTATAAGAGACATTGTGTAAATAGGGAGCTCAGGGATAATAACCTTGTAGCCTTTATCTTTAAAATGAGAAGTTACGCCGTCAAAATTACTTAAGCCTCCCATAAGTCCGTGTAGCACAATAATGGGTGTGCCTTCTCCAACTTCTATATAGTTAAATTTTCCTTCTTTTTTTAGAGTGTGCGTCATTAAACGTTAGTCGATTCAGTTAGAGCAAATATAGTTATTTCAATCAAAATAATTACATATTCTGAGTATAGTTGAGATAAGGAGTGTAAAACCTGTGTTTAAGGTTGTGTAATTATCAAGCGAATTGTAGTGTAAGTTTCTGATATGTAGTTGTTAATGTGTTTTTAATGGGGTTCTTGCTAGGGTTTTTAAGGTGTTTTAACGAATACTTATTAACAATGTGGTGTAAAGTGGTAAAATGTGGTAATTTTTTCAATATATTTGAATATTAAAAAACACTTATCTGGAGAATTGTTTTGAGCTCATTAATAGGAACATACGAATGTAAAGTTGATGCCAAAGGTAGGCTAATGCTTCCTTCTGCGCTAAAAAAACAGTTGTCTTTAGTTCTTGAAAATGGTTTTGTGCTTAAGAGAGCTGTTTTTCAACCGTGTTTGGAATTGTATCCAATGGCGGAATGGGAAGTGTTGATGCAAAAGATGAATAAGCTGAATAGATTCAATAAAAAAAATAATGATTTTATTCGTCGTTTTACTGCAGGAGTGAAAATAGTTGAGGTAGATAACAACGGAAGATTGTTAATACCTAAAGATCTAGTAGTCTTTGCTGGTATTTTAAAAAATATTGTGGTGTCTTCAGCCATAAATATTGTTGAAATATGGGATAAGGAAAATTATGAACAAGCCATAGATGCTGCTGCTGTTGATTTTGGTGATCTGGCAGAAGAAGTTATGGGGCAAGATGATAATGAAGATGGAATATCATAATCCAGTATTATTAAAAGAAACCGTAGATGGTTTAAGTATAAAAGAAGATGGCATCTATGTGGATGTTACATTTGGTGGTGGAGGCCATAGTAAAGAAATTTTAAAACGCCTTGGGAAAAAAGGGAGGTTGTTCGCTTTTGATCAAGATGCAGATGCTCTTGAGAATACGATTAATGATGAGCGTTTTATGTTGATTCATGAGAATTTTAGATATATCAAGCGTTTTTTAAGGTTTTATGGTGTTAAAGAAGTTGATGGTATTTTAGCCGATTTTGGTGTGTCATCACATCAATTTGATGTTGCAGAGCGAGGGTTTTCAACACGATTTGAAGCGAATCTGGATATGCGAATGAATCAAGATAATGACATTTCTGCATATCACGTTGTAAATAAATATGAGGAGAATGAAATAAAACAGGTTTTGTTTCAATATGGAGAGCTAAGAGCAGCTCCAGCAATGGCTAGGTTAATAGTCGCTGCAAGAGAGGAGGCTCCAATTATAACGAGTGAGCAATTAAAAAAAGTGTTGAAAAAGTTTTTGCCACCAAAACACGAAAATAAAGTTTTGGCACAGATATATCAAGCGATTCGTATAGAAGTGAATCAGGAAATAGAAGTTTTAAAAGCTTTTTTAACTCAAACGCCAGAATTATTAAAGCCAGAAGGGCGCTTGAGTTTTATAAGCTATCACTCTCTAGAAGATCGGTTGGTAAAGCGATTTATAAGAAATGGTTTGTTTGAAGGGGAGCCAGAGCGAGATGTTTTTGGGCGTTTTGAGGTGCCTTTAAAAAAAGTAGGTGGTTTAATAGTGCCTAGCCAGGAAGAGATAAAACAAAATAATAGAGCGAGAAGCGCAAAGCTTCGTATTGCTGAAAAAGTGTAAATAGTGTGTTTGTGCGATTGGATGCGTGAAAAGTAAAGATGAAAAAGAATATTTATAGCATATTAAGAGGGACGTTTTTAGTGAGTGATGATTCCTTTAAGAATTGGAGGATGATTCTCTTTATCTCGGTGTTAGCTATAGTGATGATTGCTAGTTCGCATAGTGCAGATAAAAAAGTATATGATATCGCAAGACTAGGGAATCAAGCAAAAGAACTGCGGTCGGCATTTATAGATGCTAGAGGGCGGCTTATGGAAATGAAAAAGCAGTCCGTAGTCACTATGAAAATGAAAGAAAAGGGTTTGAAAACCTCAGAGGTGCCGCCTCAAAAAATAAAAGTTAAACCACAACAAAATTAAGTTCTATCGTGGCAAAAAACGAAACGAACATATTAAACCGATTGTATTTTATAGCTGGATGTATGTTCATCTTTGCGCTAGCTGTGGTTTTTAAACTGTTGAGTATTCAGTTTGTAGATGGTGATAAATATAGAGAATTAGCTGGTAAGCGAATGGTAAAGAGAGTGCCTATTCCTGCTAATAGAGGGAATGTGTATTCTGTAAATGGAAACTTGTTGGCGACCTCAATTCCTAAGTACGACATACGGATTGATGCACTAACGCCATCAGTAAAAACATTTGAGAAATATATTGTAGCACTTAGCGATTCGCTAGCGGTTTATTCAGGGCGGTCTTCTAGTTATTATCAAAAAGCAATTAGAAAAGCAAGGGCTAATAGGAATCGGTATTATTTATTAGCGCGAGATGTTGGGTATTCCGATTATTTGCGATTGCGTAGTTTTCCTTTATTGAAATTAGGCGCCTTTAAAGGTGGTTTAATTGTGGAGCAAAATACTAAGCGAGAGCATCCAATGGGAGGTATCGCTCAACGTACAATTGGCTATGAACGTATAGATGATAAGGGAAACGTTACCAGACCAGGAATAGATGGTGCTTTTGGTGTGAAGTATCTAAGAGGGAAAAATGGACGTCGTTTAAAACAAAAAATAGGAAAAGGCCAATGGAAACCTATTAGAGATGCGAATGAGGAAGAACCGCAAGATGGTTATGATGTGTATACAACTATTGATGTGAATATTCAAGATATAGCACATCATGCTTTGTTGGAGCAATTAGAAGAATATGAAGCCGAGCATGGGTCTGTTGTTGTTATGGAGGTAAATACAGGAGAGATTAGAGCGATTTCAAATCTGGGAAGAACAACAAAAGGGAATTATTATGAGAAACTTAATTATGCAGTAGGCGAGTCTCATGAGCCAGGCTCTACATTTAAATTAATGGCTATAATGGCAGCCCTTGAAGACGGCGTGATAGATACAGCAAGTGTTGTCGATACAAAAAATGGGTACAAACGCTTTTATGGAAGGTCAATAACAGATACAAAAGGCCATGGGAAAGTGTCTGCAGCAAAAGCTTTTGAATTGTCTTCAAATATAGGGATGGCTACTATTATAGATGAGCATTATGCTAAAAAACCTATCGAATTTATTAAGCAATTAGATGCATGGGGGCTAAATGATGTGCTAGAATTGCCTATCGTTGGAGAGGGAATTCCTAATATCCCAAGACCAGGGGACGATAATTGGAGTCGTAATGCATTGCCTTCAATGGCATATGGTTATAATTTAAAATTGACACCATTACAAACGTTAACATTTTATAATGCCGTTGCAAATGATGGCGAAATGGTGAAGCCTCATTTTATAAAAGAAGTTAGGGATTTAGATAAAGAAATAGAAGTGTTTGAGAAAGAGGTGATAAATAGTCGAATTTGCTCTAAACAAACGATTAAGGCTGCTCAAGAAATGTTGAAAAATGTTGTAGTTCGCGGTACAGGTAAGCGGCTATATTCTAAATATTTTTCAATGGCAGGGAAAACAGGGACGGCTAGAACAGATTATAAAAATTATGAAAAATGGCGTAAGAATAGAAAATATGTATCCTCTTTTGCAGGGTATTTTCCTGTAGAGAAACCTAAGTATTCTTGTATAGTCGTAATACATAAACCAAGTACTAAAAAGGGGATTTATGGCGCTGATGTTTCAGGGCCAGTCTTTAAGAAAATAGCACAAAAAATATTTACCGATACACCAATTATAGATGAGATTGAATCCTTGGAAGTTAAAAAAGCTTCCGTAGAAAAAGAATTTCAAAACTATTATGATGTATCAAATATTTACTTAACTATAATGCCTAATGTTATTGGGTTGCCTGTAATGGATGCGATTGCATTGTGTGAGAATTTAGGATTAAAAGTGAAAATGGATGGCATTGGGGTTGTTAAAAAACAATCCATTCCTAAGGGGCAGAAAATAAAGGAAAATCAAACTATCGTATTAAAAGTATCGTGAAGTCTTTAAAAAACATATTATACAAGGTTAATATAAACGTCGTTGGGGGTAGTACTAACGTTTTAGTTGAAAATATTCATTTTGATTCAAAATATATTGAAGAAAATGATGTTTTTGTAGCAATAAAAGGAACTGTAACAGACGGGCATCGTTATATAGGTAACGCTATAGCGCAAGGTGCTACGGTTATTGTTTGCGAATATTTACCAGAAGTAAGAATAGAAGGGGTTACGTATTTGGAAGTCGCAGATTCAAGTGAAGCATTAGCAGTCATGGCTTCTAACTATTATGATAATCCATCAAAAAATTTAAAGCTTGTAGGGGTAACAGGTACTAATGGAAAGACAACCGTAGCAACATTGTTATATAACTTGTTTAAAAAGGCAGGCTATAAAGTTGGTTTGCTATCTACAGTTGTTATAAAAGTAGATAATAAGGATTATAAAGCAACGCATACAACTCCAGATTCATTGACTATAAATCGGTATTTAAAAGAAATGAATAGGCAGGGTGTTGAGTTTTGTTTTATGGAAGTAAGTTCGCATGGGATTCATCAAAAAAGGACAAAGGGTTTGCATTTTGAAGGAGGGATTTTTACAAACCTAACGCATGATCATTTGGATTATCATGACACGTTTGCGGAATACCGTGATGTTAAAAAGTTGTTTTTTGATAATCTAGATAAAAATGCTTTTGCACTTGTGAATGCGGATGATAAAAATGCAGGAGTAATGCTCCAAAATACGAAAGCAAAACAATACAAATATGCGCTTAAAAGTTTTGCAGATTTTAAAGCGCAAATTTTAGAAAACCAATTTGGAGGACTACTATTAAAAATTAATGATAGTGAAGTGTGGACGAAACTTATTGGTAATTTTAATGCATATAATGTCTTAGCTATTTTTGGAACGGCAGAGTTGTTAGGGCTTGAGAAACATGAAATACTTAGGTTAATAAGTGAGTTAGATAGCGTTAGTGGACGGTTTCAATATTTCGTTTCAGAGAAAAAAATTACAGCAATAGTGGACTATGCTCATACTCCAGATGCGCTTAAAAATGTATTGGAGACTATAAATAGTATTCGTTCTAAAAACGAAGAGCTGATAACTGTAGTCGGTTGTGGGGGCGATAGAGATAAAATGAAGCGCGCTAAGATGGGGCATATTGCTTCGGCTTTGAGTACTAAGGTTGTTTTTACAAGTGATAACCCGAGAAGTGAAGTGCCGGAAGTTATAATAGAGGCTATGGAAAAAGGTGTTGAACCGCAGTATTTAAAAAGAATTGTTTCCATAACAAATAGAAAGCAAGCAATTAAAACGGCTTGCCAAATGGCTAACGAAGGAGATATTATTTTAATAGCAGGTAAAGGACACGAGACCTATCAAGAAATTAAGGGAGAGCGTTTTGATTTCGATGATTATAAAACTGTTCAAGCGCTTTTAAAAGAAGTGGAAAAATAAAAATAAAGCCTTTTAATTACGGTTGTAAGGTTGATGTTGAAAAATAATAATATATGTTATACTACTTATTCGAATATTTAGAAAAGCAATACCAGTTAACAGGAGCGAGTGTGTTTCAATTCATTACGTTTAGAGCTGCTTTGGCTATTATATTGTCATTGCTGTTTTCAACAATATTTGGTAAAAAAATAATTTTATACCTTCAGAAAAAACAAGTTGGAGAATCTGTTAGGGACTTAGGCTTAGACGGGCAAATGGAAAAAGCGGGAACACCAACTATGGGAGGTGTTATTATTATCCTGGCGACACTTATTCCTGTGCTGTTAGTCGCTAAATTAGATAACGTGTATGTTGTTATGTTAATTGTAACGACGTTATGGATGGGGTTGGTAGGATTTACAGATGATTATATAAAGGTTTTTAAAAAAGATAAAGCAGGTTTAAGTGGAAAGTTTAAAATATTAGGCCAAGTAGGTCTGGGGCTTTTCGTAGGCGCAATTATGTATTTTCATCCAGGTGTAACCATAAAGCAAGATGTGGGAGGACAGAATGTTCAAGTTGTACAAAGTACTGGGACTAAAGCTATAGATAGTGTTGTTAAACCTATTCGTCCAGAAGAAAAATCAACTAAGACAACCATTCCCTTTTTTAAAAACAACGAGTTCGATTATTCAGATTTGATTACTTGGATGGGAGATGGTTATGGTAAATATGCGTGGCTAATTTTTATTCCAATAGTTATTTTTATAGTTACGGCAGTATCTAATGGGGCTAATCTTACAGATGGTATAGATGGATTAGCAGCAGGAAGCTCGGCAATAATAGTTTTTGCTTTAGCTGTTTTTGCTTTTGTTTCAGGGAATATAGGTTTTTCCGATTATCTTAATGTTATGTTTATACCTAGACTAGGGGAGTTGGTTGTATTTATAGCTGCATTTGCAGGAGCTTTAATAGGGTTTCTGTGGTATAATACATATCCGGCTCAGGTGTTTATGGGGGATACAGGAAGTTTAACTATAGGGGGTATCATTGCTGTAATAGCTATTGCGGTAAGAAAAGAATTATTAATCCCTTTATTATGCGGGATCTTTTTCGCAGAGTCTTTATCGGTGATTTTACAAGTCTCGTGGTTTAAGTATACTAAAAAGAAATATGGTGAAGGTAGGCGTATTTTAAAAATGTCACCATTACATCATCATTACCAAAAGTCAGGATATCATGAAAGTAAAATAGTTACACGATTTTGGATTGTAGGCGTGTTCTTGGCTATACTTTCAATAATAACATTGAAATTAAGATAACATTTAGAGTAAAAAGTGAAAAAACAAAGATTAGTCATATTAGGAGGAGGCGAAAGTGGTGTTGGAACTGCTCTTTTGGCAAAGGCCAAAGGGTATGATGTTTTTGTTTCAGACAAAGGACGTATAAAAAGAAAATACAAAACGCTTCTTATAGAAAATAAAATTGAATGGGAAGAACAGCAACATACCGAATCTAAGATTTTAAATGCGGATGTTGTGATGAAGAGTCCAGGAATTCCAGAAGGCATACCTTTAATTCAGAGCATATTGAAAAATAAAATTTCAATGATTTCTGAAATTGAATTTGCGTCAAAGTATACCAATGCTGTTCTAGTCGGTATTACAGGGAGTAATGGGAAAACAACAACAGCTTCATTAACACACCATATTTTGAGGCAAGAATTAAATGTAGGATTGGCCGGAAATATTGGAGATAGTTTTGCAATGCAAGTTTTAAAAGATGATTTTAAAAACTATGTGTTAGAAATAAGTAGTTTTCAGTTAGACGGTATTGCAGATTTTAAACCTCAAATAGCAGTTTTAACAAATATTACTCCAGATCATTTAGATAGATATAATTATAAGTTTGAAAATTATATTGCATCGAAGTTTAGGATCGCTTTAAATCAAACAAAAGACGATTACTTGATTTATGATGGAGATGATGAAATTATAAATGATTGGATTGCTAATCATAACATTCAATCCACACTATTGCCCTTTTCATTAACACGGAAAATTGAAAATGGGGCGTATTTAGACAAAGAAAATATAAAAATAACAATAGATAACAACCAGATAATTATGCCAACAAAAAATCTAGCTCTAGAAGGAAAACATAATATTAAAAATGCAATGGCTGCTTCAGCAGTATCTCATTTGCTTAAAATAAGAAAGCAAACTATACGTGAGAGCCTGGAGAATTTTCATGGTGTAGAACACCGTTTGGAACAAGTGCTTAAAATAAATAAGGTACAGTATATAAACGATTCTAAGGCTACTAATGTAAATGCAACATACTATGCGTTGGAAAGTATGGGAGCGCCAACGGTATGGATTGTTGGAGGAATCGATAAGGGGAATGATTATACGGAGTTGTTTTCTTTTGTAAATGAGAAGGTTAAAGCGATTATTTGTTTGGGCATAGACAATGAAAAGCTTCTGGAAAATTTTAGGAATACGGTAGATGTTATTGTGGAGACTCAATTTATGGAAGAAGCGGTTAAAATAGCATATAAAATAGCCGAAGCTGGAGACAATGTGTTGTTATCACCTGCTTGTGCTAGTTTTGATTTGTTTGAAAATTATGAAGATAGAGGACGGCAGTTTAAAGATGCTGTAAGAAATCTGTAAGTTAAATAATATAATTGTTAGAACAACAGTCGAAAATGGGACTTTTGGAAGCTATTTAAAAGTGGAGATTAAAGAGGTTATAACTCTGTATTAAGAGAATAAATAAAAATGCAACAATTATTTAAAAACATAAAAGGGGATCGATTAATATGGGCTATAGCTGCTTTGCTAGCTATTTTCTCATTCCTTCCTGTATATAGTGCTGCGAGTAATTTGGCATATGTTGGTGAGAGTACAAATACCTTTTCGTTTTTTGTGAAGCATTTTATGCATTTGTTTTTAGGCTTTACCATAATGTATGGCGTACATAAAATTCCATATCGTTATTTTAGAGGATTGTCCATGGTTATGATTCCTATTGTGTTTTTGCTTTTAGTACTCACAATGATGCAAGGCACTACTATAGAGGGAGCCAATGCTAGTAGATGGATAAAAATACCTATAGTCGGCATGTCATTTCAAACCTCTACTTTGGCATCGGTGGTATTGATGGTGTATGTAGCACGGTATCTTTCAAAAATTAAAGACAAAAAAATTACGTTTAAAGAATCTATTTTACCGCTTTGGGCACCAGTATTTGTGATTTTGGCATTAATATTGCCCTCTAATTTTTCTACTACAGCAATTATTTTTTTAATGGTTATCGTATTGGTGTTTTTGGGCGGGTATCCCATTAGGTATTTAATGGTAATTGTAGGGTCAGGTTTGTTGGGATTGCTGCTATTTGTTCTCGTAGCAAAAGCCTTTCCAGAGGCTATGCCTAATAGAGTAGATACCTGGATAAGTCGAATAGAGAGTTTTTCTAACGATGAAGATAATGAATCAGATTATCAAATAGAGAAAGCAAAAATAGCAATAGCAACAGGAGGAATAAAAGGAGTTGGGCCAGGTAAAAGTATTCAGAAAAACTTCTTACCTCAATCCTCTTCAGATTTTATATTTGCGATTATAATAGAAGAATATGGCCTAATAGGTGGTTTTTTTCTAATGATTTTATATATGTGGTTGTTATTTAGAATAGTAATAGTTGCACAGAAGTCCGATACTATGTTTGGGAAATTGTTGGTTTTGGGTGTTGGACTGCCAATAGTATTTCAAGCGATGATAAATATGGCGGTAGCAGTGGAGTTATTTCCTGTAACAGGGCAAACACTACCATTAATAAGTAGTGGTGGAACCTCCATTTGGATGACCTGCTTAGCAATAGGAATCATACTAAGTGTCAGTTCAAAACGAGAAGAGATGAAAGAGCAGGAAGATGAAAAAGAAAAGAATAGTGCTTCTTTAGAGACGCTTTCTGGGACTGTTTAGATTAAAAATAAGAAATAACTATAAAGGCATTTGGGTAAAGAAATACTTAGAGATAAATAAAAGTGAGTAGTAAAAATAAAACATATAAAATTATACTTTCTGGAGGTGGAACGGGGGGACATATTTACCCCGCAATTGCTATCGCAAACGAATTAAAATTACGCTATCCTAATACGCAATTTTTGTTTGTTGGAGCAGAAGATAGAATGGAAATGGAGAAGGTGCCTCAAGCAGGTTATGAAATAAAAGGATTATGGATTACGGGTATTCAGAGAAAAATGACTCTTGAAAATCTAATGTTTCCTTTTAAATTAATTAATAGTTTGTGGAATGCTAAGAAAATAATTAATGCATTCAAACCCGATGTGGTTATTGGTACAGGAGGATTTGCAAGTGGTCCATTATTACAGGTTGCTGGATTAAAGGGAATACCTAGTCTAATTCAAGAACAAAACTCGTACCCAGGTATCACAAATAAATTATTATCTAAAAAAGTCCAAAAAATCTGTGTAGCATACGATGGATTGGAGCGTTTTTTTCCAAAAGAAAAAATGATTAAAACAGGAAACCCTGTGCGTCAAGACCTGCTGAATATTAATAGTTCTAAGGCCGAAGCTATTAAGACGTTTGATTTGGTAGAAGGAAAACAAACACTTTTAGTTTTGGGGGGGAGCCTCGGAGCAAGAGCAATTAATGAACTTTTGGAACGGGAATTGGATTTCTTGCAAATGCAAAACCTTCAAATTATATGGCAATGCGGAACGTTGTATTATGAGCAATATAAAATTTATAATCACACAAAGCATGTGCAAGTTCATGCTTTTATTAATAAAATGAATTGTGCATATGCTGCGGCAGATTTTATTATTTCGAGAGCAGGAGCAGGGTCTGTTTCAGAGCTATGCATCGTAGGTAAACCTGTCGTTTTTGTGCCTTCACCTTATGTAGCAGAAGATCATCAAACCAAAAACGCAAATGCAGTAGTCGATAAGGATGCTGCAATTTTGATAGCTCAGGAGGATTTAAAGGTCGATTTTAAGAATAAATTTTCTCAATTAATAGCATCGGTCGAAAGGCAGAAACAGTTAGGGGAAAATATTAAAAAATTGGCGATGGTAAATGCAACAAAGCAAATCGTGGACGAGGTTGAAAAGCTTCTTGATAAATAACTAAAAATATATAGTCAGTTCAAATTAAAACGACAGGCTTTATTAAAATAAAAAGCATTCTGAAAAAAGTAGGAGAATAAATATGAATTTAAATAGTATACATAATATTTATTTTATTGGCATTGGAGGTATAGGAATGAGTGCTATAGCACGCTATTTTAAAGCCGCACAAAAAGAAGTTGCGGGCTATGATAAAACGCAAACAGAAATCACCGATGCTTTAGTGGATTTAGGTATAGATGTCCATTTTAAGGATGCTATTGCAAATGTGAAGTCCTGTTTTTTGGATCCCGAAACAACACTTGTGGTTTATACGCCAGCAATTCCAAAAGAACATAAAGAGCTTACTTATTTTAGAAATAACAATTACAATATTCTAAAACGCTCAGAGATTTTAGGGCTAATTACAGAAAATACATTTTGTTTGGCGGTTGCAGGAACACATGGAAAAACAACAACAACAAGCATTTTAGGTCATTTATTAAATGAATGTAATGTGAAACTAACGGCTTTTTTGGGAGGTATTAGTGAGAATTATAACTCTAACTTAATTTTAAACGGAAGTGCTGTTAGTGTTGTCGAAGCAGATGAGTTTGATCGCTCGTTTTTAACATTATCTCCAGATTTGGCTTGTATCACCTCTATGGATGCAGATCATTTAGATATTTATGGCGATGCTTCAGCGTTAACTCAAGCATTTCAAGATTTTTCTAAACGGTTAAAACCTAAAGGAAAGTTGTTTGTTAAAAACGGATTGCCGTTAAAGGGCATAACATATGGAATCGAAGATAATTCAGATTATGCTGCTCAAAATATAAAAATAGAGAATGGCGCGTATGTGTTCGATATAAAAACACCTCAAGGATTATTAAAGGACATTCGGTTTAATTTGCCAGGAAGGCATAATTTATCTAATGCATTAATAGCAATGGCAATGGCTATAGAATATGGTGTGCCTGGTGAAGATTTAATAAAGGCATTAGCAAATTATAAGGGTGTGCGACGTCGTTTTTCGTATCAGATAAAACGAGATGAATTAGTGTATATAGATGATTATGCTCATCATCCAGAGGAGATTAATGCCGTTTATCAAGCCGTTAGAGAAATGTATCCAAACGATAAAGCATTGGTTGTTTTTCAGCCGCATTTGTTTTCAAGAACACAAGATTTTGTTAATGCATTTGCAAAAAGCCTCTCACAGTTTGATGAAATATTATTATTAGATATCTATCCCGCAAGAGAACAGCCTATAGAAGGGGTGACTTCTCAATGGTTGTGTGACAAGATAGAAGGGGTAAATAAAGCAGTAATACGTAAAGATGAAATTAGTTCTAAAATAAAAGAAAGTAAAGCTAGAGTAGTACTCACGCTAGGCGCAGGCGATATTGGAGTCGCGGTTAAACAGATAAAAGAAGCGTTGTTAGATGAAAATTAATTGGAATTACATAAAAATGATTGGATTGTTTCTTTTAGTTGTATTTTTGTGCGCTTTTGCATCGGAAAGAAATGGTTCTAGAAAAGTGTCTGCTCCCAAAATAGAGTTTTTAGGAGAACAGAATCTTTTTATAACGCAAGAGGCTGTTAGTAAATTGTTAATACAAAATCAAGGTCGGGTTACGAGTGTATCAAAAGAAGTTTTAGATTTGAATATCCTAGAGGCGACCCTAAACTCTAACCCAATGATTGAGTCGGCTGAAGTTTTTGTAAGTGTAAATGGAGAACTTTCAGCAAAGATTAAGCAAAAAAAACCTATAGCAAGAGTAAATAATGCGGTTTCGTATTATGTTGACAATCAAGGCGGATTTATGCCGTTGTCAAAAAATTATACAGAACGTGTGCCATTAGTTACTGGTTACGTAAACAAAAATGATTTAGCTAACGTATTTGTTATAGCTAATAAAATATATAATGATGAATTCTTGAAAACCAATGTTGTCGAGATTCATCAGGGTGAGGATAAATCCATAGATTTAAGATTACGTCAATGCAACTTTAAAGTGCAATTGGGACAATTGAATCATTTGGAAAAGAAAATTAACAACTTAAAGGCGTTTTATCAAAAAGCGATGAAAGATAGGACGCTTAATAAATACAATAAAGTGAATTTACAATTTGGAAATCAAGTTGTATGTACCAAAGTATAAGTTATGGAGCATAATATTGCAGTTGGATTAGACATAGGAACTACAAAAATTGTGGCTATGATTGGTCGTAAGAATGAATATGATAAAGTGGAAATTTTAGGCATTGGTAAATCTAAAAGTCTGGGTGTACACCGTGGTGTCGTAAATAATATAACGCAAACTATTCAATCTATTCAATTAGCTATTCAAGAAGCTGAAGTCGCAGCAGCTACAAAAATAGAAGGTGTAACGGTAGGTATTGCAGGACAGCATATTCGTAGTTTACAGCATAGCGATTATGTTACGAGGCCAAATTCGGAAACAGTTATAGACGATGAGGACATAGAACGCCTAATAAACCAAGTGCATAAATTGGTGATGCTTCCCGGTGAAGAGATTATTCATGTATTGCCACAAGAATATAAAATTGATGGGCAAGCAGAGATAACAGAGCCTATAGGGATGTATGGTGGTCGGCTAGAAGCTAATTTTCATGTTGTAGTAGGACAGGTCTCCTCGATAAGAAATATAGGACGTTGTGTAAAAAGTGCAGGTTTAGAGTTGGAAGGGATTACATTAGAACCCTTAGCATCAGCAAACGCCGTGTTGAGTCAAGAGGAGAAAGAGGCAGGAGTAGCATTAATAGATATAGGAGGTGGGACAACAGATTTAGCCATTTTTAGAGAAGGTATAATTAGGCATACAGCCGTAATCCCTTTTGGAGGAAATGTGATTACCGAAGATATAAAGGAAGGATGTTCAATTATAGAAAAACAAGCAGAGTTATTAAAAATAAAATTTGGATCTGCTTGGCCTGGAGAAAATAAAGACAATGAAATTGTCTCTATTCCAGGATTGAGAGGGCGGGACCCAAAGGAAATAACGTTAAAGAATTTATCGAAAATTATACACGCTCGTGTAGTCGAAATCATTGAACAAGTGTATGTAGAGATTAAAAATTATGGTCACGAAGAGCAGAAAAAGAAATTGATAGCGGGAATTGTGTTAACAGGCGGAGGAAGTCAATTAAAACACCTAAAGCAGTTGGTGGAGTATATCACAGGAATGGATACGCGAATCGGTTATCCAAATGAGCATTTAGCAGGTGATAGTGACGATGCGATTACTAGTCCGTTATTTGCAACAGCCGTAGGTTTAGTTATGGATGGCTTAAAACGTCAAGAAAGACGTAAAGCAGAAGCTGTTGTCGAAGAAATACAAACAGAAACGATTTCAGAAAAAGAAGAAGAGCCCGTGAGAGACGAAGAGCCAGTCGTGGAAGTCCCTAAAAAAGCAAAGCGATCATTTTTAGATGCATTAACAGAACGTGTTAAGGATTTTTTAGATAATGCAGAATAGGGAGTGTTGTTAGATGATTTAGAGAAGCTTGTCAAAATACAGTGCTATACAAAAGATAAAAAGGATGATGAGTTTATCATCAAGAAAATAAAAGAATAAAATAGATTGATCCAGTAAAAAAGAATTTATGAGCAATAAAGAATTCGAAAGCATTTCATTTGATTTACCAAAGAACCAATCAAATGTAATAAAGGTTATTGGTGTTGGAGGTGGTGGTAGCAATGCTATTAATCACATGTTTCAACAAGGAATAAAAGGAGTAGATTTTGTCATTTGTAACACAGATGCACAAGCACTACAAAATAGCGGTGTACCAAACAAAATTCAGTTGGGAGTTAACCTAACCGAAGGGCTTGGTGCAGGGGCAAATCCAGATGTAGGAGAGCAATCTGCTGTAGAGAGTTATGAAGACATTCAAAATATGTTGGGTGCAAATACTAAAATGGTATTTATAACCGCAGGAATGGGGGGAGGCACAGGAACAGGAGCAGCACCTATTATAGCTCAAATGGCTAGAGATATGGATATCTTAACAGTGGGGATCGTGACAATGCCTTTTCAATTTGAAGGGAAAATGCGTAATGAACAAGCGCAAAAAGGTATCGAAAAGTTAAGATCACAAGTAGATTCGTTAATTGTTATTAATAATAATAAGCTGCGAGAAGTTTATGGTAACCTTGGGTTTAAAGCTGGTTTTTCTAAAGCCGATGAGGTGTTATCTACAGCCTCTCGAGGAATAGCAGAAGTAATAACGCACCACTATACGCAAAATATTGATTTACGAGATGCTAAAACAGTATTGAGTAAGAGTGGTACTGCTATTATGGGATCATCCACAGCATCGGGACAAAATCGTGCTCACGAAGCCATTACTAAGGCTTTGGATTCCCCGTTGTTAAATGATAATAAAATTACTGGTGCCAAAAACGTATTATTGCTTATCGTTTCGGGTGCTCAAGAAATAACTATCGATGAAATTGGAGAAATTAATGACCACATTCAAAATGAAGCAGGTCATGGTGCTAATATCATTATGGGGGTTGGTGAAGATGAGTCTTTAGAAGAGTCAATTGCAGTAACCATAATTGCAACAGGATTTAACCTTGAACAACAAGATGAAATTTCTAATACAGAAGCTAAAAAGGTAATCCATGCCTTGGAAGAAGAGCAAAGTATGGAACAAAATCTAAAGACTAAAGACGAGGTGGGATCTCCAAGTTTAATTTCGGCTACAAAAAAAGAAATAGAAAAGAAAAAAGAAACTCCAATAGTAAAGCATACATTAGATATCGATGCACTTGCTGAAGATACATTGAGTAAGTTTGAAATGGATCAGGTAAACAAGCAAAAAGCTGTTTCTTATAACGAAGGAATGGGGGTAACTCCTACTTCTAAAGAGATTAAAGATCTAAATGTTGTTTACGAAGAGGTTGTTGCAGATGTTACAGATGAAGATGATTTTGTGATTACTTCTCCACAAGATAATGAAGTCGCTGATGTGGTAGAAAATAAGCAACAAATAACTTTGACTTTCGATATGCCTTTGAGTGAGGCTTCTGTAGAAGATGAGATAGAAGCTCCTGTTATTCATAATTTAACAAATGAAATTAAAAAAATTGAAGTAAAAGACCCTATAGAGGTTGTTTCTGTAACTGAGGCTTCAGAAGATGGAGAAGTACGTTATGCTTTAGATGACTATGCAGAGGTGGAACTAGAAAGAGAACCTAAGAAAGAGATTAAAGTAGCGTTAAAAGAAGAAGATACAGAGATTATTTTTGAAAAGAAAGTTGTAGAGCAAGAGTCTAATGAGGAGGCTTTAGGAGATTTAGATCCAATGAATAGTTCTATTTCAGATATTTTGAAAGAAAGAGCTGATGCTAGACGGGAGAAAATGAAAACGTTCAATTATAAGTTTAATACTGCAAAAATTGATGATATTGAAAAGATTCCAGCATATAAACGGCAAGGCTTAAACTTAAATGAAGCACAGCATTCTTCAGAAACCAATATTTCTAGAACAAGTTTAGGAGTTGATGATAATGACGAAATACAATTAAGAAACAACAATTCGTTTTTGCATGACAATGTAGATTAAGTAAAAATATTTATTTTTTAAACCCAAAAAGTCTTTTTAGAATCTTTTTGGGTTTTTCTATTGATAATTTTAGGAGAGAAATAACATTATATCTAGGCAAGACGGTCTTTTTATTTTATCTTCGTAGCCTAAATTATTTAAGTAATGAGTTTACAACAAGATCTAATGACAGCCTTGAAAACGGCAATGAAAGCTAAGGATCAAACGGCCTTAACTGCATTAAGAGCTGTGAAATCAGCCATTTTATTGGCAAAAACAGAAAGTAATGCACAAGAGGAGTTAAGTGAAGCACAAGAACTTAAAATACTTCAAAAACAAGTCAAGCAACGCAAAGATAGTGCGGCGATATTTTTGGAGCAAGGAAGAGAAGATTTAGCCGCACCAGAGTTGGCAGAGGCTAAAGTTATAGCGCAATTTTTGCCTGAAGCAATGAGTGAAGAAGCTATTGCAAAAGTGGTAACGGAAGCTATTGCAAAAACAGGGGCGATAGGAATGAAAGATATGGGGAAAGTAATGGGAATAGTTAGTGGAGAACTAGCGGGTAAGGCAGATGGCGCAACAATTTCTGGTATAGTGAAATCTAAACTCGCTTAATGCTTCATAACGTCTTTTAAACTATATAAGATAAATAAAACATTATGGCTGCGTAGTTCAACTGGATAGAATATCAGATTTCGGCTCTGAGGGTTGGGGGTTCGAATCCCTTCGCGGTCACAAAAAGCTCTGTAAACACTTGTTTTTACAGAGCTTTTATTTTTAGTGGTAAATATAGTGGTAAGTTTTTTAGTTTTTAAATCATCTAAAGATTAATCAATCATTTACTTTTTTGATTTTACAGGCCTTCTTAGCTTTTCTTCTTTTTAAACTTCTTAATATCGTTCCTGGTTCTTTTTTGGGAATATTCTTAGAGTGTTAAATTTTTTAAATATAGTATCTGCTTAATATTCCTGAAGGAATGTTTTAATAGCTCTTAAAAATGAAATTCAGGACACTTGTACTGGTCTTGATAAAGTAAAAGCCCCTGTAAAAGGAGCTTTTATAAGAATATTTAATATTTTTTGAAGCTTGTGCAACGATTACCATTGTTGTACACTGGCGTTTTAGAAATTAAAAATAACGTCCTCTTGTAACATGTTTTTAACATCAATAGTTGGTAAGAGATACTCATTAAATGGCGTTCCCTCGGTTTTAGCATGTAATATTCCTCTGGCAGAACCTATAGTCAGTACAGCAAAATGTGCTGCAAGAGCTTTTGCTACTAAATAGGTTTTATCATCTTGTTTCATTTTATTCAAGAAGTCATTTTTTTCTATTTCGAATAGTCCTTGAACTTCAAGAATTAAAAATGGCTGATCCTTTTTTTTCTCAAAAGAAAAACGAGTGTTACAAGTTACTACATGGTCGTCAATATCTAAACCAAATCCTAATCCAGTCGTTAAGTTCGTTTCGCCAGTTTTTTTGTAAGCTTTATCAATTATTGCAAACGATACAGTTTTTAAACCTGTAAAAGCAAAACCTAATTTATTGCATGTCATAGCTTTTTAAATTTGATTAGCTGTGTAATTATATGAATCCAAGTTTTCCATATTAGTTTGTAAAACAGGATTTTTTTGTGTAATTCTTTCAGACGTCAATTCTTCCTCTATAGTTTTGTACTTGCGTTTATGTACAACTTGCATCGATTGAAGAATGACAGCTGAATTAGTACTTTTATTAGACTTTATTTTTGGTGATGTAATATCAACGCCTAAAGCCTCGGCAATTTTGTCTATTGTTTCGAATGTTAAATTCGCTTTAGCACTTAATATTTTATTTACTTGTTGAGCACTTACACCCATTTTATTTGCTAGGTCTATTTGCTTGATTTTATGTAAATCCATATAATCCAACAATTCTAGTGCAAATGCTTGAGATCTAGTTATATTTCTCCTGTTAGAACGGTCTCTTTTAGCTCGTTCTTTCCATTTAGTTGCTGTTCTTTTAACTGCTTTGTTTAGGTTTTTTTCCATGTTATAATTCAGTAGAATCTGTAATGTTTTCTTGTTTTAGCCAAGACTTTAAATAAGTCATTTTCTCTAGTTCTAATTTCAAAGGTTCTGTATCCATTTTATCGACTAATTTAATTCCAGCTCCTGTTATTACAATTGCATTGTTACCGACACGCACTCCATATATTCTCAATAAAGAACCGCAATCATAGGTGTACATTTTTCTTCTTCCAGGATCATGATATCTTTCAGATTTTGACAACTCGACAAATTCATCAAATAATGTTTCAAAACAATCACCATTTTGAGACTCTTCGCTCATTTCATCTAATTTACTAAACAAATCACCTGCTTCTTGAAGAATTTCAGTTGTTAAAAATAATAAGCTATGGTTTTTATATACTCCTTGTTTCCAACCCGATTTCGAGGATTTAATAAAATTTCGTACAAACAATGGGTTTTGAAGTTGATCCTGTATCTTATCCAGTTCTGTTTCATACTCTGTGGGTGTTTGGTAAAATGTACAATTATCGAAGTTCGCTAAATAAACTCCTTGATATTGTTCGTCAAATGTACTAAAAATTTCCATAAAATCAACCTATAGATTTATTTTTCGCGTAAAATTAACAAATAAGCATTTTTATATACAATTGAATAATTAAAACTTATTAACAATAAAGTGAATTTTATTTTACGAATAATTATGATGTTTTAAGCTTGTGTACAACGTTTAAGTATATGTGTTGTTTTGTAAAAATCGTTTACGCAACGAAAGCACATATAAACTATAGTTTCTAAGTTCCAAGCAAAAACTCGATGGGTCCCATATATATTCTCTTTTCTAAGCTTAGTTATATCTATCATAGCTTTAGTTAGTTCCATGAATAATAAAGAGCAAATACAGAAAACAAAAGACCTACAAGCTGAAATAAAGTCAACCATACAAAATGTTTCACCTTCCCATAAGGTGGATAAGGTTGATTCTTTGCATATTTCCAAAAACGATTCTGTTTCTTTAAATAATCCTTGATTTTCATAATTTTTGATTTTAGCGTAGCTCTATTGAAACTACTGTATTAATGCTTTACATCTCTTATATCTATCGTTTAAAACGGCTTGAGGAAAATTACTAATCTTCATTTTGAAATTATGTATTAAATCATAAGCTGAATTTGAACGTTTTAAATTAAAAGCAGCTGCAATTTCTTTTGTTTTGATTCCCTGTTCATCTGCAATTTTTGCGATTATCATTCTTCCATCCTTGTAATCATAAGATGGATATGGTAGTAAGCACGTTTCTACTCTTAAATTAAGCTCTGTACACACTAATTGTATTATTTCGTTTAGAGTCATTTTATTAAATAAATTACTGTTTTTATTAAATTTTAGTATTCTTATTTCGGTTGTTATTTCCTGTATTTTTGTGAGTCTTATGTATGTCAATATTCTCTATAATTAAGCACTTATAAACAGAGGCTTGTGCTATACCTAGAGTCTCTCTTATTGTTTTAATTGAATTATTAGGGTCTTTGTACATAGTAGCTACTAAAGGTGCTAACTTTTTTAGTTTTTCACTTGGACCTTCTGGGCGACCACCGACTCTACCTTGTCGTTTTGCAGAAGCCAAGCCTGCTTTAACTTTAGCATTGCTTTGCTCTCTTTGAAATTCTCCTAGTGATGCGAATATTCTAAAAATTAACTTTCCTGCTGGAGTCTCTATGCTTTTAGTGTCTATTGCAGGGTTAGAGATATCTTTAAAATCAATTTTATGTTTAGCAAAGTATTCCATAACAGTAATTAAGTGCTTAAAATTTCTTCCTATTCTGGTTAAATCATAAAAGAAAACGGTATCTTCTGGTCTTAACCTTCCTAAAAGCTCTGTTAAACCTTTTCTATCTGTTTTTTTACCTGAATCTTTATCGCAATAAATATTTTCTCTTTCTACACCAAATAGTTTAATAGCATCAATTTGTGATGATAGGTTTTGGTTTTCTGTGCTTACTCTTGCGTATCCGAATAACATTTTTATAGTTTTGGTTTTATGAATTGGTTTTATGAATTTCAATCTGGTTTTCGTTTGGTTTCCTTTTGGTTTTTATTGGTTTTTCATACCGTTTGTGGATCTAACACTAGAATAAGTTTTAAAGCTAAGTTCTTTTTAAAAACATCGGATTCTAGAGTATTAAAACTACTAAGCGCTTTGTTTATTAAAACGGCCTCATGCCACTTTAGCTTAAAATTAAAGTGTTTTTGCTTGTAGCTTTTTGCATAGGCATCGAAAAAATGTGAATACACCTCTTGTAATATGCTTTGATGTATTTTTAGGATTTCGTTTTGGTGTTCCTGGCTAACCAAATCCTTAAAACGCAAGTGTACTGCATCTTTTAAAACCTCTAATTCCGCTTTTGTTATCTTTTTTAAATGTATCATTATTAGGTTTCAAATGGTTTGTATTAAGTTATTGCTTGCATTATCGTACACTTTTACAGTGTTATAATGTCCTTGGAAACATTCGCCTTGCGCCTTACTACTGTTTACTAATAATCTGTTTTGCATTTTATTTACAATAACATTAAGTGGTTTTTTGTCTTGAGTAAGTAAGGAATATCGTGTTAAGGTATTTCTGTTGTTGTAATAGGGTTTTGCTTCGTTTTTTAAGCATATAATCATTTTTACTCTACTGCATTGGGGGCAAAAAAAGCGATTGTCGTGTTTGCATTTTTTTCTCATGTTTAAGTTGGGTTTAATTAGTGTTTAAGCGTTCTACTTCTAGTGTGTGGTATAGTAAGCGAGAATAAAAACCTTTATCGCGCTGGTGTTTTTGTTCTAAAGTGTGTACATAGGCTACCAGTCTTTCGAATGTACATTTACGGCTTAGGTATTTTTTTACGTACACTCGTATTTTGTTGGAAACTTCTCGTTTTGCTGCATTGCGTTGCTTTTTTACCTTGGTTTCTGCCTGCTTTTTCTTGGCATTAATGCTCTTTTTGTAATATTTTTTTGTGTAAGCAAAACCGCCTTCGAAACTGTGTTTTCTGGTGGTATCAAAATAAGCAACGGGGAACAGTAATCTAAATTCTGGGTTGCGCTTGCAATAGCCTTTTGCCCAATTGATGCGCTGGCGATATTCTTCTAATATTTTTACCTGGGTTGTTTTATGTGGCGTATGGTTTTCGCCATTAAAAAAATTGGTAAAATGCTCGTTTTTAAACTGTGTTAAGGCTTTAAACCACTCCCATTTGTAAACGGTTTTATTGCTCCATAGTTGGGCTGTTGTAAAGGCGAAATCTAAAATTACAATATGTTTAAATTGGGCTTTGCTTAAGTTACCTGCTATGGCTTCTCGCTTAAAGTGTGCTAGACTGTGTGGGGTGTAATTGTTATGCTCGCCATTGGAAAGCTGCTGTGCTGCAGTTTGAAAATCGAGCGCCAATAGCTTTTGCATGCTTTGTAGTATAGGCTTTGCTTCTTTTTCTTTTTTGGCCGCAACCTTTTTTCTTTTTGGTTCCAATTTTTCCGCAGTTTGCCTATCCTGCTTGGTGTTGTTCCTATAAAAATGGGTTGCATTGGAATCTGGGGCAGAAGTTGAAGCGCTACCCGAAAGGCGTAGGCGAACTTGCTCTAAAGCTTCAAATTCTTGTTGCGTTGGGCTATCGGCTTTAGCAGTAGCCTTATTATTTTTATTATTATTTAAGGTTCTATAGGAACTAATATTAATAGGTAAACTTTTCCCCAAACCTTGGTTAGCCTTTGGTTTTTGGTAGGGTTTATGTCCATCTAAAATGGTTAAAATTTGAGGCGATATTTTAATGTTTGCCGCCTTTTGGTAGCCTCTGAACTGGTAATTGCTTATTACACCACAATCGTAAAAACGCTGTATATGGTTGCGTATGGTCTTGTTACAGACATCTAGTTTTGGTGTGCTTAAGCCTGTTTTTTCTAGAGATAGCTTAAGGTTGGTTAACGAGTGTGCTGTTATGGGAAATACAAAGCCTTCTAAGGTATTTAAAACAGTTTGCTCTTTATTTTGTAGTCTGTTTAGGTTACGCATTTTTAGCTTGTAACTAGCATGGCCCAAAATGCAAGCAAATATTTCTGCACTGGCATAGCTTACGTGTATGTATTTTTTTTTAAGTACTTTTTGGGGATTGTCTCGGTTAAACTCCTCTACTAACTCGTTGTACTCTGCTAGGCTTTTTATGCCACGCCCATAGTATTCTAATACATATTGCTTAAAAGCTTTTTGAGCTTGCTTTAATTGAGCTTGTGTTGCGCCTATGGCTTTGTTTTGTGAGTTTGCTAGGGTATTGTAGTTACTTATTAAACCATTTAAAATGGGACGCCGCTTTTTGTTGTATTCGCCAACAAAAGATTTATAGTTTTCTAGCGTGCGCTTAAAGGCTGTTTTGCATATTATGGGATAGGTAAGCAGTTGGTGACTTCCAATGGGAGTGCAAGCCACCAGTTTCTCCTGCTCGGTGTATTGTAAATTCATAGTTTAGGTGTTATGAATGGTTATGTTATAATTAGTGCCTTGTAATAAGGCTATAGTCTTTGGTTTTTAGTTGGTTTTTTAAAAAAAAGCAACCCTGGTTATACTATTATTAAAATGCTATGGACCACTCTATTTGCCAGGGTTGCACACTAACCAACCTAAACTTGTAGTGTAAAAAAGCAGGCTTTTATGTTTTATAAAAAACCAAATTGAAACCAAATTGGTTTTGCTTGCTTTTTTGTTTCTTTTTTACTTTATATTACGCTTTAAGTACGTAGGCACCGACCTTATAAAATCCCTCAATAAAAAAGACCGATGCCCTGTACTCCACTTACCAATCAATCAAATGTTACCTCTTGCTTTTTTACTTTCCATTCTTGAATTAACTCTTTCATGAATTGTATTTTAGGAATACTCCATGTACTACCTATTAGCTCTGCTTTTATTTTTCTTGAGTGAATTCTAGACAAAACTGTATCTCTATGTTTATTTAAAAAATTCGCACATTCTGCTACGGTCATACACACATTATTAGCATCGAATATTGCTAAAGCTTTTAATTGTGTTTCCATTATATCTTCATGTTTCATAAGGTGCCTATTGTTTATTTACATTATTATTACTATTATTTGTTTTCTTCTTTTTAGGCTCTAATTAATTATATATGAATTCATAATTAATACAAAAGACCCTTTTACACATTAAAAACCTTGATAGAAGTTGACCTTAAACTTGCTATAGAAATATTAAAAGAATACCCTAGAACTAAATGGTTTGCACGTGTTGGTTTTATCATAGCAGTTATCTTAGCGTTGAAAGAACTATATATATTATTAAAGCCAGTATTGAGCCAATAGTATAAAATCGAATCTCTTGTTTATCATTTTTAAATAGTTTCATTATACTTACCTTTATTTGAATAAATATTACTTACCCGTTTAGCCTATCTGCCTCATCATTAACGCTAGAAAGAACATATCTTCCTTTTTTACTACTAGGCCTAATAAGACATTCGGGGTCTTTTATATGCTCGTAAAAAGCGTTCTCACTCATATTTAAAATATAACGGGCTTCTCTAGCGCTACATATTTTTTTTCTTACATCTTGACGAAGCCTGCTTATTAGGTTTCTATACTCATCAATACCTATTACTACTATTTTATCTTGCTTTAAAAGGGTGTCTAATGTTGTCATTTATAGTATGGTGTTAATTGGGTATTGCTTTTTTGTCTAAATACTCTCTAGGGTGTTAATTTTTCTGTTAAATGGAGTTATTAACTACATCTTCAGTTGTTTCTATAACTTCTTGAAGTATTTGTAATTCTTGATTACCCCAATATTCTGATTTAAAATCAAAACCTTTGTTTTCTTCTAGAGTTTCTATAACTTTTTTATATGTGTTGCTCATAATTCTTGTTTGTTTATTTGTAGTTAAATCATTGTAAACAGACTCGAAAACAGGTATGTAAGTGTCGAATTCTACGCTTCTAAAATGCCATACTGCTTTGGCTTTAGTACACCATTTAGAAACCTCGCTTTCTGGCATACTTGGCATTTTTGCCTCTATGGCTTTTACAGGCATTCGTTTAATGCCTATATCTATAAATTTACCTTGTAATTCAATTAAGCGCTTTTGGTTTTTATTTTTTATGGATACATTCATTTTGTACAGTTTGTCACAAATATTTATTAACTTTTTGCTACATTTGATATATTGTCATGACAAATATAAGACACTTTTTGACACTAAAAAACATTTTATGACACTTTTTTATATTTTATCAATTTATGATATCTAAAAAAATACAAGAATTAATAACTGAAGAGGAAATATCAGTAGAAGAGTTTGCGCTAAAAATAGGTATAGGAAAAAGCTCTATATATAAGATAATAAGAGGTGATACGAAGAAAATAACTAAATCTTTAGCAGAGAAAATAAATAGGGTGTATCCCAATTATAAAATAAAAGATTTATTGTCTTATAATTTGGACACAATTAGAGAAAAGGACTTTAGTGATTTATTTTTAATTAAAGAAAACGTTAAAATAGATATTAAAGATGTTTCTTTATTTGTAGTTCAAAACTATCAAAAAATGATCCATAGTGAACCTTTATTTAAGGAATGGGTAAAAAATTTAAAAAAAGATGCTATTATTGAATTTTTAGAATCTAAGCAAAAGAAATAAGATTATAATCAATATTTTTATATAAAACTTCTATTTGACAATCTTTTTCTTCGTTTTTTTCTTTTAATCTCTCAAGTTCTGACTGGTAAAGATCTTCTTTTATAAGCCCTTTTTTATTAAGCTTATCTAATATTTCTTTTTTATTACTCATTTTCAGCCACTTTTTTTAATATTTCCCATTTTTCATTTTCCATATTTTTAGGAGTAACTTTGAATACAAAAGAGATTAAGTCCTTAATGTTTTCTTTTAAGCTGACTAAATACCTTTCTTTTGTTTTTACAAATAATTGTGTAGCAAAAACTAAAGAAACAATACATATTAAATTTGTAATTATATAGCTACTTGTAGAATAATCCTCTTTTAAGAAAGCCCATCTTAAATAAAAGAATCCAATGTAAAGTATTATACTATGAAGTATAACTTCTCCATAATAAGTTTTTGTTTTTCTTATAAAAGTTTTTATGAGATTAAATAGAGAATAGATAAATAAGCCAAATGCCCAGCCAAATTCACCTAGAAATTGCCTAAAATTATTGAATTCCAAGAATTTGATGTCATCATATTCTTTTTTTAGTTCTTTATAAGCTAAATCAGTGATTTTTTTTTGGTTATAATAATTTTCATAATAAACTGAGCCTTTTGTATACTCTTTAAGTTCATTCAAGGCTAAAGTTTTCTTTTCTTTAGCTTTTTCCCATTTCTCAGTTTTTTCATAAAGAGATGTTGGCTTAGAAGCTACAGTTTCATGCATAAAGAAAGCGGTAGCCAGAACTACCGCCATTATAAAATATAAAAGATTACTTTTAATCTTCGTCATTATCTGGGACAGAACCACCATCCGTTCCTGTACTTGTACTGTCTTCGTGTCCTGTTCTAAGTTGTTCTGTTTGTCCTTGCTCATCGTTTAATGATTCTGGTGTACACCCAGTAAAAGAAATTAGCCCTAATAATACTACTGTGAAGTAAAGTGATTTTTTCATTTTTAAAAAGTATATAATGTTTAATTCAATAATATACTTTTTAATTGGTAATTAATTCGTTATAGGAGCTTTTTTCTTGTTTAATTATTGATTTTATACAGCCAATATAAGCAATTTGAAAGAAATAAATTAAAATACCGTCCTTACAAATACTAAGGTTTTCCCTTACTTAAAACCATTTTGCTAGATAGTACGGTTTTTACCGTAACAGAAAGATTTTGTAAGTTGTTGGTTTTGAGTGAGTGGTGTTTTGTCTGTTATTTGTGTATTTCGTCGAAAAAAAGAAAAGAGCATAAAATTAAAAAACAGCTCTGTTTTATGAGTTTGTTTTTATTACTTTTGGAATAACCACCATAGGTTTTCTGTGGAATTATTGCATGAAATTTACGTGATGCAATATTAAAACGCTACTTATCTATTAATCAATAACAAATATAAAATGCCCTTTTTTCTATTTATTTTCACTGTAATTATTATTGTTCTACTTGTTAAAAACTCTTCAATACGAAAGGAAAGAGATAAAAGATCTAGAGAGAGGAATGAAAAAACAGAAGAAATTTCTGTATTAAATGAAGAATTAAAAAAAGTAGCAACAGATTTCTCTAAATATAAAAAGACTTTTGATTATTTAAAAAAATACGAGCCAATTAAAAATATAGAGAATGAACTTAAAAGGGTTTCTAATGAAATGGAGGTTCTTATTGAAACATCAACATCGGAGGCTAATTTAATTAAAAAAGAAGCTAGACAAAAAGCGAGCGTAACAAAAAACAAGGCCGAAATAATATTAGTAAATGCTCATGAGCTTGCTACAAAAATAGAGAAGGAAGCTCACTTAAAAGCTAAAGAGGTTGCGGGAGAGGCTTGGGAAGCTAAAGGAAATGCCGAGCAGTACGAGAAAACAGCAAAGGCAATGAAAAATATAATAAAGGGTTATGGAGATGAATATTTAATCCCTAACCATTCTTTATTAGATGATTTGGCAGAAGAGTATAACCATAAAGAAGCAGGACAAGAACTTAAACAAGTTAGGAGTCTCATTAAATCTATGATTAAAAATAATGAGGTTGCAGATTGCGATTATGTTGAGGGGTATAGAAAAACAATTGCTATCGAGTTTGTTTTAGATGCCTTTAATGGTAAGGTAGACACTATAATGTCTAAGGTTAAGCATGATAATTATGGTAAATTATTACAAGCGTTAAACGATGCCTTTAGACTTGTAAACCATAACGGAAAAGCTTTTAAAAATGCGCGAATAACTAAACGATATTTTGATGTTATTTTACAAGAGTTAAAATTGGCTGTAACTGTTCATGAGTTAAAACAAAAAGATTTACAGGAGCAAAGAGAGATAAGAGAGGCTATTCGTGAGGAAGAAAAAGCAAGAAGAGATTTTGAAAAAGCTAGAAAAGAAGTAGAGAAAGAAGAAAAAATGCTTGATAAGGCTAGAAAAGAAATCGAGGATAAATTGTCTAAAGCAGCTGCGGAGGATAGAGCAAAGTTTGAACAAGAATTAGAAACTGTAAAGCAAAAATTGCTAGAAGCAGAAGAGAAAGGAAAGCGAGCTATGTCAATGGCTCAGCAGACAAAAAGAGGGCATGTTTATATTATCTCAAATGTTGGTTCTTTTGGAGAAAATGTCTTTAAAATAGGTCTTACTAGACGATTAGAACCGTTAGACAGGGTTAAGGAATTAGGGGATGCATCTGTTCCTTTTACTTTTGATGTTCATGCAATGATTCATTCTGAGGATGCACCTAAACTGGAAAAAGAACTACATCAAACTTTTGATTTGGATAGAGTTAATAAAGTAAATTACAGAAAAGAATTTTTCTCTATACCAATTAGTAAAATTAAATCTAAAATAGATACTTTGGGGCTAGATACGCATTGGACAATGAAAGCCGATGCACTGGAGTTTAGAGAAAGTAAAGCGATGGCTAAAAGAGGCTTAGAATTGAGTATGTCACAGAATTAGATTCTTTGTGAAAAACAAAGTAAATCAGTAGTTTAGGTGTTGTGTTGGTTTATTCTTAAGTAAAAATTGGTCGTATTTTAATAGGTTACTTTAAGTGAATTTGTTATTTTTGTCATGACAAAAAAAATAGTTTACTTAAACTACATAAAATTAAAATGGGAGTTTTAAAAAATAAATCATCTAAACGTAAAGACTCTGGAGGCTCTATAAAAACAAGAACTTATAAGAGTAAAGGGGATAGGTTAGGTTGGGTTTCATTAAAAGAAACTAAACCTGTTAGTCTTGAGTATGCGTTATCTTCGGGTGAAGTGGTTTGTCCTAATTCCGATTTTGAGCCTCTTTTGGTACCTTAATGAAGATAACTTCTACAGGCTATAATCTTAAATTTATTCAAATACATCCAGTAAATGATACTACAGATCATTTAAAGAGTTTTGTTTATACATTTCGTTCTCCAAAAACTAAACTAAATTATGTGTTAACGGCTGATCTTCATGAAAATGACTTTTTTGCCATTAAATTCTACGCTAAAAGAGATAGAGGTAATGATAATCGGTATTCAAGAGTTACTAATATGGGAGATGTTAGTAGTATACTTGTAACTTGTGCTAAAGCAATACCTGTGCTTTTAGAAAAATATCCTAATGCTAACTTTGGTTTTATAGGTTCAAGAACAATTGATAGTTACTCGAATAAGGTTGAAGAATATAATAATAATCAAAGATTTAGATTATACACTTATCATATTTCTCAACTTATAGGTTATAAAACGTTTGAACATAGAGCATATAAAGAAGCTAGTTCTTATGTGTTGCTAAATAAAAGAATAGATGATTTAAATCAATTAGAGATTAATATAAAAAATATGATAATAAAAACATATCCTAATATTTTAAATATAAACTTATAGCTAAGTACTTTTATATAATAAAAAAAATGGAAGTATTTTGTGTGTTTATTTAATTATTTGTGAGTAGATCTATGTTGGATTATACATAGGGGATATATTGGTAATTTAAAATAGATCATGTCTGTACAGAATATTGGGGTTATTTAATTTCATCTGGCATCAAACTGAGCAATCTGTCTAATTCTTTTTCTCTACCAGCCTCTTTCACATCTGTAATAAGTTCATCCCTTGTAGTCCAGGTTTGATTATCACAAAAAACTTCAAATTGATCGATTACTGTGCAGTAAAAAGCAAATTCTCTTTCCCCTTCTTTATGATCTATGTTTCCTGTTTGATTACCTAAATCAATATATCTTTTCATAATTGTAATTTTTAAAAACGTACACAGACTTACCTTATGATTTTTAAAGATACATAAGTAGTCCTTTTTATAAAAGTAAATGATTTATATTACTTTGTAAAAATACAGTCCTATTTTAACCTCCTTTCTAGTTGTAAGTTTGTTGTAACATAAAACAATTAATTATGGCACAACAAAAAGGGATTAAAATATTACAAAGAGTTACAGATATAGAGAAAGGAAAATCTGTAACAAAATTAGAAGAAATAAAAACAGATGGAACATTATCTGATAGCAAAAAGGCAATTTCTATATTGCAAAAAGACGGGGTAAAATACTTTGAAGTTTTAAATTTTAAAAACAAGAGTAAAACTATATATAATAAGGCTTTGTGTGGTAATAATTACACGAAAAAAACGCTGAAGATTTAACAGGAAAATAGTATCTTATTTTAACTAAAAAACGCTTTAATATGCCCGGTACAATAACTGTTAATATCCCTTTACAGCCGCACCATAAAAAATACTTAACTCATAAGTATGGAGAAACCCATTGTATTAGCCGTACATCTTGGTTAGGAAAATATATGGTGGACCTTTTGGATAAGAAATACAGAAAATCGAGTATTAATATTAAGAAAGATTCTTATTATTCGATAAGTATTCCTGCATCTATAACAAAAGAATATGGTTTTGAGTTTTCTAGTTTAAAACTAAAGTCTTTAGGAGAAATGATCAATAAGGTTTTTATGAATGATCTTTTTAGTTACATAGAAGTGTCTATGCAAAGTGAGCTAAAATTCTTTGATGAAAACTTTCAATCCCACAACAGGCAAAACGCAATGCGAGCCATAAAACAGTTTCTAGGGTTTTATGATATAAGCGAAGATGAAGTTAGTGTGGACTCTATTTATCGCCAATTTTACAGGCAAAGGAGTGACAAAGTTAAAAAACAAAAAAATAAGAAGGTTTCGTAAGTACTATAAATAAAGAGATTGTCGACTAGGACAAATTTCGGAAATCTTTTTTTTGTCCTAAATTAAAAGTAAATGGCAGGAATAAACACAGCTTTAGAAGAACAAACAGGCGGATGGAATAATGTTGCAATAATTTCTATAGACGAAATTGAGTGCCCAGCCTTATTAACTAACTTTAATGCTAGTAACATTGTTATTTCTCCTGTTTCTACAGGATTGGATATTTTGCCTGTTGGCGAAAACATTCACATAAACGCAACTCCTAGAAAAAGCAAGGCAGGTGTTATATACAGTATAAAAGGAGAGTTTGAAATGGCATACCAATCTAAAGCTATTGATTCTTACTTTTCGGCTTGCTTACAAAAAAAGGTGGTCTTAATTGGAATAAAACATTCTGGGCAGAAGAAAATATATGGCTCAAAAATTTTCCCTTTGTCCTTTAGTTACAAATTAATAGACGGTAAGAAGTACGAGGATGGGAATAGAATTAAAATTACTGTCTCTGGAAAAATACCACAAAAGCCTGTGTTTATGACTAATTAGAAGGCTATTATTTGTGTCCTATTTTAAGGATAAGATGAAACCTAAGTTTGTAATGTGCAAAAAATATATTACAAATGAGCAACAATTTACACTCTTTATTTTCTGGAGCATTTTATATAAATGAAATGTATGGTATGTCTTGCGTACCTGCTTTATATAGATCGCTAGTTAATGATTCTGTAAAAGAAAAATCTCAAGATGATTTAATAAAAGCGATTTCTACAGAGGCAACTTCAGAAATAAAAAGTTCGGACAAAAGAGTTGTTATTATAAGCTTTAAACAGCCTGTTTTAAAATACGATTATGGTTCTTGGTTGGGAACTCAAAGCTATATTAAAATTTTAGAATGCTTAAAAAACAATCCTAGTGTTGCAGGAGTTGTGCTAGATGTTGATTCAGGAGGAGGCCAAGTCTATGGTACAGGAGAATTTTACGATTATGTGCTTAGTTATCCTAAACCTATAGTTACTTACACTAACGGTTATATGTGTTCTGGTGCTTATTATTTTGCAGCAGCAACTAAATATATTGTAGCAAATTCAAGAGCAGACGCTATAGGGTCATTAGGAGCTTATACTACTATAATAGACTCTAACGGAATATGGGAGCATTTTGGAGGGAAAGTACATATTATGTATGGGACTAAATCTACAGGTAAAAATTCAGACTATAGAGAGGTGGTAGATAATGCTAATTACGAGCCATATATAAAAAATCAACTAGATCCTATGGTTGAAACCTTTCATTTAGATATGAAGAATGCTAGACCTCAATTAAAAGCGGAGGTTTTTGATGGTTCTACCTGGACAGGAAAAAACTCTTTAAGCCTTGGGTTAATAGATGAGATAGGGTCTCTACAAACTGCAATTAATAAAGTATTTGAGCTAGCAGAAGCTACCAAAAACGATTTAAATACAAATAATTCTAAAAACAAGACAATGAGTAAATTAAATGTGCCTTTAATTGAGACTGTTATAGGGAGTTCTTTCTCTGAAGGCGAAACCGAAAACGGCATCATTTTAACAGATGAGCAGGCTTTGGCAATTGAAGCTAAGTTATCTGAAAGTAAGAACGCCGAAGCTAAAGCAAAAAAATCTACAGAAAAAATAACCCAACTAGAAGGGGAAAGTACCGCTGTAACTACAGCAATTCAAAATGCGCTAGCCACAGCTGAAGTTGAAGGCGCTGAAAATATGAGTAATGATGATGGAATTAATGCCTTGTCTGCATTAGTGGCTAAGTATGGAGGACAAGATGGAGGGAAACTATCGGGAACGTTTGCTGATGGTCAAGAAATGCCCTTTAAAAGTGCTTGTTCTAATAAATTAAACTCAATCTTAAAAAACATATAAAATGGAAGATACAACAATTACCATTGACGATATAGTAAATGACTATGGCGCTTATTATATTCCAGGGGGCGCGAATGCCAATCAATTAATTACCCTACAAAAACAACCGACTGTTACAACATCGTTTGCAACTCCTGTAATTACAGACGCAACAATATATAGAGCTCCACAAGCTTATATGGATGAAATTATACAACCATGGCAAGCTGCTTATACAAAAAAAGGAGGGATTACATTTAAGCCTAATGATATTCCTACTTACAAAATTAAGATTGATACAGAATTTTCCCCAGATGTTCTAGAGGAATCATATCTTGGTTTTTTTACGCAACTTAAAGAGGCTGATAGAGCTAAATGGCCTTTTGTGAAATGGTTTATTGAGGTTTATGTTCTAGAACAACAAAAAGAAGATTTAGAAAATCAAGCTTATGGAAAAGGTGTTTATGTAGCGCCAACACCTGGAACTCCAGGATCGGCTAGAGACACAATGAACGGTTTGGTTAAATTAATTGATGACGGTATTGCTGGTACAGTAACACCACATAGTTTAATGAATCCAGTTGCATTAACTTCTCCAATTTCTAGAACTACTGCTTTTGATGGTATTGAAGAATTTATCGAGAACATAGATGAGTTATTATTAAATAAGCCAATGATTCTGGGGTGTGATCCTAAAATAGCAAGATGGTATTTTAAAGATAAGAGAGATACTTTAGGAGTAAATGCTAATTATGGAGATAAGAACGCAAAACGCATCGATGATTATGAAAATGTGGAATGGTCTCCAATGGCATCTTTAGCAGGGACAGGAGTTATTTTTGCGACACCTAAAAAGAACTTCATACACATACGTCCTAAAAAGAAAATGAAACCAATTAAAGCAGAATCTGCAAAGCGTAGTGTTGCTGTTATGGCAGATTGGAGAGAAGGTTTAGGATTCTTATTCAATGAATTAGTTTATGCATACAAGCCAGAATAATCCATTAACAATATAAGTAAATGAACAAAAAAGAATTAACATTACAGGCACAGGAGCTTCAAATTGAAGTTCCTGAAGGCGCTACTAATAAAGAAATATCCGATTTAATTAAAATAGCGGAACACCCTATTCTAGAAAAGGAATTAGAAGCAATTAAAGACATTGAAAAACGTCATAATGAAACGACCAACGATCTAGAAAAACAATTAGAAGCATCTGAAGAATTAGCGAACAAACAAAAGCAAGATGCTAATAAAGTAATTAAGGATTTAAAAAATGCAAATGAAAAAATCTTAGAGTTAAACAAACAATTAGAAGTTTTGTCTAAAAAACCAGTAGCTTCAAAAAAGGCAACCTATAAAAATAATGATGGGGTGTTTGAATTTACGGTTAAAACTTTTCGTTTTAGAGGAAGAAAATATATTGTAGAGGAAGCTATTAAAGATAATCAGCTAATGGAGGACTTGATTAAAACAAAATTTATTTACCTAAAAAAACAGTAAACTATGTCTATAAATGTTGAAAAAATAGGAAGCGCGATTAGCGAAGTTTCTGGTGCATTTTCTCATACAGAAATATATGTTGCTTTTGTAGAGAACTTTGAAACTATAAATAGTCCTAAAGAAAGGCATGGCGAAAATGCAGCCGAAAATTTAAGGGAATTGGTAACTATTACTACTCCACATACATTTAAAACAGGATTTGGTTTTACAAAGGTTAAGGCTATAGCCGAAACAATTGCTTTAGAAACGGCGCAATTAGGGACTTCGACAATGTCTCCAGTAAACGAAAATAAGCTTACCATTCAAATGCTTGGCTCGGAAGCAGATATATTAGGTTTTAAACGCCTTTGTAAAGGGCGAGATCTTATTGTTTTGGCAACAGAATATGGAACAGGGCAAATACGGCAAATAGGCTCAGCAACGTTTGCTGGACGCTTAATAGAATCCTCTAGTAAAATAGAGGCTACCGTAGAAGGCGAAAATACTAGTACTATGGTATTTCAAGACAAACAAAAGTATGATGCTGCTATTTATAAAGCAGATATAACATTGCAGCCAGCTACACCATAATTTTATATGTGACATTAAATAATCTAAAAAACCACTCTATAACGAGTGGTTTTTTGTTATTTTAAGGTCATGAAGCCTAAAAAACAATTTTCAAGATGGTACAGAATAATACGTTATTGGTTTAATTGTTTATGGTATTATGTGTTGTTTCCTTTAGGTGTTAAACAAGATGAATTCTCGAAACAATTCTTTAATACATTTAAAGAATAAATATTTGTCCTATTCTAAAGGAGTAACAATTGCCAATTTTACACTATGGAAGTTAACAATTGGTTTAATAATGGCTGTGACTATCAAAAAGGAATAAAAATATACTCTAATTTAAAAGGGCATAGCTCTAATTTGTTGCGATTATTTCTAAGAAAAGAAAGTCCAGCAAACAATGATAAGCTAAAGTATGAGCTTAATAAACATAGAGAAAATGATTCTAAAAAGGAAGTGCTTTCTTCAAATTTATTAAGACCAATTAAGCCAGATGTTTGTGCTACACCAATAAATAACAATCTACCTAAGCAAAGTACAAAGCAGATTAACTCAACCCGTAATTGTTTTTATAAGATAAACCAATTGCACTCAGATTTGCATCCGCTGGCCATAGAACAACGAAGTAATTTTCAAAAGGCCATTTCTAAGCACATAGAATTAACTCAATTGCATTCAGATGAACAAGGGAAAGCACTTACACTCTGCATAGCTATAGAGGACTTATTTGATGCCATAGAGGCAACACAAAAAGTGCTAGATCATTATGTTATGCATAAAGAAGTTATTAATATTAAACCTCGTTCCTTTCAAGATTTAACTCCTTCACAATGCATTCAAAGGCGAAACAATAAACGAATATCTGTTTCTAAATACAAAAAGAAGGTTAGTACCCTAAAAACTCAATTAGAAAGAAGGTTGCCTCTTTCAGAAAAAACAAAAACAGAAATTAAATTACAAAGAGCAGAGAACAAACTCTTAAGTCACGAAATAGAACTCCAACAGTTAAACAAATTGATTAATACTCATGAATGAATTAAATCGTTTTTGACATATCCGATAAAAGAGCAGTATAACGAAATTTTTTAGGTGTTTAAAATAAGCACAGTATTTTCATAGTATGGAAAACAACAACAACAACAACAACAACAAAATGAGTTCTCTTAATTGGAGAAAAGATGAATTGGGATGGCTTGCATCTTCTCCGTTTAACTCATTTGGTACTATGTCAGAGATTAATGGAATGCAAAATAATTTAGCCATATATTTAGAAAGTGAGCAAGAAAATTTTATTGAAAAAATAAAGATTACCCTTAATATTAATAATGATAGAGAAAGGAGTGCAGCTTTAGAAATACTTAATGATGCCGCAATAAAAACTTTTGAAACTTTGAAATTAACACCTCCCAAAAATTTAAGCTTAAATATCTTAAATGGAAAACTTTTTAATACTGAAAGCAAATCATTTTCTAGCTCATTAGAGTTAGTAAAAGCTAAAATAGATACATTTAATTTAATAATTTGTTATTAGATATTACCCTGTTAATCCTTGTGTTTTATTATTCGTTTGTATTTAAATAGTATTTGGCTTGTCTGAATATTTAATATCTACACTAAATATTAGCCACTCCTAGTTGAGTGGTTTTTTATGTCCTATTCTAAAAAGTTGACAATTGCCAATTTTACCTTATGGCAATATCACATTTACCTACTATAAAAACAGGAGATTCGTCCTTCGATAAGATATACGCTTATTATAAGGACCCGTCAAAATACCCACTTACTTCAAAACAAACCGATTTAAAGGACCGTTGGCTAACTGCTTTTACGCTTCGCCAAAACTTTCACTCTAGAGAACAGGCCTCCAATGTACTGATGGAGAAATATGAGATTAGTAGAGCGCAAGCTTATAGAGATCTTAAAAACGCAGAACGTTTATTTGGAAATGTAATGAAGGCAGATAGAGATGGTACACTAGCGATCCTTTCAGAGTATTCCCATAAATATTTACAAATGGCCATGGATGTTAATGACTTAAAGTCTATAGGTAAGGCTCTAGAGTTATTGGGGAAATATGCAGACATAGACAAGGAAAATGCTATAAATTATAATCCTGAAAAGCTAGAAAATAAGCAAGTGAAAATGAGTATTGATAAACGTGTTTCTAGCGCATTAATACAGCATTTATCTCAAGGGACTTTAGACTTAAATAGTTTAGTTGTAGATGCCGATTTTGAAGAAGTAGAGGAGAATGGGGAAGGTTAGCAAATACTTAGACGTTGTTTTAAACGCAGCTCAACTAGGTGCGGTTCTGGCTGTAACGGTTTTAAAAAAAAAGAAAATCTATTTAGAGTGGGGACGTGGTACAGGTAAGTCTTTTATTCTAGCTTTTTTTATGAAAGAAATGGTGAAGCAAATGCCAGGAGCTTCATTTGCTTTAGTTGGTTCTACCTATCAACAAATATTAGCACGTACATTGCCATCTACTAAAAAAGGGTTGGCGGTTTTAGGGGTTTATGAAGGTTATGATTACGTTGTTGGTAGAAATGGAGCAAAACATGGTTTTGCAGAGCCTATTTACCCACCAGATAAATGGGATAACATCATACATTTTAGTAATGGTGCTATTTTTCAATTAGTATCGTTAGACAACCCTAACTCTGGGCGTGGTTTAAATTCTTTTGGAATATTAGGAGATGAAGCTGCATTATTCAATCCAGAAAAATTATATAACAATGTAAAAACTACTAACCGCGCTAAAGAAGCTCGATTTGAAAAAGCCTCTTTATTAGGAGCCGAAATTTATGCGTCTTCCACTCCAAGAACTAAAAAAGGGCGTTGGTTTACGGATATGGAAGAAGTGGCAAAGCTTCCAAAAAATCGTAAAAAATATGCCTTTATAAAGGCTTCAGCTCTAATTAATAAATTAAATCTGCGAGATGGATGGTTTGAAGAGATGAAAGACGAATCTCCTTCAGACTTTATATACAATGCAGAAATATTAAATATAAGGCCCAAAGAAATACTTAACGGGTTCTATCCACAGTTGAATGCCAAAAAACATTATTATACAGATAATGATAATGACTATTTAGAAAGCTTAACAAAAAGTTATACCAAAGCATCATTTAATTGTAGGCAAGATAAAGATATAGACAAAGGGCGGCCACTTATACTATCTATAGATTGGGGAGTGTTTCTCTCAGGTGTTATTAGTCAGGCATTACCAAATAAATACCGTGTATTAAAATCTATTTGGAAAAAACAACCTAATGATGAAGAAGATTTGGTAAATGAATTTGTAGAGTATTATGCACCATTACCCAACAAAGTGGTACACTTATATTACGGACATGATGGTAATGCTAAAGTACGTAAAGGAACCAACGATACCTATGGCGATGTATTGGTCCGTCTATTACAATCTAAAGGATGGACGGTCTACGATAAGAGTAAGCGTAAGGCTGTAGCACCACATAATGATAAGTATATCCTTATTAATATGATGTTTAAAGGCAGTAGTTCTCGTTATCCTAGCATAGAGATTAATGAACAGAACAATCCAGATCTTATCATAGGCTTGGAAAGATCAGAAGCTAAAGAGGATAAGAATGGGATACAAAAGGTAAAGAAGGATGAGCGTAATACAAGCATGAAACAAGAGCATACAACGCACCTGCCTGATGCCTTCGATATACCTATCTATTCTATATACAAAGAACTACTCAAGCCAGAACGAGAGTACTGGGATCTACCCACAACAATGTAGCCGTTTTACAAATTAAATTTCATATATCGTCAAATTCTGTATTAGGCAATTGTCAAATTGCATAGGATTCGGCGTGGCGAAATCATATAAAAGAGATTTACAGGAGGTTTTTTAATGTTTAAGGTGTTGTATTACAGTTGTTTGTGTTTTTTAAAATGAGATTTATTGCGTAAAAAGGATTAAAACAAGTTATTTAATGGATCATTTTAATAAAAAAAAGAACGTATTAGCTTAAAAAAAGCTTTTCTAGTGAGAAAAAGTATAAAAAAACATCTTGTCCTATTTTAAAAAATCAAGTCAACCGAAATTAGCATTATGGAAAACACAATTTCTTTTAATGAAGCAATTTCAATTATTGATAGAATAGATGAAAAAGGGCATGCGATCCCTTTTAATATTTCATTCAGAACTCTACAGCGGAATTCTAAAACAGGAGGGAGCCTAGTAGAGTACAAGCAGGTAAAAAAATACAGATCTAAAAACCTTGTGCCAACAAAAGGAACTTTAATAAGAGCAGTACAAACGGCTTCAGCTATTAAAAGAAACCCTAATCATAGAAAAAATAGAACACGTTTATTGGAGTTACAAAACGGAGATAAGCGAAAAATTCACATTCGATTAATCGTTGCGATTAACGGCAAAAAAATGCGTTATTAATGAGTACGATATTTCATGGCGATGTAGCTGTAACAGGACAAAACACCAAAGCTTTAGTTTCTTTTAAGTCCGCAGAAAAAGCAGAATCTAAAGTAACAAGTATCATTTTACACACTGAAAATGAAAGTGGAAAAATAGCTGCTTGGGGGGGGAATAATGACTATCCTCAAAAACTTCTAAAAAAAATTAAAGGAGCAGGATCATTACGCTCTGGATTACGAACGAGTAGAAAAGCACATTACGGTTCTGGGTTTATCTTAGCTAAAGAGCAGCACGAGAATGGGAAGCGAATTATAGAACAAAAGTGTTTTCACGAATATCCAGAGATAAATGCTTTCTGGAAACGCAATCAAATGAAACGGTTTTGGAAGGAAATAGTTGCGGATTTAGAATACTGGGCATTGGCTTTTCCTGAATATGTACTTTCTAAAGATTTTAAAAAAATAAATAGAATAAAACGACAAAAAACAGCAGATTGTCGTTTTGAACTTATGGATGAAAAGACCCTATCCATTAAGAATGTTTACATCTCTTCTAAGTGGGGGGAAGGTGTCGATGTAGCATCTAAATATGTAACAAAAATCCCTTTAATAGATAGTTATTGGTCTGCTGAAGAAGTCAAAGAATATTGTAAAAAGAATGGGATTACAAATTTTGTTAGACCGATATTCTATCCTTTGATTAACGAAAGTTATTATCCAGATCCAGAATGGCACTCCATAAATACTAGTGGATGGTTAGATATTATTAATTCTATACCAAAATTTAAAAAAGCTTTTCTAGAGGATAAAATGAATGTGAATCTTCATATTGAAGTTTTTGAGGAATATTTTGAGCGAAAGTATAAAGAAGATTGGCAAAGTTTTACCCCAGCGAAAAGACAAGAAGTAAGAACGCAATTTGTTGAAGAATTAGATGCCTCGTTAAGAGGTGTAGATAATGGAGGAAAAAGTATTATGTCTATTATTTATAAAGATGAGAATGGCACACCACAACCAGGGTTAAAAATTACCGAGATAGAAAAAGGAAAAAAAGACGGGGCCTATTTAGATGATACTTCAGCAGGAATACAAGAGGCATTAACAGCAACAGGTGTAGACCCTTCTTTAATTGGAGCAGGAATACCAGGATCAAGTTTAGGAGCTGGATCTGGAAGTGATAAAAGAGTTGCTTGGGGAATATTATCTGCATTGAAAAAAACAGATAGAGACACAACTTTGGAGCCTTTCGAATTTATACAAGATTATAACAATTGGGATGAAACATTAGTGGGGGGATTTGAAGATACCGTATTAACAACCTTAGATAAAAACCCTACAGGAACACAGAAAGCAGCACAATTATGATCATAACAGATACGGCAACACTTAGAGAATATATATCGGTAAACGGCTCAGTAAATTTCGATAATATCAAACCTTATTTAAAAAAAGCAGAACGTAACTTTTTAAAACCAATAATTGGGATTGAGCAATTAGTAGATTTTCAGGGAACACAAACAGATCCAATAAAAAGAGCGGCTAAAGAATTAGCTCAGGAAGCAGTGGCTAATTTCGGGTATTATTTATACTTACCTATCGGAGCTGTACAAGTTAGTGATAGTGGTATTCATGTCGTAGATAATGACAATACTAAAGCTGCCTCTGATAAACAATTTAAGGAATTACAACGTTCATTTAAAAAATCGGGACACGAAGCGTTAGATGAGTTATTAGAGCTTATGGAGTTGTCTGCGGATAAATTTACATTGTGGTTTAATTCAGAGAATTATACTGTGTATAATGAGTTGTTGATTAACAAAACATCTACTTTTAATTCATTGTATTATATTTTTAATAGTCGTCAAACCTTTATTGCTATTAAACCTACTCTTAGAATAGTTGAAGACCGATTTATTATTCCTGTAATTGGAGAAGACTTGTTATTTGCTTTAAAAAATAGGCAAACAATAACAGAACGGATAAAGGTAAAAAAGCTTATACAACAATCTATTGTTTCATTTACAATTATGTCTATAATAGATAATGGGATGTTTATTCTTGATGCTAAAGGGATTCATATGCGATTTGATGTACTCCCTTATGAAAAAATAATAACCAATAGTTCTAAAGGAAATCCCTTTTTAAATCGTGCTAAAGAGAACAAGAAAAATGAAGGCGAAGAATATTTAAAGAGCACACGAGAACAGATTGAAAAACACCTCGATAAATTCCCTGAGTTTGTAAAAAAAGAGACTCCAAAGCATATTAGTTTAACAAACACAAAGTCTATTGTTGGGATGTAATTTTATGTCCTATTTTAAAAAATAAGTTAATCAGATATTTGAATTATGATGCAGATTTTTAGTGGTTCAAATCAGAATATAGAAGTTCCCTCTCCCGATAATGAAGGAGTTAATGGTTGTTCTTTTGAGACAATGTATGTTAAGTTATTGACGACTGATACCGATGTATTTGACACAGGAGTTAATGGAGTAACTTTTATTTATAATTCAGATGATAATGTTTTGGGCATTATTTTTAATCAAGAATATAGTAAGTATTTAGTTGAATTTAAAAATCAACTAAATGCCCATTCATACATGTTAAGTCTTTTTAATGTCACTCAAAAGAAAACATTAATAACTCAGATAACTAATATTGAATTTACTAATAACGGATATAATTTTATAAAAGTAAAAGTAACACCTACTATAGATGTTGAGAATATTTCTATATCAGATAAGATTATTTCTAGAATAAGTATTTCTGATGAAGCCTCGTTAGGTTCTGGGATTTCAACGCTTAATTTTTCTGATTTTTGGTATTATAACACTATTCCAACAGGATGGGTATTTAGGCAGCATACAAATTCAATGCAGGTTTTCGACTCTGGTCAGGCAGATTTAGCAACAGCATTAGGAGCATCAGTAGCTTATTTACATACTCCTCTTTTTGTCGCGCCGTATGAAATGAAGATTACTCATATAGTGATTAACATTAATAATGCATGGTCTCATACTATAGGCCCTATTGGATTTGGAAAACACTATAAGAACAATGCTATTTTTAGTGTCTCCAATGCTGTTTCCATTTATGAGTTTTCAGATACTAAAGCGGCTTATCAAGCCTATACGAATACGCTGACCTCGGCAGATTTTGGAAACGTAACCCTTAGCGAAGGCGAAAGTTTCATTATCGCGATGAAGGGAGCTTCTAGAGGGGTTAAGTTTAATGTATTCACAAGAAAAGTATAATAATGTCAAAAGCAAAAATAAATAGTGAAGGTTTTTTTGTATCAAACTACCCGTTAGAATGGTTGGAGAAAAACAAGGGCCAGGTTATTAATAACGAGTTGGTTTCTAAATGGGTTATGGTAGAGGCGTATGATTTAGAACGAAACTTTTATAGACCAAAATGGAATGCTAATGCTAATGATTGGGAGGAAGGTGCTACCCAAGCAGCGATTGACCAGAAAGAAACCTGTCTAAAAGCAAAGATTTATCAAAAAATAGATTATAAAATAAATAACCTAGAGAAAGGTGCAATCGCCTTAATCATTGAAGTAAAGGGCTTGACTAATGAGCAATTGCAGGCCAGAATGAATCTTTACGAAACCCTTTATAATGCTTGTATGGATGATTCAGGGGATTCAGATAGCTTGCTTGAGGTCAAAAAAGACTTATACAATAAAGACCATGCGGCCGATTTAAGCTTGAGTGCATATAAAATACTAGTTATCAATAAATGGATGCAAGGCTTAGCACTATATAACCGCTTTAAATTAATGATTGAAGCAGTGCGTACAAAGTGGAAGTCTGTGGGGTTAAACTTTATAAAAGATCAAGAGATAAGCACTATAATTAATGAGTTATCCGAAGACACGAAGCTTGACGAGATAGAAGACTGTTTTCAACGCCTAATAGCAGTGTAATATACTTAAACAAAGAGTAACAAATAACAGGCTTTTTTTATAAAAGAATAACAATTTACAAATGAAAGAAATGCTATTAAATTTAGTTGAAAAATACGGTTGGTTCGTTTTAGGGGGACTCATAGGTGCTATAATTCAGCGCGCTAGAAACAGTATGAGCTTAAAGAGGTTTGCGGGAACGCTTATTATTTCCTCCTTTGTGGGCTTGTCCGTAGGAATTATATTAAAAAATTATTTCAATGCATCGGAAGAAGTCATATTTGTGGCCTGCTCTATTAGTGGTGTGTTTTCACAAGACATTCTTAATGAAATACAAGAATTAATATCCTATATATCAGTGTATGTTAAGAAACGTTTAAATATAAGTTCAGATGAGTAGAGTTCCTATAATAGATACAGGTCATGGTTATAATACACCAGGGAAAAGAAGTGAAGGTTTTTTTGATCGAAAAGGAAGAGTGCTATTAAAGGAAAATTCGGTAAACGAAGCTATTGGAAATAAACTTTCTTTTTTGTTTTGGCAAAATGGTTGTGATGCTCACTTTATAACGAATGAATGGTATGATGTTTCTTTGCAAGAAAGAGTAAATCGAGAACAAGTAATTTCATCAACGATCAAAAATAAAGGAGGGAAGCCCTTATTTATTTCTATTCATGCAGATGCTTACCACTTAAAGAATAAAGCGGAGGGAGGTCGTTTTTTTTATTATTCTGACGAAGGACGAATAATAGCAGAAAAATTAACACAATACCTAAGAGACAATGGTTATGGATTAAAATTAAGAGAACCAGTAAAAAAATCGTTTAAAGTAATACGTGAAACTTTTAGTCCTGCCATTTTGTTTGAAATGGGATTTATGACTACCAAGAGTGATCTAACTGTTTTGTTGGATGACGAATTTAGAAACAAGACCGCAGAATTATTGTATAACGGAATAATGGATTTATAATGTTGACTTTACTAAATATAAATAACTTAAGAATTTGCCTTATCGTTTTTGCTATTGGAGCCATCGTTTGGTATTATAAAGATGCAGAACAGGCTAAAGCCGATTTAAAAGATCAGAGGGTTAATGCGGAAATGATTAGAAAATACGATAGCTTAAAATATGCCTCTGTAACTTATAATAAGGCAGAGATTGAAGAATATTTAGAATATAATCGTAAGGACCTTAAGCGTTTTCTAAATCAAAACGAAATAAAAATAAATCGATTAGCGCGCATAATAACGCAACAATTAAAATATCAGGATACAACAAAAAAAACTGTGAATTTACAGCCTATACTTGAAGCTATTAAAAAACAACAAAGCGTAAAGGTTCCTGTTGTCGATTCTTCAAAATGTATGATTATTAAAGGATATGTTGCATTTGATAATGATACGTTAAGTCTTAATATAACCGATAGGAAATTCAAGAATAAAAGTGATGTTATATCATATTGGGAACGTAATCAATGGAGTTTTTTAGGTATTAAAACTAGATTTTTAGGAAGAAGAAAAGCCACAATAATAATAAAAGACAACTGTGGTAATTCAGAAACGTTTATAATCGATCGTAAAAAATAGTATAATGACACCAGAGCAAATACAAGCCTTAATAGACGATACAGCAGCGGCAATAATAACGCTTTCTACTTTACTACAATCAGCAGATTCTCATGGGATTAAATTCGAAGTAAATTACGGAATTAGTCATATTGAATCTGGAGACTCTACGCGAACAGCTAACATTAATCGCTTAGAATTAACAACAGTAAAACAAGTAAAAGTTTTTCAACCAACCCGAAAATAGAGTATGAATATAAAGATTCCTTGCGCATGGAATGATTTGAGTGAAAGTCAATTAAAAAAAATTGCGCTATACTCACATAGTAATCTGTCGGGAGTACTATTCGATTATAAAGTTTTTTTAACATTAGCGAACGTTAAATGGTGGCAAGTATATAAATACTGGAAAGTGCAAGTTATAATTAAAAATGTAGGGTTTTCCGATCTAAAAAAACACTATCGTTGGCTTTATTCTTCCCTTAATCTAACAACATTTATTTCTGTAATTAAAATAAAATCAAAAAAATTATATGCTCCAGCAGATAGGATTAATAATTTATCTGTTAATGAGTTTTCTCATGCCGATGATTTGTATCTAGGATGGTTTAATAGTCAGAATTTTAAATATTTACAATATCTAGCAGCTGTATTATATCGAGAATTAGATGAAAAAGGGAAGCGTGTCTCTTTTGATAAAACAGAGTTAGATGCTAGAGCAAAAAACGTCTCTAGAGTAGATAAAAAAACATTGTTAGCAATAGCATTAAGCTATCAAGGGGCAAGATCATATATGATCAAACAGTTCCCTATTGTGTTTCCAGAACCTAAAGTAAAAAGAGCAACCCCGAGAAGTAGTGGTTTTGGCAAGCTGATATTACACCTTTCAGGAGGGAAATTTGGTACATACAAAGAAACCTGTAGCACCAATGTTTATACTTTTTTAAGTGATTTTGAAGAACAGCTAAAAACAAAGCCTTATGCCTAGAGTTTCATTCTTATCAATAGCCAATTACCTTGAGTCACTTGCTCAAAATCACAACGATATAAAAGACTCATATCGTTGGAATGTATCTGAAGTCACAGGAGCTTTACGTTCAGGCATTGAATTGCCTGTAATGCTTAGCGATGCACCAGAAACACAAACAAAAGGAGATCGTACAAAAATAATTCATAACAACACAACAGCTTTTACTATTCTAGGGAAACCGAATACGAAAACAGGAAATTTAGATGAATATGCTGCGCAAAATGAAGTCTTAGATTTTTGCCAACAAATATGCTTTGATATTGAAGCGAGAATTCTTTACGACGCAAAGCAAACTAAAAATGCTAATGGCGATAAAAATTGGCTGTATGGATTAGTAGAAGAAAATAGTTTTCAACACTTTAAAGTGGGTCCCATATTTTCAGATGGTCTTTATGGTTATCGTTGTGAATTAACCTTAAAGAATCAAGAAAGCACCATCCCAAACCCCGAGAAATGGAGTGATTTATAGCTTGTTGTAATCATTTTATTTAAGTCTTTTTATGTCCTATTCTAAGAGTGTATTCCCTTTTAAATTGCCATTAAATAGTAGTTATGTCGGGAATGTCTTTTACACAGCAAGAAAAAGCAGCAGGAAAGAAAGCTGCACAGGTTTTAAGAAAATCATTAAAAGCTCAAATTAGAACTCTTTTTGAAACCACACAAGGGAATAGCGAATTGTTACGCTCAAATGTACGGGAAAAGATGAAAGAAGGCGAATTACAACGTTTAGTTGTTAAGATGCCACACTACGGATTTAAACAGCATTATGGTTTTGAGGGGGTAAAAAGTAATGGTGTTCGGCTCCGCTTATTGAGTAATACTAATTTTCTTAACGATACTATTAATGCTAATAATGCACTAGAAATATTGGCCTCGGAAATCGGAGTTATTCGTGTAGACGAAGTAATTACAAAAATAGCGTTTTAAAGGATGGCTAATAAAAAAATAGTTCGACAGCTATCCATTTTTATAAATGGTAAGGAGGTCAAAAACAGTCTTGGAGGTATAGGTCGTGAAATAGCTAAAGTCAAAGCGAAACTTAAAGAAGCTAATGATCCTGCGGATATAAAAAAATATAAAGGAGAATTAGACAATTTGCGTAAAAAGTATGCAGACGTAAATGAAGAAATCCATGGTTCGAGTAATGCTTTAGAAGAAGCCAAAGGCCATTGGGATAACCTTGTAACGGGTTTTTTAAGTGGTAACCTAAAACAAATAGGTACAGGTTTAAAAGGGTTAGTAGGGAATATTAAAAATATAACTAAAGCCTCTTTAGCATTTATAGCCACTCCAATTGGAGCTGCTCTTGCGGGATTAACAGCAATAGGAATAGGAGTAAAGAGCTGGGTTGAATATAATCTTGAAATAGAAAAAACAAATCAACTCGTTAGAGATTTAACTCAAGAAACAGGAACGGCTGTAGATGCTATTCGTATTCGTGCAGAAATATTGCAAGAAACTTTTGATGTAGATATAAATAATAGTATCGAAACAGCAAAAAGTTTAGTTAAAAGTTATGGTATATCTTATAATGAGGCTTTTGATATTATTGAAGAAGGAGCCATTAGAGGGAAGTTAAAAAATGAGGACTATTTAGAGAGTTTAAAAGAATACCCTATACAATTTAAAAACGCGGGTTTTTCTGCAACAGAGTTTGCTAATATTGTAGAATCAGGAATTGACTTGTCTATTTACAAAGACAAACTACCAGACGCTATAAAAGAGGCTTCTATAGAGTTGAAGTCAGGAAGTAAAGGTTTAAAAGAATCTCTTACAGATGCGTTTGGAGCTAATTTCTCTAATGACATATTAAATAGGGTTAAGACTGGGAAGACAACTGTAAAAGAGGCTTTAATAGAAATAGATAGGGAATCAAAAAGAACGAGTTTAAATCAGCAACAGCGTCAAGAGTTAACATCAAAGCTATTTATATCTGCAGGAGAAGACGCTGGAGGAGCATTAAGAATATTTGAAGCCGTAAATAGCGCGCTTAATGAACAAAAGAAACCTCTTACAGAGCTACAGCAAATACAAAAAAAACAGTTAGATACAAATAAAGAGTTAAAAAGCACTTATACACAACTGTTTGCTTCAGGATCTAAAGGGTTTAATCTTTGGATTCAAAAAGGAAAACTATTCGCGACACAAACGATTTTAAAAATTCTTAAAGGAGGAGTAGATTTATATAATTGGTTTGTAGACTTAAATAATGAGTCTTCTACATTTTCCGCTATAATTAAAACATTAGGTGTCGTTTTTAGTAGCCAATTTAAAATCATTGGAAGTGTTTTAAGTTTGGCCTGGAATCAAATGAAATCTTTTGGTACTCTAGTTGAAGGCATTTTTACGCTCAATCCTGAAAAAATAAAAACGGCATTTAATACAGGGTTTAAGAACATTGCTTCTACACTTTCAGATTTAAAGAATAAAGCGATAAATGATGCTAGTGATATTTATGATGCTTGGAATGGAAAAAATAAACTAGAGAAAATTTCTTTAAATAACCTAGTGTCTGATGAGCCTATTCCAGTAAAAGAGGAAGAAGATTTAAATATAAGCGGCACTGATGAAATTGAGAATACAGAGTTAACGGCAGAAGATAAAAGAATCATAGAGTCTAAGAAGAAATTAAAGGAATTTTTAGATCAATGGGAATCTGATAAAGCGCTAGAAAAAGAGCTTGAAAAATTTGAAGCTGATGAAAGGCAAGAAGAGGAAGATATCTTGAATCTAGAGGCAAAATTAGCCAAAATGGAGGAAGAGGCTGGTATTTTGAATTTAAAAGAAGAAGAACTTATAAAAGCAGGGCGATTTAAAGATGCTGAATTAAAAAAGAAATTAGAGACTCTAAAAGAATCAGAGCTTCAGTCTATTCGAGATAAATATGCAGATAAAAGGTTAAAAGCAAAAGAAAAGGAGAATAAAAAATTAGCTAAACAGGATAATAAAAATAAAGAACAACAGTTAAAAGCGGAGCAGGATTTAGAAGCTGCAAAAATGGATCTTTTAAAGTTTGGAATCTCTAATCTTAAATCATTTTTTGATGAATCTAAAGCTTTACATAAAGTCTTTTTTGCTGCCGAAAAGATTGTAGCTGGTGCTGATGTAGTTCTAAAAGGAGTTAAAGAAAGGGCTGCAATTGGCGCTGCTTGGGGATGGAATCCAGCTATTTCTACACCAATGCTATTGGCTTCTAAAATTAGAACAGGAATAGGTTTGGCAACAATAGCCGCTTCCGCTATAAAAGGGTTTAAAAAAGGAGGGTATACAGGAGATAAACCAATCTATAATGATGAATATGGGGGCGTAACAGGAGTTGTACATAAAAACGAATGGGTTGCGCCAGAATTTATGACTTCTAGTCCTAAATATGCTCCTACACTTAATTGGTTGGATGAAGAACGTTTAAAAGGACTTGGTAAAGGTTTTTATGAAGGGGGGAGTACCTCTGAAGTTGCACCACCTATAATCAATGAAGAAAGCAGTTCTGAAAATCAAAATAATACTTCAAATATGGCGATTTTACGTTTTCTAAAAAAATTAGACCATAAACTAGACGAAGGTATAAAAAGTTTTGTCGTTAGAGATTATGAGGATTTTGTTCGACAGAAAGAAATAGATAAAGAGTATGATCAAATATTAAAAAATACTAGAGAATGATATATCAAGGAGAGTATTACAATGCTCATATCTATGGCACATCTAATAATAATAGGATAATAGTACAAACAGAAGACGATGCAAGCTTTTTGTCCTGTAAATTATCAGTAGTCTATAATAATGAAGAATGGGAGCATACTTTTGAAGTGCCCTTTTTTAATAACGAAGCAGAATTATATATTGAGAATTATATACATAGTATTATTACTCAGAAATTTGAGCTAATAAATATAGATAAAGAGGATTGTGATTTTTATGATTATCACATAGCAGACGTTACTATATTGTTAAAGGAAATGCAGCAAAATGCTGTTCTCGAAGAGGCAGAATATGCCTTTTTTATGATGCTTGGTGAGTTTTCTTCATTACCGTTTACAGCCTTTATAAATGAGAATGATAAACACTTAGTAAATACACTAAATGCGTCTTTTATAACCCAAGAAGGTATTTTGGCCTTTACTTTTTTATCCAATACATTACCTGTAAGCTTATTGGTTAATAATGGAGTCTCTAATATAGAAATGAATCTTTCGCCTCCAGTAACAAATAAAAAACTACATACATTAACAGTCCCTATTAAAACCCTAGAAAACGAAGGTGCAGATACGTTCTCTTTATCATTAAAGTATAGTGATGATTCTATTCTTGATTTAGGGAGCTATCATATTGTAGGTCAAGGAGTAGATCATAACAGTATAGCCTATCAAAATGCTTCCGGAACACTTTCAACTATAGAATTAACAGGAGAACGAAAAGATGATGAAAGTTTAAAAACGCAAATTCAAGAGTTCGCGTCTAATACTTTTAGTCATCTTAGTGAAAATGAAATGCAAGAAAGCTTTTCTTTTACCATTAATACAGGGTACATTATAGATGTAGCAAAATATCAGATTTTAAGAGAAATGTTAAAATCATATAATAAATTTCTTGTAACAGATTCTTTAGTACGTGTAGTTAATAATGGTTCTCAAAGGATCAAACCATACAAATCTAATTACTACGAAAATAACGAGACTTTAAAATTTAAAAAAGCTAAAAATGACGATATTCATAACAGAATTTTTTAAAATTGATTTATCCCATTTGAAGATAAAATTCTCTGAAGAAAACTCTTTTTTTGAAAAGGATTTAATAAAACAGTATTCTTTTCCTTTTAAAATTCCAAAACAAAGAAGCTTTATTCCTTTTTTTGAGTTTGTTCATTCTCATAATAATAAAGAACCAAATAAGTACATAACAGGGACTCTATTCCACAATGATAAGTATTATGAAGCAGAGTTGATGGTTTTGCGAATAGCAAAAGAAATAGAGGTCGTTATCTATTACTCATTTCAAAAAGCAATTCTTAATGCTCGATTAAAAACATTGCCCTGGGAAACAATAACGCTAGATGCAGGGATGGATATCTTTGATTTTGCAGAGCAAACAATAGGTTTAGATTATCCCGATACTTCAATTAATTTTGTGAAAGTGTATGCTCCAGAGAAATATAAAGATTATGAATTTGCTAGCTATAACGGATTTATAAATGATAATGAAAATGGTAGTTTTTTTGAGTTGTATCCTGACACAATATTACCTACATACAAAATGAATGAAATGCGTCCATTCATTTATATGAAGAAAATAGTAGAATTTATTTTTAATCAAATAGGGTATGCAATTCAAGGCGATTTTATGTCGACCCCATCAATTAATAAAATACTACAGTATCACGATAATTCTATATTCTATACCAATAAAGACCTATCTAGAGAAGAGAATATGTATGTAACATTATCTCAATCAAATATTTCTGGTTTGCTTCCTGCTACATTAACATATAATGAGTATATCAACAATATTTTAATGAATGAGTATGGAACTTACAATGTAACTTTGGATCTTGAAGCAGAATTTCCTGCGTATATATCAGGGGAGTTTCGTTTACGTTGTTACTTTAATGGTCAGGTAATCCCTTCAGCTATAGCTTATGCTAATACGCAAGCAGAAACAAGCCCTGTTTCTTTCAGTAAGAGTATTTCTTTTCGTTTTGATGTTCCTAAAGAATTGGAAGGAGAGTTTTTAGAGGTTCGTATCAAATGCACCCATCAAGTCAAACAAACTATTCAAGGGGCAATTAAAGTTACTGGCACATTAAGGCCTCTATATCATAATTCTATTTCATTAGTAGATTTATTACCAGATGTTACCATTGCAGAGTATATTAATCATATTAAAGAAACATTTGTTTTAACAACTGTTTTTGATGAGCCGACACAAACTATTACATTGAATTTTTTTAACACTTTTGTTAATCAACAGTCTGCTATAGATCTTTCTCAATATGCAATTAATGATGTCCCAAGAAAACTAAATAAATCAACAGGTTATAAGATCATATTTAGAGATGGAGAAGTTCTTAACTTGCAAAAAAATGGGTTATTTGTAGCTTCGGAAAGTGGGTTTTCTGAGAAACGAATTCCTTTAGAACCTTTGCCAGTAGTTTATTTGGATACACATCCAAATGTAAAACACCAAGAAGGGTTGTCTATTCTTTTTTTTGAAAGTAATACCAATGCGATGCCTTTAGTTGTAGATGGGGATATTACTTATTCCAGAATAGGTTTTATTCATCATTTTTTAAGAGAGTGGTATTATCAAAATTTAAATTCTGAAGAATATAGTTTAACCTTAAATTTACCGTTGTATTTGTCTTCTAAAATAAATGCAGACAGTAAGATCTGGATTTATCAAAATTATTTTTTAGTACATTCTTTAAAGCGTGAAAATATAAATGCTTTATTTGAAAAAATAAGTTTTCGATTATTTAAATTAAGAAGTGTTCCTGAATTTACCCTAGTTATAGATGACGGATCAGGAGATACTGTATATGAACCACCAATTATTATAACCTCTGGTAGCGTGAACGGCTCCCCTCAAACTGATTTCACAGCAACAATTGAAACTCCATTTTTTGGATGGACTCCTCCTGGTTTTAATATTGGAATATATGCCTCAGCGTCATCAGACCCGCAAGGTTTGAGTTTATCTTATGGATGGGAAGTTTTAAGTAGTCCAGGAGGGAATGCTTATGGGCAATTCCTTCCTTCTAATAATGAACATTCAAATACTACATTTAAAAACGGTGGGTACTTTAATATTGAGGGAGATTACTTTTTAAGACTTACGGTTGTTAATTCAGCAGGAATGTCCTCTTATAAGGACTTACATGTTGTTGCATCATACCCTGAAACCTCAGAGAATAGAATTATCTTAACTAAAATTCCTACTGATGATGTTTTAACAAACATAGGTAGATTTAGTATGTCTTTTATTAATGGTTTTACTACTGATCAGATACAATTAAGTATTCAAAAATTCAATATTGCTACACAATCAAACATAGGAGCTCCTGTTTATATGGATATTATGGACGTAAATCAAGAATTTTACGAAGTTATTTTTACAACTTCAGATGCTTGGAGAATAACAGCAAGTTCAGGAGATGAGTCTTCTAATACGTTGTCTTGGTTTGGGCTTTCTATATAGTTTTAATTAATTATTCTGATGCATCAATTATTGTTTTGTGTTCTTTATCTATGACATGATTAGGTAGCCTACTTTGATAATTAAATGTTATTCCTTGAGGTTTGTGTCCTTGAATTTGCATAACAACTATGTCGCTTGTAAAAAGCTCTCCAGCTTTTGATCTAAATAAGAATCTGGGGCTTTTAGTTTTTATAATATCGGTAAGTTCTAGCTTTTCTGAAATGGATTTTAAAGATCGGTTAACAGATCTTCTGTGATTTTTATATTTAACTTCATTTTCTATTGTTATAGAGAGTGAGGACGACGGGGAAACAGGGGTAGAAACATACCAGCGCTTAATAAGTAGTATTGCAGATTTTCAAGTGGTTTTTATCGATAGCCTACCTAAATTATTGGAACTGTATTCGCGTATGAATGTGGATCTGGATTTACGTAAAAAGTTTAATGGGAAGCTTATCTTTTTAATTCTTCAGCGTACAAACTCAGGAAAAGCAAGGGGTGGCTTTGATGGTGATTATATACAGGATTATGTCTCCTTATTTATAAAGATTAATTCATTGTACAAGTCATACAACCCCTTCGATAATTACTTACCATAGTAAGCATCCCAATGAGCCAAAAGTTTTTCTGCGTGTTCTGTTGGTGTTACTTTGATGTAGGTCAAAAAACTCTTTTCGGTGGTATGTCCAGTAATTTGCATTATGGACAAAGTAGGAAAATTCATTTTATATAAATTTGTCGCAAAGGACCTACGGCAAGTGTGAGAGCTTATTAATTTATATTTTGGAAAGATGCCACTTTCTTTTCTTTTAGTTTTTGAATTCATCAAACTCCCTTTGACCTTTTGAGTTAGACCAACTTCAAAGCAGACTTCTTTTATATATTTATTAAATTTTACGTCAGAAATCATCCTTGGCATTCCTCGCTTTGTAATTACCTCTTTTATATGGTGGTGCAATGGAATTACCACTTTTTTTCCTGAGGTGTTTTTTGTTTTTTTAGGCTGTACTGTAATAAATTTATCTTCTTCCTTGATTTCAGGTAAGGACAAGAAGTCAGAAACCCTAAGTCCTGTCCATAAGCCAATTATTGATAAGTCTCTGCAATTTTGTAATCTGTCGTTCTCAGAAAAGTCGTAGTTAACTATTTTGTTTATTTCTGTTTCTGTTAATGCTAAAGCGATACTTTCTTCTTTCAAAACAGTAAAAGAGGACTCTTTATAATCAGAATGCACACTATATCCAAATTCCTTTGCTTTCTTTAGAAGCGTTTTAATATTTTTTATTAAATCACCTGCATAGTTAATAGAATAGCCTCTTTTATCTGTCAAATAGGTGATTAATTCATCGTAAACATCAATATTAAAGGCATTGATTTTTATTTTTGATTGTCTATGTTTTTCAAAGTCCTTAAGACGGTTAGAAGTTTTTTTATAATGTTTTATTCTGGTAAGATTATATTTTCTTTTTGTGGATCTGTTTGTTAATTCGGGAGCCTTAATCACAAAATCATCTATGAAATTTGTTAAATATTCAAATCTCTTTACTTCATTATGAATTACCTTTTTAAAGTTCTTATCGAATTCTGATTTCAAAATTTGTCGTGAAATAAAACTATTGTTTAATTTATAGTTGTCAACAACTTGCTCAAGAAAACTATTGTAGCGCATAATACTAGATGTGATTTTTTTTAATTTTACACCTCCAGCTCCTTTTTTAGTTTTAGGTAGTCTGTTTTCAAAATCCCAATTGTCAGGATGTATTTTTTCTCCTGTTGAATATTTGAAAAGAACACGTTCACTCTTTAGGTAGTATTGGATAATAATTAGAGATTCTTTCTTTGATTTCGGTTCTTTTAAATAAAAATACATTTTAATTTTTTTGCTTACCACAAATATACAACAGGGTAAGTATAGTGGTAAGTAAAATATCTTTTATTTAGTATTTATTATATGATGTGTAATGTTTTATTCTTTGTTGATAGCAGTAAATAAGCGAGTTTAGTGTTTTTATACCAATTATGAATGAGTAAAACGTGATCCCTTCGCGGTCACAAAAAGCCTTGTAAACATCTATGTTTACAGGGCTTTTGTTTTTTAGTTTACGCAATAGGCTAGCAATATTTTTATGCTATAGATCTTTATCTCTTTTAATAGCATATATGAAATAAGTGTAGATATATAATATGTTGAATACTATTCTCTCTCCAGTTCAATTATTACTTATAGACCAGTTCTGTGCTTTATTAAATGATATCAATTATGTTTGATCCCTTATGAGTGCTATTTAATACGTCTATGAGGGTTATCTTGGAATTGCGAGTTCTTCTAGTGTAATTTATCTTACATTATTTCGAATATAACTTAGCTCAATAAAACAAATCGCAATAACAATAAAAACAGTAACCATAGCATGAGCAGAGATTAAGCTCTATAATAAGAGTTCGACTAGAATAAAAGCGAGTATTCCTAATAATATAAGGAAACTAAAAATAATCTAAAATCTCTCAATAGCGTAATACTAAAAAAAGCGTATTAAAATCTCATCACCCTAATTAATATAAAAAGAGAAAGGTCCTTACTATAAAATAAAGAGTAAAAGTTCTAAAACAAAGCCCTAAAAAAACAAAAGATAACAAAAAGCCAATAAGATCAAAACCTTTATAGAAATAAAGCTCTGTAAACACTTTAAAACAAAGTAATTAAATAAAAAGCAAATAACTCCTAATAAAAAGAATAAAAAAAAGCTTGCAGGAGCGCTAAGAGTATGTATATTTGCAGCCGCTTAGCACGTATGCCACAAGGCAAAAGAGTAAAAGCGACGTTCAGAAACAAGGCTAAAAAAGAAATACAACAAAAAACCAAAAAAATCTTGCGAGATTAAAAAGGAGTTGTATATTTGCAGCCGCTAAGCGATTAAGCGCTTAGAGAAACAAGAAAAAAAGTTCATAAACATATTGAATTGACAGCGTAGATTAGCATTGGAGACGATGTTAGTTACAAAAGAGAATAAACCATTTTGAGTACTTAGAAAAGTTCCTTAATTGTTAAACAATATTTAAGATTTAACGATGAAGAGTTTGATCCTGGCTCAGGATGAACGCTAGCGGCAGGCTTAACACATGCAAGTCGAGGGGTAACAGAGTAGCTTGCTATTGCTGACGACCGGCGCACGGGTGCGTAACGCGTATACAATCTGCCTTTCACTAAGGGATAGCCTTTGGAAACGAAGATTAATACCTTATAGTCTATAAATTTGGCATCAAAAGTATAGTAAAGATTACGGTGAAAGATGAGTATGCGT